>NZ_CP119146.1 GCF_029167625.1 Streptomyces sp. AM 4-1-1
CCCGCGGAGCGGGATATGACCCGGCAAGCCGGGTCATAGTGAATGAATTGCGCAAGCGCAATTCATATTCCCGCGTAAACGCGGGAATGGAATTCCGTGAACGGAATTCCGGGAGGGAATGCAATTCGCGCAAGCGCTCATTGCGGGCATCCGCGCAAGCGCGGTCGCCTGGGCTGGCAGCAAGGGGAGGTGCATCACGCTCGGGCCTGTGTAGGGCTTGGGGTTCCTGGCCACCACCCCTGCAACGGATGTGACGGGCCGTCGGGTTGTACGGGTGCCGGCCTTGCTGCAGTGACGGGTTTCGCTGCGCTCCACCCTGACCCCTCCCTCACTCTCAGACCCGCCCGGTGACGCTCATCAATGCCCCATCAGCATACAGGACAACCGGCCGCATCGGGTCGAGATTCGGTCATGTATCACCCTGGGGGTGAAAGTTGGCGTGCGGGTGATGCATCACGGACCACGCCTGTGTAGTGTTTGGGTCTACACACCACAACCCCGGACCAACCATTGCGCCCGGGACCTTCCATTCTTATTGCGCGCGGCATTCCGCGAAAAGGAGACCACGGGAATGGCTAGGAAACTGTTTCCTCACCAGATCGAGGCTGTTGCGAACATTGTGCGCGGTCTCGATGTTCCACTGGATGGCATTCCTGTCAATGGCCTGCGCGGACAGGTGCATGCCGCGTGCGGGACGGGAAAGACCACCATTGCCGCGGTGTCGGCAAAGCGGATTGTGCCCAAGGGGCGCATTCTGGTCCTGGTGCCGACGCTGGACCTTCTGACTCAGACGGTCCGTGAATGGCATGAGGCTGGGCACACGGGGCCGGCGGTTGCGGTGTGCAGCCTCACCGATGACCCGGAGCTGTGGAACCTCAAGGTGCGCTCCACCACGAACCCCGTGCAGCTGGCGCTGTGGCACAGCACGGGGCCTGTGACCGTCTACGCCACCTACGCGTCCCTGGGTGTCCTGGCGAAGGCGTTCGAGGGTGCCTACGGGCAGCAGCTGGCCCCGATGGACCTGACGGTGGTCGATGAGGCCCACAGGACAAGTGGCTCGATGGGCAAGGCCTGGGCCGACGTCCACGACCAGGACGTCATCCCCTCCTACCGGCGGCTGTATCTGACGGCCACGCCGCGGATCTGGGAGGAGCGGCCGAACCGTGAGGTCGCGGAGGGGGTGCGTGACCCGCTGCCGCGCGAGATGGCGGCCTCCATGGACGACGAGAAGGTCTTCGGGCCGGTCCTCTACAAGCTCTCGCTGGCATCGGCCGTGTCGCGGAAGCTGCTTGCGCGGTACCAGATCATCGTCCTGGAGCTCCAGGACCCGGTCGTCACCCCGGAGCGGCTGATGAGCGAGGAGCGGCACAGCGAGAGGGTGCGCGGTGAGCGCCTGGGGGCGCTGCAGGCGGCGTTGCTGCACACGATGGCGGAGCACCACCTCCAGACGTGCATCACCTTCCACCATCGGACGATAGAGGCGCAGGCGTTCGCGGAGGGCCTGGAGCGTGTCGCCAAGCGGCTGCACGCTGACCGGCCCGAGAAGTACCCGGCGCGCATCTGGGCGGACTGGCTGTGCGGTGAGCACGTCCCCGAGCGTCGGCGGGGGGTTCTGGGCGAGTTCGGGTCCACGGCGCTGCGGGCTGTCCTGTGCAACTGCCGGGTGCTGGGTGAGGGCGTCGACATCCGGGCTGTGGACTCGGTGGCCTTCCTGGACCCCAAGGGCGCTCCGCACGACATCGTCCAGGCGATCGGCCGGGCGCTGCGTCAAAAGCCCGGACAAGGGAAAGTCGCCTCTTTGATCGTGCCGGTATTCCTCCAGCCCGGAGAGGAGCCGGAAGACATGTTCACCTCCGGATCGTATCGGCCTTTGGTGAAGGTATTGGAGGGTCTGCGCGCTCACGACGAAGAGGCAATCGAATTGCTTGCGATTCCGCAGGAGCCTCAGAAGGACGTCGTGCAGCCGTCCGAGTACATCGGTTCGCCGCCCGAGGAAGGTGAGGACGAATCCCGTCTCTTGCTGCGTTTTGCGGCTCCGCGTGACCCGGTGATGGTCGCGGACTGGATTTCCTTCAACGTCATCGACACCGAGCGCCAGGACTGGGCGCGCGGCTGGTCGGCGCTCAAGACGTTCACGGAGCGTGAGCTTCACGCCCGAGTTCCCTATGGGTACAAAGAGGGCGCGTTTCCCCTGGGGACCTTTGTCGCAGAACAGCGAAGGGCCTACGGGGCGGGGCAGATGACCGGCAGGCGCGCGCAGCGGCTGGAGAAGCTGGGCATGGTCTGGAACCCGGCCGATGAGCGGTTCCAGGAGAACCTTGAGGCCGCCAAGGCGTACTACGCGGACCATTGGACCCTCTGCGCTCCGAGGTCCGCCGCTGCTCTGGACAGGCCGGTAGGGCAGTGGCTGAGCAATCTGCGGCGCCCCGGTGCGCTGGAGGGCCACCCTGAGTGGAAGACCGCGCTGGAGGCCGTGGACACGCACTGGAATCCCGCGTGGCCGCCGGAGTGGCAGCGGCACTACGCCGCGCTGCGGGAGCTGCTGACGGACGAGGACGACCGCTCCGAGGTCTTGCCCGGCTTCACCGTCCACGGCATGGACGTGGGCAAGTGGCTGGCGAAGCAGCGTCAGCACACGGTCTGGGAGGGACTGATAGACGGGCAGCGCGACCTCCTGGAAGCGGTCGGCATCGTGCCGCTGCCCCCGGAGCAGACGAAGCCCACTAAGGCCCCCAAGGCGGCCATGAGCGCCTTCGAGAAGGGCGTAGCGGCCCTGGAGCAGTACAAGGCCCGGGAAGGCTCTGTGAAGGTCCCCAGGGCCCACGTAGAGACGTTGCCGGATGGGTCGGAGGTCAAGCTCGGAGTGTTCCTCAGCAACAGCAAGAGCCGCCGGGCCAAGCTGACCGCCGACAAGCTCGCCGCGCTGGCCGACCTCGGACTCGACTGGGCTGCCTAGCCACGAGAACCTCAGGAGCCCGCCCTCAGCGAGTGGGGCGGGCTCCTGGGTACTCAGCTCGTCACTTCCTCCACGACCCTTGCGGCTCCCGCTCAGGCATACGGCGGGGGTGTCCCAGCTCCCCGCTGGCCGCCTTGGCGAGCCAACTGGTCCACCGGTCGATGAACTCGTCCAGATCCCCGACCGAGAGGGGCGTGAAGGGCCAGGCCACCTGGTGCATGGCCATGCTCGGGCCGACCGCCGCGCGAGCCTCATGGTTGGGATTGAGGGAGAACGGGTCGATCTTCGACGTCACGTTGCGCAGCGGCATGTGCATGAAGGCCGTCTCGAACCACTGGTAACGCTCGGCCGCCTGGGCGTCCGCGTACCAGAGGGAGTGGCTCCGCCCCCCATAGCCCAGCCGGTTTTGCGGGATCGTGAGTCTGATGGTCGCGTGGGCGATCACGTCGAACGGCGCCATCGATTTACCGTGCCAGGCACTGGGGTTGGTCTCCTGGGCGCTGCTGAAGGTCAGATCGGCTTCGGCCACGCGGAGCGTCCAGCCTGCCGGGGCCCTGCGCACCTCGGCCGTGGAGACGATGTTCGTGATCATTGTCAGGAGCTGGTCGGAGATTAGGCTGAGTGATGTGCGGGCGGCGTCCAGGAGGTCCCGGCGCCGCTCGGCTTCGGTGGCTTCTGCTGACGCCTGGCGGTCGGCTTCGGAGCGGCGTGCGGCTTCGGCCCGGTTCGCCTCTGCCAGTGCGGCCAGCCCGCCTGCCAGAGATGCAGTGGGGATGCGGCTCAGTCGCTCTAGTACGTTGCCAGCCGCGGGGCGGCCCTGGGGAGCGCGGAAAAGGCATTCGGTGATCAGCGCAGCCAGCAGGGCGGGTGCGGTGGTGAGCGGCGGTGGAGTGCCGTGGAGGTGCTGGTCCTGGTAGTCGTGCTCGTACGGCCCGGTGAAGGGCGTGATGCCCTCCAGGAGCTCGTAGGCGAGGACGCCCAAGGCGTAGATGTCGCTGGCGCTCGTGGCCCGTAGGTTCTTCCAGCGCTCCGGGGCCATGTAGGCAAGGGTGCCGGCGAACTTATAGGTCTGCTGGGCAGTGGTCGCTTCGGCGTAGCGGGCGATGCCGAAGTCGGCCAGGCACCAGCGGCCGTTGAGAAGCAGGACGTTCTCAGGCTTGAGGTCGCGGTGGACGACCTGGCCGTCAAGGTCGGTCAGGGTCTCGGCGATGTCCGTAAGCACGCGCACGGCCTCGGCCAGGGCGAGAGGCCCGTGCTGCTGCAGGTGTGCCCGCAGGGACTTCTCCGCCCGGGGCATGACGAGTACCCAGTGGTCTTCGTGCTCACCGTTGTCAAGGATCGGCACGATGTTGCGTACGCCATCGAGTTCGGTGAACAGCATTTCCCGTTCTGCGCCAGGCCGCTTCGGGACCATCTTCACTGCGGCGGGCAAGCCGTTGACATCCTGCGCTGCGTAGACGGCGCCGAAGCCGCCTCGCTCCCCGATGGGCTCGCCAACGACCCATTCACGGGCCAGTTTCAATCTCATGAGCACGCGCCTCGCCATCTTCGACCGCTCTGTCTGAATCATCATGCCGGAGCACTCCGACACCCGATCCGCGTTCACTCAAGCGGGCATGCTGAGGAGGGCGTGCCCCTGCCGGCTGCATGACGGTCTGGAGCATTTCGATGAGGCCGTCCCCGCCCACTAGAACCTCAGCATGCTGTCTTTTTTGAGGTCGTAGGGCAGCAGGGAGCTGCTGAGTGCCAGCTCCGACAATGAGATCGGAGTTAATGATTTTCCCCTTGCTCACCTCCATTGCCTTGCCATAACTCACAAAACTGGATGACCTCCAGTTATCAGTCCCACACAGGTCCACCTCAGCAGGTGAGCACGTGGGAACGAACGGCAGGGCTGAGCAAGGTGATCCAGATAAGACCCACAAACATGTGGTCAGCCAAAGTCAGGCGTATCCAAAGGCGAAGCAAACAAAGGCAACATCAGGGGCATGTTCGCCATTTGTGGTGGCCTCCCAAAGCATGATCAAGCAAAACCTTCAGCCCTTCGCTGGAGGCCAGAGTTTTGCCCCCTTCAGCAGAGCATGGCAAAAATCAAAACACCAAATGCTATGCAAGGCAATACCACACGTCAGGCGTGGATCTCCTCAAGGGATGGCAGTACAGGCACAGGGGATCGCCGACTTGTGGGGCTGAGGTGTCCACCAGCAACGCCGAGCTTTGCCCCAGTTGGCAGCGCCATGGAACCCCAGAGGAAAAATGCCCTCCATTGCAGTGCAGAAGGTCAAAGAGAAGCGGCATCGCCCTGGTCTTGCCTTCTCGCCCCTGGGACCTTGGGCAGCCTCTGCTGGCTTCCCCGTCGTGGCCAGGGACAGGCTCCGTGCATTCGCGGTCCTTCACCAATGTGGATATCCCACCACAAAGCAGGCATGAGTTATAACCACATAAGGCTCCTAGCACTGAGCACGGCTACATGGCAAATCTGAGTACTCACCCATGGCAGATTCAAGATCAAAGAGGCATGAATGGCAAGGACGCCCCAGACAAAGATGAAGGCAGTGAAGAAGTAGGCCACGAGGCAGAGCCTCACCAGGGCCGTGGCACCAGCTACGACCTGTCCAGCTTCATGGAGTCAGTCAGGCAGATCTCAGCCTGGCAGGACGAGATGTTAGATATAACCCAATGCCACATCAAAGAGATAGACTCCACCCGCCAGATCATCAAAAATATCATGGGACCGTCCAAAACGGCCATTCAGGCTGCACCGACCACCCAGCGCCGCTACACAAAAGATCAATGAAGCCATTGCTGGCACTGCAGAGCAGTCTGAGGAACATCTACAACAAGCCCAGCGCCATCAATGACATCTTGCACGGCGTGTCCCTTCACCGCACGCTGCTGGACCAACTCCGCAGCGACATGCCAGCCCTTTTCCTGCCTGCCAGTCTCAAAGCCCTGGAAGCTGGAGACCTGTAGAACAGTATGGAGATAGGTCAGGACGATTGACTCATCCCTCCCTTGGGCACCCCAGGCCGAGATCGTCAGAGCCCTGTTCCCCCTCAAGGAGGCCAAGAGCGTTATGCCCTCCTGGGCGAACGCTCGCGACGACGTTCTCGTTGACGTCCACGCCAGCCTCCAGAGCGTCACCCATCCTGAGAGCTGACCGGCACTAGTCGGCATCTGGAGCACTGCCACCCGCACCTTGCTGGGCCGGAAGCTTCGATGAGGGTCTTCTAGCCCTGGCAGGCAATGTGCTCGAGACCATGATGAAGAAGCACGGCAACGCCTGGACCCGGCGTTCCTTCCCTCAGGTGACCTACCTCCGGAACGACACCACGACCGAGCTCCCCCGGCCCCGACAGAGGGCGGCGGCCAGGCCTTACCCGCCGAAGGCTGGACACCACGTTACCATCCGGCAGTGCCCCCTGGGCGACGCGGACGATTGGGGCGGATCTCACTCTGCGGCAGTTCAAGCACTACCTGGTGCTCGTGGGCATGCGGAACGCCGCGGGCCTGGTGCCACCAGACGCCTCAACCGCCACCTGGAGCAGACCAGGCTTCGCCTTGACGCCTACCGTCCGGAGTTCGTTCTGCCGGCAATCTTCCTCGCCCACGCCTTGCTGCGTGCGTTGGACTAGACCCTCAGTCGCCCCTACGTGGAAGAAGACGCAGGGCGTAGCTGCTTTGAGTCTCCAGGGCGTGGACGCAACGTTCTCAAGGGGTGCCAGACCCATCGGGCCGTCGGGTCATGTGGCGGCCGGGACAGGGCTAGAAGAGGCGGTCAGCAGCGCGTAGAGGAGCCCCTTTAAGGCGGGCGCGGTTCTGGGCACTGCGGGCCGTTTGTTCCGATCAGGGTGGAGAGGCGGCGGTCGGCTTCGCGGAGGACGACTTCGGTGAGGGCTGCCGTGGCCGTCGCTCTTGGGCAGGGCGGCGGCGTGGCGTCGGACGTCCGGCCGGTGAGAGCCGCTGTCGTGGCCGGTCAGTTGGAGCACGATCTCGTTCGCTGTAGTCGCATGGGGAGTGTTCGAGTACCTCCACGCGAGGACGGCGGTGACGAGCGCTTCGTACGGTGCGCGGTCCAGAGGGAGGCCAGCGTAGACCTGGCCGTGAGGGTCGTAGGAACTCTCGGTAGTGGGGTGTATCACTGTCTCGCCGCGTCGTCCTGGTCCGCCGTCGATCGAGGGCGGCGAGGGTGGTGGGGTACGAGTAGCGGGCGAAGCTGCGTCGCGAGGCGTGCCAACCTGTGAAGGCCAAGCCGAATACAAGTCCTCCTGGACCCTGGCGCATGCCGCCCTGGTGCAGGCAGCACCCTCACACACCATAGGTAATAGCACCTGAGAACATCCGTGTGGGTCGGACCGGCGATCACTCCTCGCCGGTCCGGCATTACCATCCGCCCAGTGTGGCTGCGGGCACCGACAAGCTGGTGCAGAACGGCAGTAGATCAGGCGCGCCCAGGGCGCCTGGCCGGCACGAAGCAGTACCTCCACAGTTTGTTCCTCGTGACCGGCAATGATGCCCCCCCCCCCCCCCCCCCCCCGCGCGTAGTGGTAGGCGGCCTCGGCCTCCTGGGTAGTCCTGAGCGTTCCTGGAACCCGCCTTCGTGGCCTTGTCGTGGACCTGGGCCCCATCTCGAGCAGACCGTGCACGACACTCCACTTCGAGGCTGCAGAGGCTTGGCGGCCCTCGTCCGGTCGGTGATACGGCGGGCACGGTTCTGTGCCATGGTCGACTCCCTGCTTCAGGGTGGAGTGGTCGACTTCGGGACGTAACTCCCGGAGCTGGCGGTCGGCCAAGAATCGGTAGAAGACCACCTCCTAGTGATAGGACGATCCTTCGGGCCTCAGACAGAGCGACAGGAACCCTGATCATCAGCCATTGGCCTTGGGAGACCAGGTGAACCCCAACCGGCCATTGCTGAGCAGGATCGTGAGCATGCTCATTATCCTTGAGGCCCAGCGCTCACTCCCAGAACATCCGTGACGCGATCAGCAGCGCTCACCTCGTAGCTGACAACCTCCGCAGTGCGCACAGCACCAGTACCTACCACCGGCGTCTCGCAGTACCCAGAGTGGGCTACGGACTCCTCGGGCACCCTGCGGCACTAGATAAGCGACGGGGACATCAGACGTCGGATCCTGACCCGGCGGTACGAGGTGCTCCTCAGCCAGCTATGGCACCTCGGCTGGGAGCGACCAAGAGCGCCCTCGTGAACGGCCTAGTGAACCTCGAGCTCGCTGAGCGCGTCGCCGATCTCAGCGCCGCCGTACAGAGCCTTGGACGACTGGTTGCGCCACTGGTTCGGCCAAGAGGTCTTCGTGGCCGACCGACTCCAGCTGCTACTGCCACAACCGTGAAAAGCTCGAGGGCATCAGACCTCGCTGCATCCTCAGGCTTCCTTCCGGCCACCAGCGTCCGGCTGCTTTCCCCCATCACGGTCGTGGACGAACTCAGTGGGCTCAAGGAGACGAGGTGACAGCACGGCAACTGGCGGGCCGCCCACACGCTCGAGCTTCCGGGCACGGTGATGCCCAGACAGTTCAGCGTCTGGGGTCTGGAGCTGACCGGCAGCGTTCCAGGATAAGAGCAGGGAAGCGGACGTCTAAGGTGACAAACACCATCCAGATCGTCAGTGACCCGCCCAGGCATGTTTGGCTCCAGTTCGCGGACGACGAGATCGTCCGGTCGGGCTGTGCACAAGCTGGACGTTGACGCAGACCAAGCGGTACACCTGATGACCTGCTGACACCCGTATGTTTTTCCGCCGCCAGGCCGCGAGCTTTTTAGTCACCCAAGGTCCTTTTTAAGGACCCAGGACAGGATACAAACAAAGAATAAGCAGGTTGGCCCATGAACTGAGTGCCTGCCCTGCAAGGCACCATGAACGTCTGGCCAATGGAGGCTAGGAGAACCCGCAAGGGCCTGGGCAGCGTCTACACCTGGGCTGAGACCGCGGCCTTGGTGGAGACCACTTTGAGGTCTCAAGGTGTAGAGCATGGGTTAGCTTTTGGTGATGAACACATTGGCAGTGATTTGGGCGTGAGGGCAGTTCAAGGTTGGGGGGGTGTCCTGGCCTGGCCTTTCTTGGTGCCATGTCCAAGATGACTGGGAGTTCCACTACACATATGGCATGATAGAGGCCATGCCAAAGAGGATCCTGCTTGATCGCATCAGTGCCATCCAGTTTGGGAATGCAGGGACAGGGCTGTCAAGATGGATAACCTTCTGGAGCCCTGCTTGACAAGAGCCGGCCACCCAAATGACACTCAGCAAAGCCAGTTCCCAGGTCCTGGGGTGGGATCTTCACGGTTGCCTCAGTCAGCTGAGTAGCGCTGATCTTATCGTAGATACTGGATCAATCTCCGGTCGTTTTCGTGAGCCGGTCTAGCTCCCCTTGGGGATGCCGGGCAGGTTGATCAAGCTTCCCAAGGTGTCCCGTGGAGCTTGGTCGGCGTAGCCGCGGATGAAATCCCGACCCCTTAGGTGCGTGCTCAGGCATTCAACGTTAGGGTTTGACGGTGACTTGCTCTTATGTTTGTTGAACCACCAGTAGCTCTCCCGGTGGTAGCGGATCGTTGTCCTCGTTGACTTGAAGACTTGCATGGGTTCTTTGGGCGTAGTTACCGTGCGGTGGTTTTCTGTGGCTTCCGTCCCAATGGTGGTCCTGCGCACGCTGGTGTCGATCGTGGTTGGGTTCGTCCTCGAGGACAGGGCGGGTACAGCTGTGGATCTTCCAGGCCTCGACCATGGGGCGCACCGTCGCCTTGGTCGCTTGTGACGTGGGACTCGATTCGGGTAGCGCGGCTGAGTAGGTCCTCTCAGTTACGACTGACAACTTGAGATGATAAAGTGGACAACTGTTATAGGTAGCCGGTTTTTCGCGGCTCTTTGGGGGGATTCTCAATCGGTTCCTGGAAGGTGACTGGTCCCATGACTGACTGTTAGACGATAACCATGGGGCGTGCTGGGATTCTCCTGCAAGACAATTGCAGCCACTTCTTGACTGGTGCTGTAATATGATCAGTGCTGGGATCGTCCTCAAGACCTGGGCCAAGGCCACAGGAGGCCGTGGCGCCTGAGCATGGCTATTCAACGTTGTCAGGCGGGGTCAGTGGCGGAAGGACCTCTAAAGAGCTGAAGCCTGCGGGTAGACGCCAGGACCCAGGACGGGTCGTCAGACGCCCCTGGATCAGCGTAGTCTTCATTAGGATCGTCCAGCACCTTTCAGCATCCATGGGTCCATCCCTGGGAACCGGCCGTAGCTGGTGCCACGTGTAGCTGTAGCTCCCTGCGCCAGCCTCCCGGGACCTTGGAGCCAGACCATCGCAGCCCTAAAGCAGGACCAAGGTTCCCGTGGCAGAGACAAAGACGGGCATCATTCTGTTTTCCTCACTACAATGGTTTCAGGATCGCCAACGATCTCACTTTCTTTAGTCGCAACCTGGGCCTCATTCTGGAGCTGACAATTGATGAACTGGCCTACAGCTTCCTTCGCGGCTATGTACCTTTCCTTTGACCTGCCCGTCAGCTGATGCTTCCCACTGAGCATGGGGTCCTTGAGGTCATACACAGGGACGTCGCTCCCCCAGCGTTCCTCTCCTCCACATCAATGGGATACCTGAAGGGTCCCCAGCCGTCCGTGGCCCCCCACAGACTCCCTTCGTTTTATGATTGGACGGTGACAGGGTCCGTCCCTATCTTGGGCAGGGCTGGTGGCCTGGGGTGGGTTGCATGGCAGCTGATGACCATGTGTGGGGGACACAGGACAGATTAGCCAGGCAGGCACTGGGGACAGCCACTACATTTTGCAGCTGGCCCAGTTGGACCCGCTGGATGTGCTTTGGCAACGTGACACTGCCCATGATGAAGGCTGGGATCAGACCCTTCTCTTTAAGTTCAGGGATTGTCTTGGGGGGTGAACTGACTTCCTTCAATCTCAAGACTGGCTTCCTGCTTGGTGTAGACCCAAGGAAACTGGCTAAGACCTTCCCGTCCCTAGCGTCCAGGTCCATCGTCATGCCTGGCACAATGCATGTGCAATGTGCCGAGGTGCACCACAGCATCCGTCTTCCTGGATGCTGCAGGGAGAAAGGTCAGCAGGTGCCAGGGAGAGGGTTCCGCTGCCTGCAAAAGCCAGGGCACCCAAGAGCAGGAACGAAAGCGTGGGTGGCTCCCTCAGTGCAGACCGGCTTGCAGAGCACTGCTCCTACAAGGGTGCAGAAGGTCACGGCGACTGCAGAGCAGCAGGAGCAGGAGCCATCAGGTGGGCTGGATGGAAGTGTTGCAAGGCTTCTTCCCAGGACTCTTGACTTGGTGGCTTCAGAGTTATTTCTAGGGTTCGGTGTTCGATGGGGTTCAAGGTGAGCAAAGATGACAGTGGTGGGTCTTCCTGAGGGTTGGAGAAGTGGGACCTGGGGTCCAGTGGTTGAGGATACGTTGAATGAACTCATGATGAAGCTGCATGCCCTCAGAGTTGATCATGGTTTGCAGATGGGTCAGTTGCAGCTGAGGACCAAGGCCGGACGCGGACAACGGGTCAATGGAGCACTGATCAGTCAGACGTTGCCTTCCAAAGGCTCGCTGGTGGCCTCAGCCAGGGCGTTTAGGTTACAGATGCTGGAGCCTCTGCTGTGCCACATGTTGCCCCTTCTCCCCATTCCTGCCGCAGGCAAACTGGAACTATCCGCAGCTGGTTGGAGCCACTTGCAGCTGAAGCTGCACAACAACAGTTTAGGGTAAGGTTCCTTTGTTAAGTATAAGACAGGCCTTGTTCAGCAGCAGGTCGTGGGGCTGGATCCCAGTCAGCCCAGGAACAGGCGAAGTGGCCCCTGGACGCAGCGACCTTGGGCCAGGGACACAACTTTTGGAGCCTTTGGAGGAACTGGCGAAAAAGCAAGGACAGCGAGGCCAGCAGCCAGTCCGTCGTCGTGAGGCGTTGGGTGCCTGGTTTGACCTTCTTTCTTTGAGGTCTTCTTTGGGGACTAGCAGTGGCACGGGACTTACAACACTGCTTTAGCGCCTGTTAGCTGTCCCATTGGCAAATAATGTTCTGAAGGAGGAACTAGCTTGGACTGGCAGGAAAAAAACCATGTAGACCTGCCACCATGGACGCTGGTGAACCTGTCGCCAACTTCCCCAAGCCCACGATTTCCTGCCTGCGGTTTTTTAACCCTTGGAAAATTTTTTAGCTGAGGGCTGGAATGATGATGACCTTGACAGAGGGAAGACACTCGTCCTGGTCAGACAGCATCAGCAGAAGTTCCTCAAGTGCATTATTGTGCCTTGCATGAGACTGGCTCAGAAGCAGCTTCAGACGGCCTACAAGGATACACGTCATCAGAGTCTGCCCATTTCCATCTACTATCCTTTGAGGCTGGCTGGCCTCGTCGCCCTTCACCGAACTGTCAGTGCGGCCCACGTGTCTGCAGTGGCCATAGGAGTCTTCGTTCTGAGGTGGCATACCCCATGGCCAGCACAGTTCAAGGACCGGGACCAGGCAGGCTTGGCACCATGATCTCAAGGACATTTTTCCAGGTGCTGGTGTGTGCATGGCTTCGCAGTCTGAAGCAGCTGTCCAGCCCACCCTTGATGTTTCCCTTGATTTGCTTTCTTCACCGGGATGCTGCCACGGTAAAGTGTCTCATAAACCCATGGAGGTGTAGGAGGCAGGGCTGTCTGCTGCTGCTCAGGCACTTGTGACCTCAGGCACTGACATCAGTGGCCAGGAAGGCATCCAACTCACAGAACACCCAGGGCGTCCAGCTGCTGCACCGTCTGGCTTACTGGCTCATCCGCAACCGCCAGACCGAGATGGAACGAGCCACTGCGCTGGCCCTGATCGGCGACGCGCTGCCAGCCATGCAGGCCGTGGCCGAACAGGGCACCCGCGACCAGGTTCTAACACACCTGGTCGGCCGCAGCGGGCTCCTGCGCCAGCCCACGGCGGACACCATCGACTTCGTCCACCGCACCTTCCAGGACTACCTCGGGGCCAAAGCCGCCATCGAAGCCCACGATTTCCTTCCGCGTAGGGGCTGACGACCATGGGAAATTCTTCAAGGCCTGGCACCGTCGTCGTCCGCGAGATCGACCATGACGAGTTCGCGGTCGCTGGGGAGCGGTTCCGCGTCGTCGAGTCGGTCTGGAACGGCATCACCAGCCGGTCGTTCGACCTGTTGCGCTGCAACGGCGATGAGGTGCTGACAGACGAGTCGTTCGACACGTACCCCACCGACGCGCAGATCGCCGCAGTGCTCGATGAGCACGGCATCGACGTTGACCTGGAGACTTGCAAGATGTGTCAGCACGAGGTTCTGCTGTCCACCGCGCGCCGGCACGGTGCAGGGTGGGTGGGCTCATGCTGCTGGGACGAGCGGTTGCACATGACCGCCTGAAGTCAGCGGGTCCGGTGGGTTTGATCACGGCGTTCCAGCTCAAGAAGGCGGAACTGACCGAGAAGCCGAACGGCTACAAGCCACCTGAAACCCGAGCACGGGCAGGGTGCCCCTTCCACTCCCGGAGGGCCGCCCCCGCCCACCACGGGCCCGCCTCAGCCAACTCCCTCCACCGCGGCCCGGGGCCGGGCCGACTGGCTGGACACGCTCCTGTAGCTCAGGAATGGACAGAGCGGCCGTAAAACGGAACGGCGTCATGGTGAGAGGTTGCGGATGCACCGGGACCGGGCCCTGGTCAGCCAAAAGCTCCAGGGGTGGGGAACCTCAACCCCCGGCAGGGAAGCGCGTTGTCCAAACTCACCTACTTGGCACGGGTTCGAATCCCGTCAGGAGCACCACCAACCACCGCCCACACAAGCAAGGCAAAGGTCTGGCCCATCGGGCCTGACAACGGCCCCCGCACCCCTTCTAGCTGGGGCCGGATCGGGCTACTCAGAGCACCACAAGGACCGAGAGGCCGCAGGAATGACATTCGACGAATGGGCCGAGCGCCTGGACCGGATCTATATGGACGGGGCCCAGCACGACTGGCGAGACGAGGATAAGACAGCGTGGGAGGAAGCCATCCGGGAGATGTCGGCCGAGTTCCCCCACGTCACCCTCACGTGGATGGATCCGAAGTGTGGCTGCTGCACCTTGGACGATCCGGCGCTGCTCGCCTTCGACGACCCCCGAGGTCCGGGCGGCTTCGAGTTGCTCTACCCGACCTTTCGCCCGACACACACCTACTACCTGGGCTGACGCCATCGAGCACACCCACGCTGAGTCACCACCCGAGCCGGGTCTACAGAAGTCGGACCCGGCTCCATGCGGACGTGGTGTCCGCAATCAAGTTTGAGGAGAATTTGTGTCCCAGGACAACAGCACAGTGAGCCGTCAGGAATTCATGGACAGGCTGCGCAGGCAGTGGGAAACGCAGCCGACTGAGCAGTACGAGTTCCTCGGGCTGACTGGCATCTATTACAACGACTGGCTGGAGCACCGTCACGGTTGGCCGGTCGACGCAGCTGGCAACTGCCGCGTCCATTCGGAGCTGGAGGATTTCCTGGCAACAGACTGCACGGTCTGCTCGACCCTGATCAAGCTGTACGAGGAGAGCGCAGTGGGGGTCCGGCCGGCGGGGCGGTCAGAGGGCGAGGCGGAGGGCGGTGCGACGGGCGAAGTCGGTGAGGCCCGGTAGGTCCGGCCGGCGCGCGGCGACTTCGGCCGTCAGTGCGCGCACCGAAGGGCGGCGGGCTTCCAGCGGTGCGGCCCGCTCTACGAGTTGTAGTTGGACGAACGCGGTCGGCACGTCGTTGGCGGCCAGCAGGGCGCGGGCGGTGTCGGTCGCCGCGCGGGCTCGGCGCTCAGGCGTAGGCAGCACGGCCGGCTCGAGGTTCGCGGCGTACGCCAGGGCGCGGTCGATGTCGCCGAGCTTCTGGTGGATCCCGACCCGGTACAGCGTGCACTGCGCCAGCGACAGGTCCCCGCCTGCCGGTGCCCTCCTGCGGTCGTTGAGGAGGCGGGCCGCGGTCTGTTCGGCCAGGGACGCGAACTGCTCGGCGGCGGAGGGTATGCGGGCCTGGGCGGCGGTGTACGCGGCGGTCAGGGCCACCATGCCGACCGCGTCCAGAACGCCCTCGGATGGCCGGGGGTCGGCGTCCAGCTCATCGTGTGCTTCCTGGAGCATCTGTAGGGCCCTGTCCGCGCGGCCCGTACGGCGCAGCGGCGTCGCTGCCGCGCGCGCGGCAGCCGCGAGGAGTAGCGGGCGGCCCGAGCGGCGGGCCGCCGTCCCGGCCCGGGCTGCGAAGGCGGCCGCCGTATCTACCTCGCCTTCCTTGACCGCTAGCTGAGAGACGAGTACCCATACCCCCGCTGCCCGGCTGGCGCCGGCCGGGCCTGTTCGCTCGCTCTCGCTCGCGCGGGCCATCAGGCCGGGAAGCGTCTGGTGCAGCCGGTCATACCTGCCGGCGGCGAACAACCTGTGTGCGACTGGTAGATCCGTCTCCGCCAGGCGCTGGCCGCGTCCGCCGGCCAGCGCCTGGGTCGTGCCAACCGTCCACAGCGCCGCCGCGTAGAGCCCGGCGCTCAGTACCGTCCTGCGCTCCACCACGCCACCGTCCTCACTGACCGCCGTCCCGGGGGTTTCGCCCGGCCTTGCGACGGTACGGGCCCGGCCGGGCCTCGGGCAGGGCGCACACCTGCTGGCGCCGCGCGCCCCTCTCTGCTCTGACGCGCCGGGGACGGGGGTGGGCAGGCGGAGGTGCGGGGACGCAGGCACAGCGCACCGCACGCGCACAGCGCGATGTAGAGACGGTGGCGCGGACGGACCGCTCGCGCCCTGTGCGGGACCTGCCCGGCGGCACCGGCCCCCGGTTGCCGCACACGCGGAGCTGCCGAGGTACGGGGCAATGACCAGTGCCGGTGAGGCTGGGCTGGACAGCTCGTAAGCGGCTGACTCGCAGCGAGCCCCGTGGAGCAAGCTCTGGCCTGCGCGGTCCATCTTCGGGTGAGACGAACCGGTATACATTCATCTGCGATGAGAACTGCGTCGTCTTCGCGGAGACAGATCAACCGCGCGTGCGATGGGCACCAGGCCGACCTCTCGGTCCCGGGTACCCGGTCATGAGACGGCAATGGGTCCTTCCGTGCGGCGTGGTCGCCGCGATGGTGGTGCTCACGCCTACCGCGATCGGCACCCGCAATACGCCATCGGCCCTCGGCTGGACCGCCATCCTCATCGGAGCCATCTGCCTGCTGACGCTGCTCGCCCTGGTAGAGCACCTGACCCCACCACCGGACCGGACCGATGTCGACACCGGGGAAGCCACGGCACCCGGTGCCTCGCGGCCGTCGGCCAGCGTAGCCGCGACGGCCTGTGCGTCAGGGGAGATCCCGCGGCCCGACGAGAGGGTCAGCTCGTCCAGGTCTTGATCTGAGCGGCGACCTCCCGCACCGGGAGACCGTCCCGGGCGGCGCGGGCCAGTGGGAGGACGGTGTCCAGGCCAGGGCTCACCGGCATCCCGCACGCCGACAGGTAGGCCGCGGTCACCGTGGCCGCGAACAGCAGGTTCCGCTTCTCCAGGCTCGGGTTTCTCGCCAGCTCGCACAGGAGCGCCGCGGCCTTGTGATGGGGCTCGGGGTAGACCTCACGGTCAAGGATCTCCGCCCGGTGGCGTGCTTCCGCCGCGACCGGGACGCCGTAGTCGACGACCTGGGGATCTCCCGGAATCTGCTGCGCCACCGCCAGGATCCACGCGATGTCGACGCGAAGGTTCACGCGGCGTCCCTCGATGCCGTCTCCGCCGTGGTGTCAGGGAGGCCGGGGTACCGGTCCTCGCCGACTTCCGCGTCGAACACGTCCGTGTACGCGGCCAGGAATGACGAGGCGCCAGCCATGAAGGCCGCGCGGGTCTGGTTCACGTCGGCCTCGATCAGATCAGCCACGTACCCCTGCAGGCTCAGGCCCCGCCGCTTGGCCCGGTCCTCGGCGGCGGCTTTGACGGCGTCGTCCAGGCGGATGTTCGTCTGCTTTGCCATACCCACACTGTAGCTATGTGCCAGTACCAGCACATAGCAAATGGAGAGGCCGGTCCGGGACCCGGAGCGGAAGATGGGATCATTCCGGGGGCAAGTGGGACGGGCGCGCCGGGAGGGGCAACATGATCGACCTTGAAGAGCGCGTGAACCGCGTGTTCAATCCGGACCTGCGTCCCCTCGTCGGCGAGGCGTACCGCTGCTACGCCTCCGGCTCGGCCCGCGGCGCGATCGTCCTGACGTGGACAGCTGTCTGCGCCGACCTCATCGCCAAGGCCCAGATCCTCCACGAAGAGGGCGAGAGCCACGCGAAGGACCTGGTCGCCGACGTGGAGCGAGCGCAGGGCAGTGCGGAGTCCGAAGCGATCCCGATCATGCTCGGCCTGGAGAAGACCCTGCTCGACACGGCGGAGAAGCTCGAACTGATCGACTTCACCCAGCGCAAGCAGCTGGAGCGGATCCGCGACGACCGCCACCTGTGCGCGCACCCGTCCATCCGTCCCCTCGGCGAGCTCTACGAGCCGACGATGGAGTATGCCCGCGCCCACCTCGCGGCCGCGCTGGACGCCGTGCTCATCCATCCTCCGAGCCAGGGCCGCAAGATCGTCGACAGCTTCCTCAAGCACGTCGTGGACCCCGGCTTCGTCTACGACACCGAGTACCTCACCCACACCTTCTTCGACCGTGTCCGTCCCAGCGCCAGGTCCAAGGTTGTCGAGGCCGCCGCCAAATTCGCTGTCCTGGCGATCGAAGACCCCGCGATCAAGATCAAACCGGAGAAGTTCGCCGACCGGATGGCCAAGTGTCTGCGCAGCTTCGCCGCACGTGACGCCGACCTCGTCAAGAAGGCCGTCGCCAAGCAGATGACCCGCCTGGAGACGGCCGAACCCTCCGTCCAGCTCCAGGCACTCGGCCGGCTCGGCGACCTCCCGGCCTTCTGGGCCTCCCTGGGCACCCCCGTGCGCAACCTCCTGAACACCAAGATCGAGACGATCGGCACCCGGGCGCCGTACAAAGACATCACCACCGCCGAGGCCAAAGCCCTGGTCGCCCACCCCGAACTCCGCAAGACGCTGCCCGCCCTCACCACAGCGTTCTCCAACCTCTGGTACATCCCCCGCGCCGACATCATCGAGCAGCGCCCTGATCCGTACTTCACACCGTTTCTCCCGGCGCTCCTCAAGGACGTGGGCACCTTCGACCGCGGGCAAGAAGTCGCGGAGAAGGCCGTCCTCCCCTGCGCCGGCTTCCTGTCCCTGCCAGAGCTGGAACAAGTCCTCACGGAGTGGAACGAAAACGACCAGTGCTGGGGCCGCGCCATGCCTGGCTACCTCGTCGAGCTCTACACCCTCACGAGCCACCTCGGCGACGGGAGCAGGAGCCTCTGGGCGCCGATCCTGGAGGAGGTCCGGAGCGACGATCGGGTCTTCACTCTCCTCACCTCCGGCATCGGATCAGACGAAGCCGTCAGCACCTGAAGCCGGCCGTGTCGGACCCAGAGGGCATGATGATCCTCATGACGGACGAAGAAGCCCCTGCACTGCCCCTGACGGCGGGTGGCGTGCGCCGTCGGCTGACCGTCGCGGTGTGGTGGTCGGCGCTTGCCTGGCCGGCGCTCGCTCTCGCCCTGACACCGTTCCTTCTGTGGTGGCTCGACATGGGCATTGGCGAACTGACCACGGCGGAGGGCGCAGCCGGGGTAATGCCGGCTGCCATCGCCGTGGCCTACTTCGCCTGGCAGGCGGCACAGTCCGTCCGCGCGGAGCAGAGGACGATCGCCGACAAGGCCCGTGATCTCGACTTCGCCGCCACCCTGCCGGACAACCACTCCCAGCTGTCCCGCGCAGCACACGACTTTGGCACCGCCCTCCTGTCGGCCTACAGCCCCTTCAACACTCGTCTCCTGTCCCGGCAAGCGGCGGTGACGGCTGCCCGGCAAATCTCCCGTGAAGCGGAGGCCGAGGGCCTGAAGCCCGAGACGGTGCAGTTTGTTCGAGGACTTGCCCGAATGACGCCGTAGCCGACCGGCAGACCGGTCGCCGCGGTTCGCCATGAGACGCAGAGGTGCGCTGCCGCGGTGAAGGGGAGCGGAACCGAGCCCTGCCAGGACGGCCACGTTCGCCGACTACGGTGATCACCATGACACTGGGGGACATGCTGCAACGCCACGCTGGGCAGGCCGTGGTGGCAACCGCGATCATCAGCGAGGCCGTCATGACGCAGTTGCGCGGGCCGGCGGCGGGGATCGCCGTCGGCGTCGCGGCGGCGGCAGGCGGACTGTGGGCGGCGCAGGGTCGCGCCCGTCAGAAGTCGGCGATCGCCATGGGGCCGTCGGCACAGGCGCTGACCTGGCAGCCCCACGCAGGCCGTAGGCCTCGCCCGTCCGACAGTGACCTCTACCGCCACTTCGCGGCCAGGATGCGGCAGACCACCGAGCACGTACGCCGCACCGCCGCCGAGCGCGGGCTGGAGAAGGTCACCCTGGCCACCTCCGACGAGACCGGTAGTTGGGCCGATGCCCGCTCCACCGGCCATGGCCGCCGGGGACACGTCTGGCTCGGCATGCGGTGGCTCCACCCTCGTCACACCGCCCACCTTCCCGCAGTCCTGGAGCACGAGCTCGCCCATCTCCAGCGCCGCGACACCGGCAAGCGCATCGCCGCCGAGTCCACCTTCGTGGCGACGGTCGCCCTGGCCGCCGGCTTCCTGTCGTTGCCCGTCTTCGTCCTGACCGCAGCGGCCGCCTGGATGTTGAACGCCCTGTTCTTCTGGTGGGGCGAACTCGCCTGCGACTTCGCGGCCGTCCGTACCTGCGGCCGGACCGCGGTGGCCGACATGTGGCGCGAGGACCTCGAGCGAGAGCGGGACCGCGCCCTTCTGCAACGGATCTGGGTGACGGCCCGAAGCGTGCGCACCCATCCACCTAAGCGCCTGCGGATTCTGTGGGCCGAACACGTTCCGCTGAGCGACGGACTCGGCCAGGAGCCGCACCCGCTGCACCCGGCGGCGGCAAGCTGATCCGGCATCCCCGTCTTCCCAGCGTCCCGCTGCTCTGCGCCCAGACCGGGGCCGCCCTGGTCCGACCCGCGATCCGATTCTCCGATATGTGCGATAAGGCGCCGGTTGGCGCGGTACGTTGAGCAGCAGTCCCCCTGGACGCCGCGTCCCCCCGTGCGCTGCGTCCGGGGGCGCACTCCGCCGGTCCGCCGGCACCTGTCCCGCAACGACATCACGGGCTCTCGACCCCGCGCCTCGTCATGACGACTCCCCCTCCCTGGGATGACCATCGGCGGGCTCCACGTCATGGTTCGGCCACTACCCTGATGGCCAGCGGAATCGAGGAAGCCACATGAAGCGCACACGAGCTGTCGAACTGGTCGAAGCGATGCTCCACCGGCTCGACGGCCCCCAGGAATGGCCCCTCCAGCTGGTCCGGCAGGTGTGGCTGTTCGGCAGCTTCGCACGCGGCGCCACCGAGCCCCACGACGTCGACGTCGCTGTCCGGTTCGAGCGCGACGAACGGATGAAGCAGGCCGTCGTCCAGGCCATCTTCTCCGGCGGTAACCCCTACGCGCCGCTGCACCGCGCGCTCGCCGGGTCATCGCGCGGGCTGCAGTTCCAGTTCGAGGACGCGGCACGCAAGCAGCTGGAGGCCGAAGGCACTTTCATGCTCCCGCTGTGGCAACGCGGCGACACACTCGCCGAAGCGCTCGGCGTGCTCCACGCGATCGCCGAAGACCCTGAAGCCGGCCGGGCCGAGCGCCACGACATGATCGACGCCTTCGAAGGCCTCGACCGGCACATCCCCCGCCCGGTCCGGGCAGAACTGATCGGGTGGCAGCAGCAGGAGGCCATCACCATCTCCCGCATCACGCTCCCCGACGCCCCGGACGACACCAGTCTGCTGGCGACCCCGGACATGCGCTGGGCCTTCCGCCGGTGGAACGACGACAGCCCGCTGCGCCGCGCGGCCCTGGCGGGTCTGGCCCTCATGAAAGAACTCGCGGTCGAGTTCGACGACGTCGAGCTGGCCGGTCAGCGGCTGCCCACATCGCGGCGCTTCGTGGGACACCGCAGTGAGCCCCGCTGGTGGATCAATTGGAAGTGGCAGAACTACCAGAGCATCCCGTATTGCGTCACCCGCGCCGACGGCTGGCTGGAGGTCGTGCAGCCCACGCGGTCGCGCCCGCTGAACGCGTTCGTGATCAAACCTGGGCCCAAGGCAGCAGTCTTCCGACGCTGACCCCTTGAGGGGGCAGGCCGCGACGCGAAGCGCGCCCACCTTGCGACCATGCACCTCGCCTCCAGGACGCTGCGACCAGCGATGGCGTCGAAGTCAACCGGTGAGAGCCCGGCCGGGCCGTGCCTCAGCCCCGAGCCTCACATCCTCGTTCACGGGATCGCTCGCGTGTGTCGAAACGATGTTCCGTTTGTCGGCGGGTGGGGCTACTGTCCAGAGACGCAAGATCGTAAAGGGGGCACATGACCATCACCGACGCTCGACCTGGCCGGCCTCCAGGCATCCGCCGGGGCCCCGATGGGCTCACCGACAGGCAGCGGACCATCGTCGACTGCATTGCCCGTTCTGTCGCTGACCGCGGATACCCGCCCTCGATGCGTGAGATCGGTCTGGCCGTCGGCCTGAAGAGCACCTCCAGCGTCGCGCACCAGCTCCTTGCCTTGGAACGCAAGGGAGAACTGCGTCGAGACCCGCACCGTCCTCGTGCCTACTGCCTCCCCCTCAAGGCATCGAAGAGGGCGCACGAGCGGCCGGAGGGCGAGTCCGCAGCGGCGGAGGTCCCTCTGGTCGGGCGGATCGCGGCCGGTCCACCGATGCTTGCCGAGGAGATGGTCGAGGACACCTACGTCATGCCGCGCCAGCTGGTCGGCGACGGCGAGCTCTTCGCTCTGAAGGTGTCCGGGGAAAGCATGATCGAGGCAGCCATCTGTGACGGCGACGTGGTCACCGTACGGCGTCAGCAAGTCGCCGAGCCGGGCGACATCGTCGCCGCCATGCTCGACGGCGAGGCGACCGTGAAGAGGTTCCAGCGCGACGCGGCCGGCCACGCCTGGCTCGTCGCACACAACCCCAGGTTCCAGCCGCTTGCGGCCGATGACGCGGTCATCCTGGGCAAGGTCGTCGCCGTGATGCGCACCGTCTAACGATCCTCGCAGTGGAACCCGGACAGGCGTCTCCCGCCCCGGCCGTGCGCGAGCTCACGGCCGGGAGCGGCGCTGCATACGGTATGACCATGACTCTGCCGCTGGAAGACGACCCAAGGCCGCCCTACCTTCAGGCGGCCGAGGTGTTGCGCGCCAAGGTCTACAGCGGGGAGTACCCAGCCGGGAGTCAACTGCCATCGGCACGTCTACTCCAAGAAGGCTTCGGGGTATCCAGCTCAACCGTGCAGAACGCGTTGAGAGTGCTGAAGCGGGAGGGACTGGTCTACTCCGTGCTCGGCCGGGGCAGCTACGTCAGCGGCACGCACCCCGGCCTTCCGCTGGCGGCCGGGACGGCGCCTTCCCGTTTCCCCGACGCCGCGGTCACCGCCGAGCACGACCCCAGGCCCCCATACGTGCGGACGGCCGACCTGCTCAGGCAGGAGATACGGTCCGGGAACCTCCCGAGCGGCCGGCTTCCCTCCGCACGAGAACTCCAAGACCGCTTCGGCATCGCCAACTCGACCGCACAGAACGCGGTGCGCGTGCTCAAACGCGAGGGCCTGGTCTACGCGGTCAAGGGCAGGGGCGTGTTCGTCCGCCGCACCGCGCGAGAGGGCGAACAGCCCCTGCTCGACGAGAAGGCGTTGTCAGCACAGGCGGATTCTCGGCAGCGGCCACGAACCGAGGAAGAACTCGCCGCAGACCTGGCCGCCGCCGAGCAACGCCTTGCCCGTGCCGCCGACGCCTACCAAGCGGCCGGTGCTCAGCTCGACGTGCTCATCCGCGAGGCCCGGCGCCGCGGCATGCCCGTACCGACTGCAGCGCGTGAAAGGGACGGGGCCTCGACCTGATCCGAGACCAGCCGATTCTCCGTTTCCGCCCCGAGAAGAAGTCCGGCGGTGAACGATGGGAGCGTGACGCACGGGGACGCAGAGACCAGGCCACCGCTCGACCGCACCAACGCCCTCACGGCCTTGGAGGCTGCCCTCCAGTGGTGGGGGGCTGATGTGCCGGAGGACCCAGGAGCGGGTGAGCTGGCGCATCTGCTGGACGAGATCGTGGACCGTCTGCGCGACGACCGAAGGAACGAGCGGTCACGGGCGGCTGCCGAACCCCTGGTCCAGGCGGCGGAAGCACTGCGGGCAGTGGCGCGGCTCGGCAGCCTCCTGCCGGCGATCTCGTTGTGGCACCTGAGGACGGCGCTGCGGCAAGAGGCCACGGCCCGCAGTCAACTAGCCGCGGAAAACCATCTCCAGCCAGCCGGTCGCGCTCCCCTGTAGCCCGCGCCCGAACTGCGTGGCGGCGTGTCGCCCCTGCGAGCCGAACCCGAGGGATACAGTGGCGCCCTGCGGCATCGGTCTGCTGCTCCTCACGCGAACCTCGGCCCGCTGGTTCAAGGCGGAGGCGAAGAAGCTCGGCTTCGATCAGAGGATCCCACCGACCGCACCACCGCACACCAGTGCCTGTTCCTCATGCTCCGCGGGCCGACGGAGCGGAGCGAAAGGTACCCCATGCCGGACACCCGGATCAGCAGCCGCGCCCGGACCTACGCCCTCTACACCGGTGCTCCCCGCCAGCTCGCGTGCGACGTCGTCGCCGGCCTTCCCCGCCACGCACCTCTCATCCCGGCCCCCACCCACCAGGCGCAACTCCTGCTCGAGTCCGAGGCGTTCTACCGGATCCTCAGCTACCAGCGGGACTTCTTCGAGTTCCCCTTCGGGATCCGGTACGTACAGCCCACCGCGGAGGGAATCCGGCTCGACCTGGAGAGCACGGCGAGCGTCGACGGCCTGCTGGCCGCCCTGCTGCCCGGCCGCGCGCAGGCGGGCACCGGCCAAGATGAGATCCACGGTCTCAACGGGGTCCGGATCACCGCACGCACCGACCGCGGCATCGAGCTCCGCCGCCTCGGACAGCCGACCAGCATCCGGCTCACCGGAGTGTCCCGACGCGCGTTCCAGAAGGCCGAGACCACCCTGGCCGAGCGAACCCACGACATCGGAGGCGAGGCCAGCTGGCGTGCCGGCGACACCTGGACCGCCGACGAGCGGCGCTGGGAGGACGGGCGCCAGCCCCTGACCTATGAGTCCACCTGGCGCGAGGCGGCCTGGCTCCCCAGCGGCTTGCTGCGCCGCCTCGGCCTCCTCCACACCGTCGCCGTCCCCCACGTGGTCACCGGCCACGAGTCCCGGCTGGGGGAGTGGTGGATCCTGGAACTGGACCACGCCTCCGACACCGGTCTGCGCCGCGCCGAGCTGGTCCAGGCCCTCACCGACCCGGAGCACGGTCTGCCGCTGGAACTGCGCGGGCACCGCGACCTGATCCCTGGTGAGAGCCTGGGCCTGGTCCTCCTGAAGTCCCCGGACGGCTCCGCCGCCCTCCAGCTGCGCTACGACCGCTTCGACTACCCGGTCAAGGAAGAGCGGGCGGAGATGTTCGCAGCGATCCGGCGACGGATCAGCGCTCTGACGGGCGAGGCGTTGCTGCCGGCGATGCCTGGCTGCTCGGCCACCGGCTGAGCAACACGACGAACCGTCAAGGCCCATGTCAGCGCCCCTCCCCGAAAGGGCTGCCGCCACACAACTTCCCGCCCCCCGCCCGAGCACATCAGGCTCAGTGTGGCCTCGGTCACCGCTGCGAGCGCCATCCCCAGCCGCTCCAGGTCGGCGTGCGCCAGCACACCGAGGTCACGCCGGGCTATCGGCTTCCCGCTCCTCCCGCTCGTTGTTGCCCTCGTGGCCGTGCCGGCGGCCGTGGAACATCATCGAGGTACCGCCTTCGGGCAGGTACCAGCCGTCCGCGGCCATGTACGGCGGGATATAGGCCGGGTTGGTGTCGATGTTCAAGGGCGAGTCGGCGTCGGTGACATCGCGGATCACCCGGCGCTGGACCTCCCGGAAGCCGTAGCCGTCGGGTCCGTCGACCTCCCAGGTGATGTCCCGCAGCGCAGCCCGGCTGCCCTCGGGCGTGCCGGCGGTCTCGACCATGGGGTGGGCTTCGATCAGTCCGCCGTACAGGCACAGGACGATCAGGAGTTGGCAGACGCGGTCGGAGAACTCGCCGAAGCCGTACTCCTGGCCGCAGCCGCAATCAGGGTCGTGGGCGTGGACGTCGAACTTCGCCTCGTAGGGCTTGCCGGTGAGCGCGTACGGGGGGAGGGGGTGGCCCGTGCCGCTGGGGCAGCGGTGGGTGGTGTCGAACAGGTTGATCCAGACCTTGACGGACGTGGCCGCGAAGCCGGTGTACTCGGCTTCCAGGGCCTTCTCCAGGCGCTGGTGGGCCGCGTAGGCCTTCTCGTCCACGCTCTTCCAGCCCTCGCCGAGCCGGTGCCCGGCCAGGTGCAGGAACCGGTCGGTCAGCAGGGATAGCTCCTCGGCCGTTGGGAGCGCCCCGTCCGCCGTGCCGGACGTACCCGCGGGCACGTCCGGCACGGCGGCGGCTTCCTGGTGGCCGGTATCGGCGTCGTCGTGGGTTGGCCAGACCTGGGTGAGTTCCTCACCGGGTTCGGCGCGGCGGATGAGCGCGAGGTCGGACAGGGCCATCCCGAAGTGCGAGTGGCCGTCCCACACTCTCAGCCAGGGCACGTCCGCCGGGCCGGTGCTGTGCGGGTGGACGTCGGTGACCTCGACGCAGACCTGTACCGGCTCGGGGAACTGGGCGCCGGGCCCGTACCACAGGGCCAGTACCCGGGTCCGGGAGCCCAGGAACTGCCGGGCCTGGCGCACGGGCCCGGCGTACGCGGTCAGGCCGAAGCACTCCACGTCGCTCTCATCGCCCCCGCCCCAGCCCAGACGGCGGAACTCCTCGACGAGGGCCTTCAGGTAGTCCTTCGCGAGGAACGGGCCCGGATCCGGCTCGAGTGCGCCCTGCTCGGCGAGGAGGCGCACGGCCTCGGCGCGGCCGGCCTCGTCCAGAACCTCGGGCAGCAGCCCCTTCTCAGCGGCGTCGACGACGCGCTGCAACGCGCGCTGGTAGCCCATCTGCGTCTGCGCATCGAGGGCCTTGGCGATCTGCCGGCGGTTGGTGGGATGCGTACTGTGCTTCGGTGACACGACAGCTCCTGCGCGCTCTCGGTCCGTGCCGCCCCACCACGACAGGAGCCAGAGCGCGTACAGGGGCGGTCACACGATGATTGGAAGCGCCAAGCATCACCACTGCATCACCCTCCAGCGGCAGCTGGATTCGCCACGGCCCGGAGGTGGGTCCGGGCACGGCACGTCACGGTGAGGTGCGTTTCCCCCTGATGCTACCGGGCAGCCAGCTGGCCAAGGACGCGGTACGCCAAGCCCTCCGTGGGCAGCGACGGCCAGACCATGGGCGGGCCGAGCGTGCCCATCAGCATCGCGTCGGTGGGTAGGCCGGGCAGGTCGCGTCTCAGGGGCAATTGACGCGGGCCCACGCCCTGGCGGCGGCTACCGTGTCCACCATGAGCCCGTCCGGCCCGAGCGCCGTCCCGATCCCCCTGCACATCGCCGGCGAAGCGCCGGCGCCCCCGGCCCCCGACGTGATCGGCACGTCCGCCGGGGCGGGCCCCGGGCCCGCCCCGGCGGTGCGGCCGAACGTGGTGGACTGGGCGGCGCTTGGGGTGGAGCCGCGGTGGAAGGATCAGGAGACGGGCGACTGCGCGGCCGTCCTGTCCCCCGTCCTCGGACCCGCCACCGGCCTTGAGCCCTACAAGCGCTACGCCGCGGGAGCCCGGAAGCGTGGGGAGACCGCCCTCGTCGTCGCCTGCACCGGCGCGGGCGAACGCAGGCACAACGTCTTCTCCGGACACGTCGCCCCCGGCATCCACCTGCCCCACTACTACGGCTCGATCTCCGCCAACCCGCTCCCCACCAACGTGAACCCCGAACTCGCTGACGGCCTGGACCACGCCGAACACGAACTCGGCACCCGGCTGCTCAACCGTCCCCCGGACACCTGGTTCCGCCTGACCTACCTCAAGGACAGGCCCTCGCACCCCGGATCTGCCAGGATGTGGCCGCCGCCGGGGGAGGGGGAACTGCGCCCGATCCTGGTCGACGGCCTCGGCCACCCGGTGGCGGGGGTGTGGATGCCGACGGGCGGCAGTGCCCGGTGGTTCGTAGTTCCCCACGGCACCGACCAGCAGCTGCTGGTGGAGTGGCTGGTCCATCACGCGCTGCCCGCGTACGTGCCCGGCGCGCTGACCCGCGCCCGCTCGACCCTGGTGCGCGACCCGGCGCTCGCCACCGACGCCGAAGCCCGGCTGGTCGAGACGATCGCCGAGGAGCAGCGCGCCCACGAGCGGCGGCAGACCGAGCTGCAGCAGCAACTCACCGCGCTGCGGGCCGTGGCCGATCCCCTGCGCGACGGCCTGCTGTTCGGCACCGGTCGCCCGCTGGAGGATGCGGTACACGACGTCCTCGTGGCGGCCGGCGCCGCAGTAACCCGCCTCGACGACGTGTACGGCACCAAGTCGGCAGACCTGCTGGCCGAGTTCGGCAGCCGCCGAGTCCTGGTCGAGGTGAAGTCGGCGAACAACCGGCCACCGCAGAGCCTGCCCGACAAACTCCTCAAGCACCTGAACACCTGGCCCGGTCTGACCGGGACCGAGCCTGTTGACGGTGGCGTCCTGGTGGTCAACTACCAGATCAAGCTCCACCCTGCGCAGCGGGACACCGAGGTCTACACCGACCGCGCGTTCGCCGACGCGCTGACCGTGCCGGTGATCGGCAGCGCCCGCCTGTTCGACTGGTGGCGCCGCGATGACTGGGATGCCGTGCGACATGCCGTCTTCGGCGACACCGGCGTCGCGCAGCCTCCCGAGATCGCCGCGCTGGATGCCGATCCGAAGGCGTGAGGAGGTCCGGGATCGGGCGGGCCTCCACCAACACCAGCTGCTCGGCCAATTGCGGAGACACCAAGTACCAGCAGGACCGCCGTCAAGTCCCCGTCACCCGAACGGATTGCCGTGAGTCGGCGATCTCCTATGCTCCATGGGCGTGCCGTACCGTTTCCGGACTGTGTCCGCCCAGGGGAGGGCGCGGGCAGGACCTGGGAGAGGACGGCGACGGGGTGGGCGGGGATGCGACGGAGACGTGGGGCGAGAGAGCGGTCTGCCGGACCGCGGACCCGGACGAGCTGTTCGTCGAGGGCGCGGCCCAGAACCGGGCCAAGGCCCTCTGTACCGGCTGCCCGGTGCGCACCGAGTGCCTTGCCTACGCCCTCGACCACCGGATCGAGCATGGAATCTGGGGTGGCATGACCGAGCGTGATCGGCGGGCCCTCCTGCGGCGGCGTCCGCTGGTCACGTCCTGGCGTCGCCTGCTGGAGGCCGCGCGGTCCGAGCATGATCGGCTCGTGCGCCCCGACGATGACGCGCCGGACTGGGAAGCCACTGCTTGACGGCCCGCCCCGACGAGATCCCTACAGCACGTCGGCCTCGGCGTCGACGTACCCGAACGCGTGGGCCATGTGCACCAGGGCCTCCCGGAGCAGGTGCTGCCGCTCGGCCCGGTCCATGGCCGGCGCCGCGGTGATGGTGACGGCCAGCTTCGGCCTGGGGCCGTTGTCGTTCGGCCCGAGGGGCCCCAGGTCGACGAGGGTGTCCAGGACCGGCAGGACGCCGTTCTCGGCGGGCTGTTCGCTCGTGATCCGCAGCTCAGTGGTGGGCGGTGCGGCCCACTTCAGGCTGGCCGGGCCGCCGACGACGTCGGGCAGCAGCTCGGCGGCTGTCTCCCACGCGGCGAGCAGCACGGCCTGGACCTCGTCGAGGCCCAGCTGCGTGTCACAGCCGGGTCGGAGGGCTAGTGCCCACGCCTCCGGGTTCTCGATCAGGACGTCCGCGCAGGCGACCACGGTGGACTCCATCGTGGTGGGCAGGGCGAGCATGACGGAGGCCGTCACAGCCGGGGTGCCGTCGGGCCCGGCAATCGTGCACGTGTAGCCGGCGGAGCGGCCCGAGTTGCCGAAAGGCCCCCGCTCCCACCGGGCGGCGGGCAGCTCTGCGCCCCGGCGGCGGGACAGGATCGTCACCGCGCCGGCCACCGCACTGTGCGGCAGCTGCTGCTCGAGCTGCGTGCGCCGGGACTTGTTGATCTCCAGTGTGCTCGCCTCGGCCCAGGGCAGGTTCACCAGGGCCCGCAGGCGCAGCGCCGGTGTCTGGCCGCCGGTCCCGATCTCCGCCGAGCGGCCCTGGTTCAGGCTGAAGCGGGGTTCCGGCTGCCACCGCCACACGCCACGTCCCGAGCACGTCACGTGCCCCGGACCCCACAAGCCGCCGTCGAGGTCCACGCGCCGGGCGTCGGCCGGGATCACCCATGGGGCAGCCGTGCCCGCGGGCGGGCGGGGGAATCCGACGGCCGCGAGCGGATCCTGACCGCCCGGCGCCCGCCGACCGGCTTCGACAATCGCCTGCCAGACCGGCTCGGCGACGACGACCGCAGGAAGATCGGGGACCAGGCACAGCACCCAGCCCGGCTCGCCGTCGACCTCGTGCCGGACATCCTGCAGCGCGGCCGCGCCCTGCGCCCAGGCCTCCCCGCCGGGCTTCCCCAGACCCGCGCCGGCGAGCTCCTCGTAGGCCGCCCTCATCTCCCGCTCACGGTCCGGCAGGCCTTGGCCGACGCGCGGCCCGCTGTCAGGCCCCGCTTCGGACACGGCTTGCCGGACGAGGTCGGCGAGAGCCTGGGCAGTGGGCACGCCGGAGGCCCGGACACCGGCGGAGAGCAGCTGCACGATCTCGGCCCGGGGCAGCCAGTACGTGCTGTCCCCGTCCCGCATCGGCACCGCGACCGTGTCCGGACGCGGAGCCCCGGGTTTGCCCACCGCGGCCGGCACGGCAAAGAGCGCATGGTCGGTCTGCGCGGGGATCTCGATGAACAGCACCCGCTCGTCGCCCTCCGCCCCCGACCATCCAATGCGTACGCCGCGGGGAGCCGGGGAGACCCTCTGGCGGATCAGCTTGCGGATCTGGTCCGCGTTCACAGCAGCCGGGTCGACGCCGACGACATGGTCCAGGACCTCTTCGTCGTGCTCAAGTCGGGTGGCGATGCCGACGACGATGACCCCGCCGCCCCCGTTGGCGAAAGCGGCGACGTCCTTGGTCAGCTCCTCGACCGCCTTCGGATCGTCCGCCACCCGGTACGGAGCCTTCTTCGCGTCGAGCCATTGGGTCTCGCGCAGCCCGAGCAGAGAGCCGGGCCGATGGGCCTCCAGCTCGGCCAGGGCGCTCTTCAAGTCGTTCACCACTTCAGCAGTATCCACTGGCGCACCGGCCTCCCGCGGCCGGATTTCGCAACCGCGCGGCGGGAGGGAGGTCTTGGTGGTCCGCGTTCCAGTCAGGTGGTGCGCGCCTGCGTGTAGCCGACGATTCGCTGGGTGTCGTACTGCATCAGTGCGGCCAGGTCCTGTCCGGCCCACAGGGCGAAGCTCAGTGCGATCTCGCGGGCGTCTTCGAGTTCGGAGCCGGGCCGGAGGTAGGCGAGGAAGGGGACGGCGAGCCGTGCCGCACGCTCCTCGGGCCGCTCACCGGGCGGCGCGGAGGCGACGACGGTGAGAAGCTCCACGCAGGTGGGGCCGGCGGGGTGCGGATGGCGCTGGGTCAGGCTGACTTCGTCGCCGAATGCGCGAAGCCAGGAGTCGAACCGGTCCTGGTCCCCGCCGAGGAGCTGGGTTCGGTACCCGGCGTGCTCGGTGGCCAGCCACTCGATCAGGACCAGGGCTTGTGGGCGCAGCCTGCCGGCGTCCCGCCAGGTCTCCAGTGCGCCCGTCAGAGCGCCGTACATTTCCATGTCGGCCGGCGGCGCCCCTTCGCCGCCCGCGCTGTGATAAGCGGCTTCTCCCTGAGCGGTCATTCTGAGCAGGGTGAAGGCGGTGCTGCGAGGACGGGACTGCGCGGTGGTGTCTGACATCGGCAACTCCTGTGCGGTGCTCGGCGGATGAGTGCTCGGGAAGCGAACTCGGCGGTTCGCGGTGGGGATCAGCGGATCGTCTGAGGCTTCGTCCGGAAGGAGAGGACGACGGCCTCGGGTCCTTGTCCCGGGGCGCCCTTGCAGGACTTCTGGTGGCCCGCGTGCCAGAGGCCGGCTTCCTCCGGCAGGAGATCCAGCTCGGAAACGGAGCAGGCTCGGCACGTGGCGGTGCGAGTCTCGAAGTCGTACCCGTACAGCAGGTGGGTGCCTGACGGACGCGGGTTCATGGGCCCCTCTCGAATGCCGTCCTTGTGGACATCGTGGTGCACCAAGGGCTCACTCAGGCGGTTCCCGGTCGGGCTGCGGCGCGGGCAGGGTGTGCGACGGCCGCTCCCGCAGGGACAGTAGAAGGTCGCGGGCCGCGACCGCGTCACCGAGGGCGCGGTGCCGGCCGCCGAGCCGGAGGCGCGTGCTGGTGCCCAGCCACATCGATCGGCGCTTCATCAGGCACTGCCACGCCTGCACCGAGTGCAGCCAGCTGGGATCGACGCCGAGCGCGCGGGCGTGGCCGACGGACATCCGCCTGTCGAAGTCGCTGTTGTAGGCAAGGACGACCCGTCGGTCGACCGTGGCCAGGAGCTCGGGGAGGACGGCGCTCCACGGCCGGGCGCCGGCCACCATGCTGTCGGTGATGCCGTGCACTCGGGTGGCCCCGGGCGGAATGGTGATGTCCGGGCCGGGGTGGACGAGGGTGTCGATGAGGACGGAGCCGTCGTGCGCGTCGACGGCGGCCACCTCGATCACGCGATCCGCAGGCCCCAGGCCGGTGGTCTCGACGTCGAGGACGCAGGCGACGCCCGGCTGGAGCATGTCGTGGGCCCAGTGCATGGTCTGGCCCACCGGGCCGAGCAGCACCAGCCGCTGAGCATCGACAGCCCGAACGAGCCGCAGCGGCAGCAGCTCAACGACCTCCTCACGGCCCGGCCCGCCGCCGCGCGACGGCGCCCAGTCGAGCGTCCACCGGTCCGTCGCCGAGGTGTACCGCGCCCAGGCGTCCACTCCTGCGGCACGCAAGGCGGCCGTGACGCCGTCGACCAGGCGGGCTCGCTCGGAGGCGGACCCGGCGAGCTCCCGCCAGGGCGAAGGGCAACGAGCCTCGGCACTACGCGCTGCCGCCCAGTCCAGCGGTTCGGCGGCGACGGCGTCGAGCGCCGAGGCGGCGAAGCGCAGCGTCCCGGTGGAGCTGCGCCCGACGGGAGCGAGGAGCCCGGCTTCGATGAGGTAGGCGAACTCGCGACGGTGCAGGCCCAGGTAGCGGGCGGCCTGCTCGGGGCCGAAACCACCTTCGGTGCGTTCCCGTGAGGGCACGGGCACAGAGGCCGTGGCCTGGATGTCCGTCTGCTGCGGTTGCATCGCCGAGTCCCTTCAGTCCCTACGCCTGAGAGCCGTCGTCGCGGTCGGCCTGGTCGGCCTGGTCGGCCAGGTGGAGAATGCCCCGGGCGCCGAGGACGGTCTCGAACATCACCAGGCGGCCGGCCTGGTCGGTTCCGGCGGCCGCGTCACTGAACCATCGGCTGGAGCGCAGTGCCGCGGCGACACACTCGGCCGTCGCGTCACCCGACGTGTCGGGCACCGGCAGCTCCGGCAGGTCCTCCAGCTCCATGTCGAAGTGCTCCAGGTGCTGGACGAGCAGGTGGGCCAAGGCACGCGACGGGTCGCTGGTGTGGCGGTCCCCGTCGTGGAGCTCCATCGACCCGGGAAAGACGACGGCGCGGGTGAAGAAATCGCACAACGCCCCGAACACCTCTGGGTCCGGGGCGTGACCGCGGTCATCGCGTGCCTGGAGGGCCCACCGCAGGATGACGTCCACGTGCGCGCGCCGGGCCTGTTCCGCAGCGTCCGGAGCGCCCGCGTCACCGTCTTCACGGGGGGCGGCCCCGGCGGTTCCCTCTGCCTCCGCGGGAGACGGCGCCGCAGTGGGCACGGCGTCACCGTCCAGTTCGGCCTGCCACCGGTCGAACGCCGCGGCTTCCTCCTCGGCCCGCTGGTAGGCCGCGTCGTACCTGTCGTCTCCGAGGACCGCGGCCGACTCCACCCACTGCGTGAGGAGCGCGGCGTGCTCCCACCGGTCCTCGGATGCCGGGAGCTGGTCGCGGCGCCCGTCCATGAGGGCCGGCAGCAGTCCGATGACCGCGTCCGGCGCCGCCAGCACCGGCACCGGCAGCGCGTCGAGCTTGTCGCCGCCCCGCTCCCGGTACGCCCAGCCCGTCGACGAGTCCCACACCAGCTCCAGCCCGTTGGGCCACTCCTCGCCGGTCAGCTCCGCAACGCCGCCGATCCATGTCCACCGGGCCTCCGTCGCGCCCCGCGCCTCCGCCCGGCGCACCGCGAACTCGGCATCCGCGTAGCCGGCGCACGCGAGAGCGCCCTCCATGACGCGCGGGTACTTCTTCCAGCCCCTGAACGGGTCCACGGTGTGCCCTCTTCTGCTGCTTCGAACGGCCTTGTCTGTCCCGGTCAGCCTGGCAGCCGCCACTGACACCACCCCGCCAGCGATCGAACCTGAACCGAAAGTGCGACCGGCTGTGCGATTCCTGCGGCCGCCCGGCACCCGCCAGGCCCGGCGAGCCGGCGGCCGCAAGCCCGGCCACCCGCCGGTGCAGTCTCTGAACGAAGCCAGCCCCGGGCGGCGCCGTACGCTGCCAACGTGGCACCCATGGAATCCGTCAGTACCGCCCTGAGCCGTGTCTGGCCCGCCGAACTGCGCACCGACCGTCTCCTTCTCCGCCCGGTCACCCGGGAAGACGGTCCTCTGCTGGACGAGTTGCTGACCGACGACCGGGTCCGCGCCCACCTCGGCGGTCCGGTCACGCAGGATCGCGTCGTCGCCCGGCAGGCCGCCTACCCGACGACGGCCGGCGCCTTCACCGTCGTCCGCGTCGCCGACCAGCGCCAGGTCGGCCTGGTGACCATCGGCGCCGACCACAGGTGCGAGGGCCGCGCCGAAATCTCGTACCAACTGCTCCCCGTCGCCTGGGGCGAAGGCATGGGCCGGGAGGCCGTCGCCGCGGCCGTCACCTGGTGGACGGATGCCGTCCCCGGCGGTGGTCCGCTGGTCGCGGTCACCCAGAAGGCCAACCGCGCCTCGTGCCGCATGCTGGAGGCGATCGGCATGACGGTTGTCGACGAGCTCGACGAGCACGGTGCGCGCCAGTGCGTCTACACCCCCGCGGGCGACCAGGAAGACAGCGATCTGCGCTGGTTCCGCCTGCTCGCCGAGCGCCGGGACGCCGTCGAGCGGCACCGAGGCGCGCAGGTGCGCGCGACCGCGGCCGGCCAGGGCCTTCCCGACGACCTTTCGGCGCTCGCTCCCGAGGAACTGGCCCGGCTGTGCCCTGCTCGCCACGGCGCCTACGGCCGGATTTGCGCCCGAGTGGCCGAACACACGCCGGACCTTCACCTGGGCCGGGCACAGGACGGCGCGTGGATCGCCTGGCTGACGTCGGCTGACGCCTGATCGCCCACCCCGGCGCGGCCAAGGGGCTCCGTCAGCGCTTAGAACTCGTCGGCGCGGATGGGGACGAGTTCGGCGACCTCGAACTGGGTTGTCTGCGGGTGCAGTTCGAGGAAGCGTGCGATGACCTGGGCGTGCGCCTGACCGGTGAACAGGTCCAGCGCCAAGCGGTCGAGGGGACCGTCGTCCAGCTGCAGGTACGTCATGGCCAGATGGGCGCCGTGGTGCAGGGCGTCCTTCTCGGTGGGGTAGGTCCAGGTGCTCAGTCCGCGCCCCGGCTCGCTGCGGTGCAGCAGAACCCACGGGCCGCCGGCCACCCCCGTGGGCGCGCCGGCCAAGACCCGGCACATGCGGCACCACGTCACGTTCGCGGCAAGGCGCTCCGCCGGACCGGCACCCCACACCGGCTCCGGCACGACCACGCGCGGGACATCCGGCCGTTCGGGCAGGGCCTGCGGCTCCCGGGTGAGCAGTTCGGGGACCCGGTGGGCGGTACGGGCGCGGCCCTTCCTGCCGGCCGGGGGCTGCCACAGTGCACGCGGCCACGGCTCGTCGAGCGACACCGACGGTCCGCGACCGACGGAATGGCCGAGGTCGACCAAGCCCTCGTCGGACGGTGTCGGCTCCTCCCCTGGAGGCAGCGGCAGCAGCCACCCGACCGCGTCCTTCACCCAGGCCTGCCCACAGCCGCACCAGTGCACGGCGGCATCCTGCTCGGCGGGGCTGTCGTACCATCCCGGCTCCTCCCGGCCCAGACCGAGGCGCGCCATGCCGGTCGGCTTCTCGCACGGGCAGGACGCGAACCGGTACAGCTGCACATCGGGCTGCTCGTCGCGCGAAGCGTGCAGCCACGCCGGATGGACACCCAGCGCCCCCGCCAGCGCCTCCCGCTCACGATCCCCGGGCCGGGAACGGCCAGCCGCCCAGTGCCCGATCTGATGCGCGCCGACACCGACGTCGCCGCCCAGGCCGACCGAGGTCTTCGCGGCCGCCTCCTGCAACAGCCGCAGACGCCGTACGAAGGGGGACAGCTCCAGCAGAGCCCACACCGGGTGCTCCCCACAGGGCTCGACGTACTCCGGATCGTCCTCCCATAGCTCGTGAAGCTCGTTGTAGGACGAGGCGTGCTCGGCCAGCGTCTCGGTCACCCACCGGCGCACCGCGGCGTCGTCCGCCCACTGTTCATCGGTAGCCTTCTGAGCCGCCGCGTCCGCGTTCTCCGCCAGCACCAGCTCCTCGTGCATCGGGAAAAGGCACTCCTCGACGGCCAGCAACGCCCGGGAGGCGACGACACGGCGGGCCGGTTCCGGAACCGCTCCGCTCAGCACACCCGACAGCACGTCGACGGCCCGCACCACCAACCGGTCCTGCTGCTTCCCCCACCTGCTCACCCTGCCCCCATCCTGCGGCCGCCGCGGGCCTGCACGTGTCACATCATCCCGGCCATGACACGGAGGCGGGCGATAACGCCCGAAGTTCACCCCCACCAGAACAGCCCCGGCCTGAGCCCCGGATAGCCAACAGCGCCCGGCATCAGACCCAGCACGACCGCCAGCTACACGGCCGCATACGCTGGGCCGATGCCCGTCGTACCCCCGCTCTTCAGCGATGCCGAGACCGATCACCCCGCCATCGCCCAGTGGTGCTCCACCATCCTGGCCGGCGACACTGCCCGCCTGCTCCTCCTGGGTCCGCACTGGTCGGGCAGGCGTGTTGACCGAACTAACTCCTCTGTTTTCGCAGGTCAGTTGGGGTTCTGCTAGCTTCACCGCATGCCCAGTGATCGACGCTGATCTGTGCGGATGCTATTCGTCCCGACGCGGCTTGGCTGGCCCGCTGCCCATCGAAGTACTTGAGGCCAGCCATCGCGGCCGCGCGGGATGCAGAAGGGTTCGGCCGGCTCGAAGCCGTCACCTCCCAGTCCGGACGCAGGGCATCGGACGGGCTGCTAGTGTCCTGAGTCGGTAGTCTGCTTGCGGTTATAGGGTAGGGCAATGCCTGGTCCGAAGCCGTTGTCGCTGGAGCTGTCCGATCACGAACGCAGGGTCCTGCGGGGCTGGTTGCGCAAGCAGACTGCGTCGCAGGCACTGGTTCTGCGGTCGAGGATCGTGCTGGCGTGCGCGGAGGACCGGTCGAACGCCCAGGTCGCGGACGACCTGGGTGTCTCGCGGGAGACGGTGCGTAAGTGGCGGTCCCGGTTCGTCGCGGACCGGCTGGAGGGCCTGGTGGACCGGCCGCGTTCGGGTGCACCGCGGAAGATCACGGACGAGCAGGTCGAAGCCATGGTCGCCAGGACGCTCGGCCAGAGCCCACCAACAGGCGATTCGCACTGGTCGACACGTTCGATGGCCCAGGCGCAGGGCATGTCGCAGTCGGCCGTCTCGCGGATCTGGCGGGCCTTCGGCCTCAAGCCCCACATCGTGGAGACGTGGAAGCTGTCGACCGGTCCGCAGTTCGTGACCAAGGTCCGTGACGTGGTGGGCATTTACCTGTCGCCGCCGGAGAACGCGCTGGTCCTGGCGGTGGACGAGAAGTCGCAGATCCAGGCCCTGGACCGAACCCAACCAGTGCTGCCGATGGCCCCGGCCACGCCGGCGAAGATGACCCACGACTACGTCCGGCACGGCACGACCAGCCTGTTCGCCGCCCTCGACATCGCCTCCGGATCAGTCATCGCCCAGCACTACCGCCGCCACCGCCACCAGGAGTTCCTCCGCTTCCTGAAGGTCATCGACGCCGCCGTCCCCAAGGACCTCGAACTTCACCTGGTCCTGGACAACTACGCCACCCACAAGACCGAACCGGTCAAGAAGTGGCTGCTGCGGCATCCCCGCTTCCACCTGCACTTCACCCCCACCTCGGCGTCCTGGCTCAACCTCGTCGAGCGCTGGTTCGCCGAGCTGACCTCCCGCAAACTCCGCCGCTCGGCCCACCGCAGCGTCATCGAACTCGAACGCGACATCCGCCGCTGGATCAACGAGTGGAACAAGAACCCCAAGCCGTTCGTCTGGACGAAGACCGCCGACGACATCCTCGACACACTCGCCGCATACTGCACACGAATTAACGACTCAGGACACTAGCTCTAGCCACGATCCTGGTCTTGCGCGGAGGGAAGATCGAAGACATTGTCGTCGGAGATTTCCTTGCGAGACTTCGGGAAGTACCTCGGCATCAAACCGGCCCACTGCGCCTTGCCTACTCCTGGCTTCGCAATCTCGGACACTTTTCGTCTGACGCTCCAGTCACCCTTCGCCTGATCGAGAATCGTGCAGGTCAGGTTACCCCAGCCGACCTTGTGGACCGGTACCACATTCAACACAAACCGGTCCGTGACCTCCTAGTCGGCTATCTCACCGAACGGCAACCGAGTGTCGACTACAACACGCTTAAGGGTTTGTCAACTAATCTTGGCCAACTGTTCTGGGCTGACCTCGAACATCATCACCCCGGAATTGAATCGCTCCGCCTTTCCTCCGATACAGCAGCCGCCTGGAAGGCTCGCCTCGCGGTAAAGACTGTTCGGAAGCGGCGCCCGGATGGGACGATCGAGGATGTGACTGAGCCACGTGCTTCAGCGCCATCTGTGATGATGGCTGTCCGAGCTTTCTATCTGGATATTGGGCATTGGGCTCTGGAGGAGCCCGAGCGATGGGGGCCGTGGGCCGTTCCATCTCCAGTTTCCGAAGCTGACTGTTCCGTCAAGAAACTTGAAAAGCAAGTCAAAGCGCGGATGGATCAGCGCACTCGCGAGCGGCTGCCCTACCTGCCGGCACTCGTACGCGTCGCTGATCGTCGCCTCAAGGAGGCAAGCGAGCGGCTCGCCGCCTTGGCCCTGGCGCCTCTGGGCTCCACCTTCACGGTCCTTGGAGAGGCGTTCACTGCCGCGAGGAGCACCTCTCGAACTGACGGCCAGGCAACCACGGCCTACGACGTTCAGGGACGACGCCGCGACCTACGCATGGAGGAAAAGCGGACCTTCTGGGCTTGGGCAACGATCGAGATTCTGCGACACACAGGCATACGCATTGAGGAATTGCTAGAGCTTGGTCATCACAGCATCATCAGCTACAAACTCCCCACAACCGGCGAGATTATTCCCCTATTGCAGATCGCCCCGTCGAAGGTCGACCAGGAACGACTCCTGCTCATCTCCCCGGAGCTTGCCGATGTACTCAGTGCCGTGATCACGCGTGTCCGCCAGAAAGATGGGACTGTCCCCATGGTTTCGGGCTATGACCATCAAGAGCATGTCTGGAACGATCCCCTCCCTCTCCTTTACCAGTGGAAGGTTAGCGAAGAGTATCGTCCGGTTTCGGTGAATACAGTTCGGAAATCTTTGAACGAAGCCCTAGCGGCCGCAGGCTTTACCGACGCCTCTGGTGGATCGTTGAATTTCCAACCGCACGATTTCCGTCGAATCTTTATCACGGACGCAATTCTAAACGGGTTGCCGCCGCACATCGCACAGGTAATTGCAGGTCACGAAAACATCAACACGACCATGGGGTATAACGCGATCTATCCGGCTCAGGCGATCGAAGCGCATCGTGCGTTCATCGCTCGCCGAAGGGCTCTGCGTCCGGTTGAAGAGTATCGCGCTGTGACTCCAGAGGAGTGGCAGGAGTTCCTCGGTCACTTCGCACGCCGCAAGCTCGCCCTCGGCGACTGTGGGCGAGCTTATGGGACCGACTGCATCCATGAGCACGCTTGCGTCAGGTGCCCCGTCCTCATTGTTGACTTCAGTGAACTCCCCCGCTTGTCCGAAATTCGCGACAACCTCACCGATCGGATCGCCGAAGCCGAAAGAGAAGGGTGGCTCGCCGACGTAGAGCAGCTATCCGTCAGCCGTGCTGCGACCGAGGAGAAAATCGCGCAACTCGTTGCAAGGAATGACCGAAAGAAATCTCCTGTATTCCTCGGCATACCATCGCTCGAGCAAACTGTTGCAGGCGTCAGTGAGAGTCAGGGAACCTAGGCTACAGCAGGATGCCAGGTTAGATATCGCGCATAATTTCCTGGGGGAGGGAGTGCTGCCTGAGATAACTTCCCATGAATTTCGCCGCACGAGGGTCGTCCGACAGAAGGGATGCGATGTACCTCATATCGGCAGGGTTATTTTCGCAGCGCTTCACCATCGTGGCGAACACCACACCGACGTGGAAGCGGTTGTGAGACACTCCCACCGTCATGACTCTTTTTAGGCTCAGGCGACGTAGCCCGCCGCTATACTCTGCCACCTGAATTACCTTATCGAAGAAGTCTGCGATGTCGTCGGTGTAGTTGAAGGGGTGCCCTCCTTCGGAATACTCATCGAAGATGCGGATCATTTTTTCGAATGTTACGGGGTCCTTCGCGTACATCCTTTCCAAAATTTCAATGGGTAGCGATGGGACGAACTCCTTGTAGAACACCTCATCCTCGGATGAGTCAACAATCAGGCGGAGGAGTAGAGGTACGGCTACTTCTTGACCTTCAAGGGCTTTGGACCTCAGCTCGTTCGCCCGAATTGTCGGCGTTGCCAACTCTTCAGCTGGAGCGATGAGCAATTCCATTTCCCTTCTGACCTCCGACACGGACTGGAAGCGATCCTCTGGCTCCTCGGCTACGCAGCGGATAATAAAGTGGCGATATTTCACGTCCAACTTCGCGATTCTGGCGCGCGGGAACGGAACGTCGCCTACCAGGCAGTGGTAGATGATCTGTCCGATGGAATAGATGTCTGCCGGGGCTTTTGCCTCATGGGCGTTGTCGTACTGCTCTGGCGCCATGTATGCGAAAGAACCGACGGCGGTATTCACCTGTGTGATTGTGCTGCTGTTAGAGTTCATCTGTCTACATAGGCCGAAGTCAGAGATTACCCAGCGGTCTTGTAGATAAAGTAGATTCGCTGGTTTCAGATCGCGATGCAGAACGCCCTGCTCGTGCGAATATTCAAGTGCCGTAAGGATTTCCGTCATTACCATGAAGGTTTCCTTCTCGGTAAGCGGCCCCAATTTTAGCAAGTCCTCAAGAGAGTGTTTAGCAAGCGGCATGAAGAAGAAGGGCTTGTTCGCTTTCATGTTCATGCCCACGATGGGCATGATGCCTGCATGGCGCAATTCTGACTGATAGCGGACTTCTCGAACGAAGCGCTTCCGGTCTGCTGAACCTTCGGACATGTTCAAAGTGTCCAGCGGGTACTTCAGAGCGACGCTCTCGTTGGTGTCAAGCCTCGTCGCTCGCCAGACCGTGCCCTGGCCACCGTCTCCGAGTCGCTCCTGCTTCGATACGCGAACCATCTCAGCCTCCCTCGTACCGGTCCGAACCGTGCATCGGAGTCTAGAAGTTGGCCACGGCTTTGGGCGCAACTCGTCTTACATGGCCTCTTAGTTCGGAGAAAGTCCTACGCCGCCTACGCCGGGCTGCGCCGTCTCCTTGCCGCCGGCTATCGCGAGGAGAACATCACCGTCCACCAGGCCCACGAGCTCGGGCGCAGCTACGAGCCCGGCATGATCGAGAACACCACCGCTGTCACGGTCATCGACGACCTGACCCTCTCCGTCGACCTGGTGCGCGAGGCGAAGGTTCCGCTGAAGCCGGATTCGGCCGATGTTCAGGCCATGATGGCCCTGGAGGCGGGAGCGCTCGCGGATGCCGTCGCCCGCCTGAGCCTGCTGCCGCGCCGTTCCTGGCTCTTGATCGTCTCGAACCTCGACCGCCTCGCCGAGGCGGTCGGCCAAGAGACCGCCGACCGCCTCGTCGCCGTCGCAGAGCAGGCCGAACTCACCGCCCGCCCCTGGCCGACCTTGCGCTGGTAGCAGCCGGACACGCAGCACGCCCGTCGCACCTAACCGAGCTGGACTACGCTGCGCGCTGTCGGCAGGGCGCAGGAAGGGGCGGGTTGTGGCCAAGCGGACGAAGGGTTCCGAGAAGAACCGCAAGGAGCCGATGTCCGGCGTCGCGCGCCGGCTGTGGGCGTTCTCCGGCAACGAGTGCGCCTGGGGCGACCCGCACTGCTCAACGCGGCTGGTCACGGAGGAGGGCGCCTGGGTCGGCAAGATCGCCCACATCATCGGTGCCGAGCCCGGCAGCGCCCGGCACGAGGAATGGGACAGCCAGGACGTCGAACAGCTGCGAGACTTCGGCAACCTGATGCTGCTGTGCGGGGTGCACCACGACCTGATCGACAGCAGCATCACCCGGCACGACTACACCGTCGAATACCTACGGGCAGTCAAACAGAAGCACGAGGCCACGTACCAGTACACGGTCGAGGCCATCGAGGCCGAGTTCCGCGACACCGTCAACGGCTCCCGGGTCCGGCCCGCCGCCACCATGCGCCGCTTCTTCGCCTGGGAGGATGCCAACCAGGATCCGGAGGACGAACAGGAGACCCTCGAACTGGTCAACCGCTTCGCGCGGCGGGTCGGCGGCCTCACAAGGATGGCCCGACAGGTCCTCGCTCTCGTGGTGCACGAGGAGAGCACGGACTTCGAACTGGTGCTGAGGCGCTTCTCGGCGGACCGTACGACGCTGCTCAGCGTCGTACGCGAGCTGCAGAAGGCTGAGATGGTCTACCTCCACGACGAGGAGTTCGACGAGGACCGCGGGCAACTGTCCCTGCTCAGCGGCGCTCTGGAGGGCCTTTACGAGATGTGGGACGAGCTCCGGGCTTCTGCCACGACGAGAAGGTCGACCTGAAGGAGCTCCTGGTGGACCTCGACTTCTCCCGCCTGGACTAGGCCGCCGACGACCGCACGACCTGCGCCCGGGGAGTGACGGCCCCGGCCGTACTGCGTCCCGTCACGGGGACCGGGGCCTGTCCCGCACACTCCATTCCGGCACGGGCCACGGCGAGCCTAACGTGTGACCCGAGAGCGCCTGCACGGATTCCCGCAGACCCGACTTCCCGGCCGCCAGGACAAGGAAGCGAGGACGAGCACGGTGCGAAGACTGCCACAAGGCGTTCACGCGGCCGGCTTCCGCACAGGACAGGCGCCGCGAGCGGCGTCACCGACTGCACCGTCCTCCCCGCCCTGGACGCGCGCCGTGGCGACCGCAGCGGGGACACCGTAGAAGCCACCGAACGCCTCGACCCCGCGCTTCCCCTCCAACTGGGCAAGCAGCGCCGCCGCCGCCACACCGCGCGCAAGCTCACTCGCCGTCCGGACCACACGGTCCTGTGCGCGCCCCGACCGAGGCCGACCATCGCTGAACTGCAACACATCACCGTTCTCGCCCAGGCTGCCGCCAGCGCGCTCGGCCTCACCACGCAGCCAGTTTTCGGCCTCCTCGCGAGAGTGGCCCCATTGCCGGAGCTTGTACGCGATGTCAGCGCCGCACAGAGGAACGGCGAAATCCAGGAAGAGCCGCAGCTCCGCAATGGCACTCAATGGTTCAGGCTGACGCATAGAAATACCTCCTAGAATGCGTAAAGTCGAAAGTAGGTAGGGCTAAAGAAGTGGCTGGGTTCGAGGGGAAAGCGAGCAAGAGGCGTCGGTCGGAAAGATGCCGTCACGATCGGGCCACACGGCCTGCCAGTACGGCACGGCGATCTCCCTGCCGTACACCGCCCGCAGCATCGCGAACGGCTCCAAGGACTCCACGGGGCGCATGAGCAGCTGGAATCCGTTCGCGAGCAGCCCGTCCAGCACCTCACCGGCAACCGGACCAGACGATCCGGCGAACCGCTCGACGACGCTATGGAGCACGCCCTGCATCGCCCTGACGTCCGGCCCGGCCATGACGAACTCACGCCCCAGAGACTCGTGCAGACCGACGGTGTAGCAATAGGCAGCAGAACTCTCATCCGCCATAACGGCCTGGACGGCGAATCCGTGCTCGGCGATCACGGATCGCAGCCGAGCAACGTACTCCGTCATGAAATCGGGCGGACACACAGGGCAATCCGCTTCCCCGCAAGAATCGTGAGGGCGGCCCTCCGGCAAAACCTTGGCCGCGACGTCGGGCGTGAAATCCAGATCGCGAGCGACCAGCTGAGAAGGATCGCCGTCCGGTTCCTCCCAGGGATGCCCGAGGAAGCGCATGCGGATGTCCGCCATGATCAGTACTCCAGTGAATCGAGAGGTGGGGGGCCGAGGAGGCTCAGGCCGATGAGTGCGTCGTCGATTTCTCGGGCGATCGCTGAGCGGTGGCGCTTCGCCTCCGCATGCATCACCGGCATCCGGCCTCGACGGGGGTTACAGGGGGGAGGTCCCGGCTCAGGAGCCGGACGACTGCGCTCGGTACTCGCCCACCACGGCGAGCACCGCGACGCCGAGAAGGCCGGCTCCCTCGCCCGCCATCCAGTCGCCGAGCGGCGCTTCCGGGCTGTTGCTCAGCCTCTGGATGAGGTCATGCACGCTGACATGCGGGACCCCCTCGGCATCGCAGCCAGCCTCGAAATGGCCGAACTTCGGCACGTACGCGTGGTAGTGCCCGTCGGCGCTCCAGTGAGGGTCCTGCCACAGCTCGAACACCGCGTTCGGGGCGTCCTCCTCCAACCGCGTGGCGACCTCCTCGCAGAGTCCCAGCACGGCTTCCCGGGTGCGGTAGACCTGCCCCAGCGTGAGGACCTCGGTAGGGCCACGCTCATACTCGCCGCGGAGTCCGTGCTCCCGCATTAGGTCGAGGAGTGGAGCGAGTTCGGCGGCGGGAGGCGTGTGGGCGGCTCTCCGGCGCGACGGCCGAAGACCTGGTCGACGATGACCGTCAGAGCCGCGATGTCTCACGCTGCCAGTCGCGCGTCTCAGCGCGGCGAACCAGACGGCGGAACCACGGCCCTTTTTCACCTTCGTCGCTGTACCGGCCCGGCAGGATCTTGCTCCCCACGGAACCGGTCCGAGCGTTCTTGACCTTGCGACGCCTCGCGGGACGCTTCTTTGCCCCGGTTCCAGGGACGGGGGTACTCATGCTGAGATCAACTCCTCATCCGCCCCGGTGCCTTACGCCCCGTTGTCGTTCTCCGCGCAGTCGGGACAGCGGGTCAGGGTGCCGTAGGTGTGAACCGCACAGCGCACACACGGGCCGACGGAGGCGACATATTCGCCGCCCTCGGTGCGGGTTTCTCCGGCCCAGTCGTCAGCCGGGATCCCGGTTGGTTCGTTGCAGTGGCCGCAGTTGACCTCGCCGGGGCGGTAGATGGCCATCAGAGTTCACGCACGGACAGACCACCGTGCAGCCTCCACAGGAGCTCCGACATGTCGACGCCGATTTCGTGCTCAGCGTCGTTACTGTCGCCTTCGACGGCCTCGTTCCAACGTTCGAGAAGTTCTTCCACCTCGGCCTGTTCGGAGGGGCTGAGTCTGGTGTTCAAGACGCGGTCCTCTTGCTTACGCGCCCCGGCGAGCGGGGGCGGCTGATGGGGCTCGGGTATGGCCCGAGAGGGTTTGAAGATCAGCCACGTGAGGCTGCTCAGCTCCCGCTTCACTCCTCAGCGACCACCACCCGCACGCCCGACATCCGGCACTTCTGGCCGCGCACGGAGTGGCCCTCCAGCTGGCCGTTGGTCAGGTCGACAACCGCTCCGCACCCGGCGGACGGACAGCGGACGGCCATCACCCGGCCCTCGTCGTCGAGGAGGGGCATCTCGTGCGCGAGAGCCATCGCGGTCTGCTCGCCCTTGAGTCGTACGGCGAAGGTCACCTCGCCGCCGGCCTGTACGTCATCGAGGCACAACTGACACAGGGGCTGCTTGCGGGCTCTGGCTGCGGCCGCTGGTGAAGGGGGCGCACGGTGGCCGTCCGGAGATACACCGGGCGGCAAACCCGTCTCGGGGTCGATCAGGATGCTCGGAGCGGTGTGGCGTTCCAGCTCGTGAAAAATGGTCGGACGGCCACAACAGGGGCATGTCATCAAATAGAACAACGCGAGCTCTCAGGATCGTCGGAGCGGTGTGGATGGGCGCGGACTGCCTTTGGGGAGGGGCTGTCCTGTTGTGGCTCGGGGCTTACAGGCAGATGCAGCCGGTGACCCGGGTCGACTTCCTCGACGAGGCCGCGGGCGACGGCTGCTGGTCGGGTGGCTTATCGGCCGGTTCTGCCGGCCCCTGCCTCACAAGAACTACAATACACATCGGAAATTAAATACGCAACAAATCGAGCTCGGGATCCTGTGCAAGGCGCGGAACGGTCCGGCTCCAAGCCCGACCTTCGGTGTGCTGCCGGCCAGGGGCGGTTCCCCTCGGTGATGCGAACCGGTATCCGCTCATCTTCGATAAGGCCCGTTCCTCCTGCGCTGAGACAGGTGAGCTGGCCCGTGACAGCCAAGCCCGGACGGGTGCCAAAGAAGGTGGGAAATCGCTGTTTTGTGAAACGGAGTTGGGAACTGGCCAGGGGCGTTGTCGGTACCGGCCGCTATGCTCGGCGCAGCGCACCTCGCTTGTGCGCGCCGGCCCGGGCCCACCCCCGGGATATCGGTGAACCGTGCTGCCGCGCGGGTGCGCGCGACGACCGGTGCCCCTTTTTCCGAACCCGCGCACCCTGGCCAAGCTCGTGGTGGGACGAACCGCAACGCCAGGACGCGACGAAGGAGAAGCGATGGCCCCGTCCCACAACACCACCAATCAGGAGCGGATCGCCCGCGCGCTGAACCGCACTACCAGCTGCGGCTACCAGAAGGCCCTGCAACGCGTGAAGGCCGCGGCCGAAGCGGGGCAGCTGCCCGCGAAGCTCGACCAGGCCGGCCGCGAAGAAGCCGTGCGTATGCTCACCGAGGGCCACTCCCGGCCCGCCCCGGGCGTCGTGAAGAGCGGCCCGTCCGCCGTCACGCAGCCCTCAGCAGTGACGCTCGGGCTGGTACGCGGAGGCATGGACAAGACGGTGGCCGTGACCGACGCCAGCGCCCTGGCCACCCAGCAGGGCCACCGGGTACTGCCGGTCGACCTGGGCGAGCCGCTCACCGAACTGAGGGCCGAGACGCAAAGGGCGATGGAGGCGCACCGGAACTTGAGGGACAAGGAGCGGGTCGTCGACGCCATGCGGGACCAGGGTCTGAACCCGTACCTTTTTCCCACTGTGCCGCGGGAACTGGTGCAGCAGGTGGAACTGCTGCTGGAGCAGACCCGGCGGCTGTCGCAGAGCGACACCTCGCAGTGAGCCGCCGCCGTCGGCGAGGGGTCTCCGTCTGGTCTCGCCTCGCCGACGGCCGGTCGCTCCCAATCCATCGGCAGGCACTCGGGCCCGCGGCTGGTGCAGGTTGCGGTCCAGCACCCGCACCGGGTAGTCGGCTGGCAGCTCCCGCAGGACATCCACCGTCATCGGGTGCAGGTCGGCAAGGTCCGGAGCGGCCCTGGGACGCGGTCGGCTGCTGTGGTTGACTCCTTCTTCTCGCAGCGGATGGGAAACATATGAGCGACGCGCGGCTGTGCCGGAGTCGCCGGCATGTACGGCCTCGGCATAGGCCTTCTCCAGATCGTGGGCGGCGGTCCAGTTGTCCTCGTACGCCTCGCGGCCGTCGGGGTACTCCTCTCGGCGCCGGTCCTCGAGCCGGTCGACGATGAACTGGTAGACGCCTACACCGGTCTGCGAGTCCAAGAGCATGCGGTGGACCTTTCGGAGTCGGTGACCTGGTCGGCTGGGGGGTCGGGCTATCGCCTGAGTGGTCGGGCGGCGCGGGCGCGTCGCGCGGCACGGAAGGCTTCGGCGGGATCGTCGCAGGCTCCGGGGGCGGGGCGCCACTCGTCGGCTCGCCAGAGCGTGAAGGGGTGCCACCGACCGTCGAGGCCGGGCCGGATCTGGACGCCGGCGGTCGAGTCGGTGAGCGATCCGTCCGTGATGTCGATGACGCCGAGGTTGACGGTGCGGGAGGTGCGGAGGGCCTCTGCGGCCTGTTCCAGCGTGCTCGGCGGGACCGTGGCCGCGGCGAGCGCGGCATGGGCGCCGGCCGGGCCGCCGTGGCGGTAGCCGATCATCATGGCGCGCAGCGCGGCTTCGGTGAGACCGGTGGTGGCGGCGGCGGCCGGGAGCCGGTCGACACCGTGGGGGGTGGCAATGATCCGTACGGTGTCGGCAAGGTCGTCGTGGGGTTGGCCTGGGGCCGCGGACAGGAGGGCGCGGGCGCGGCCGGCCGCGTCCTGGGTCATCCAGGCCAGGTCCTGCGCGCGGGGGCCGGGAACGGGCGGGTCGTCGAGGGTGGTGGTGACCGGGGCTACGGGGTCGAGGTTGAGGTCGGGCGTGGGGTGCGGGGCCCGGTGAGCCGCCAGGGAGTAGAGCTGGTCGGCGCGGACAGTTCCGTCCGCGTCCGCGGGCAGGGTGCCGGGGTCGGTGTCAGCCACGAGGTCGCGTACGAGGCCGGCGAGGGCGCGGGCGGACATGCCGCGGGCGCCGAGCAGGACTGAGGCCGTGACGGCGAGCCGTTCGGCGACGGCGTGGCCGAGGGCGGCGCTGTGGTCACACACGCGGCCGGTGCGGCCGGTGGGGCAGGAGCAGGAGAAGGCGATCTCTTCGGCCCCGGGCACGATGGCGATGCCACGGGCGTGGCCCGGGTCGGCGATGGCGGCGGGAACCCGGTTGGCGAGAAGGTCGGCGACGGCTTGGGTGTTGCCGGCGAGACGGCCGGCGAGGGTGTCCCACTGCGTTTCAGTCAGTTCGGGCAGCAGCAGAGCGGCTTGGTGGGTGGCCTTCTTTGCGGTGACGGCAGCGGCCAGGCGGCCGGGTTGCGCATGGATCTGGGCGATGGCGCCGTTGCGGTGGAGGTTGAGGCCCTTGCCGTAGGAGACGGATCCGTTGGTCGCCAGGTGGAAGGCCTGCTTCCAGGCGGCGACGAGGGGGGCCATGTTGCGGATGTTGCCGGAGCCGGTCATCGGGACCCCAGAGCGACGAGCGCGTTGAGTTCGGTGTCGTCGAGATCGGCGAGGGCGCTCTCGCCGGAGGTGAGGACCGCCTCGGTCAGGGCCCGTTTGCGAGCGAGGAGTTCGTTGATGTGGTCTTCCACGGTGCCTTCGGTGATCAGGTGGTGGACCTGCACGGTGCGGTGCTGGCCGATGCGGTGGGCGCGGTCGGTCGCCTGGTCCTCGACGGCGGGATTCCAGGGCCGGTCGTAGTGAACGACGTGCTCTGCCCGGGTGAGGGTGAGTCCGGTGCCGGCTGCCTTGACCGACAGGATGAACACCGGGGCGGGGTCGGGGTCGTTCTGGAAGGCGTCGACGAGGTCTTGGCGGCGGGCCTGGGGTGTCCCGCCGTGAAGGAAACGTACGGAGTGGCCGCGGGCACGGAGGTGCTGCTCAAGGATGCGGCCCATCTGCACGTAACCCGTGAAGATGAGTGACGCTTCGCCGCGCTCGGCCAGGGTGGGCATGAGGTCGTCCAGGGCTGCCAGCTTGCCCGAGCGGCGGGCGAGGTCCCCCGGGTCGATGTCCTCCAGCGGCTCCTTGAGGTAGAGGCTCGGGGTGTTGCAGATCTGGCGCAACGCCTGGAGCAGTTTGAGGACCAGTCCGCGGCGCTGGATCCCGGTGCTCGTGGCGATCTCGTCCATGGTGTCGCGGACAGTCGCCTCGTACATGCCGGTCTGCTCGTCGGTGAGGGCGACGATGCGGTGGTGGTGGACTTTGCCCGGCAGTTCGGGCGCGATGCCGGGATCTGACTTGCGCCTTCGCAGCATGAACGGGCTGATGAGTCGGGCGAGTTGGGCTGCGGCGGGTGCGGTGGAGTCCTTCTCGACGGCGCCGTAGCGGATGCGGAAGGCCTTGCGGGTGCCGAAGAGGGAGGGGTTGGTCCAGTCGAGGATGGCCCACAGCTCGGTGATGTTGTTCTCCACCGGGGTGCCGGTGACCGCGATCCGGCTGCGGGCCGGCAGGGCGCGCAGCGCTTTGGCCGTGGCGGAGGTGGGGTTCTTGATGTGCTGGGCCTCATCCGCGACGACCAGGCCCCACTCGGCGGTGGCGAGGGCGGCGGTGTCGCGGCGCGCGGTGCCGTAGGTGGTGATGACGACCGTGTTGGGTTCGAGGGCGTCCCGGTTGAGGGTCCGACCGGCGCCGTGGTAGCGCACAACCGTGGTGGAGGGCGCGAAGCGGGCGATCTCGCGTTCCCAGTTCGTGATGAGGGAGGCCGGGCAGACCACCAGCGTCGGGCCGGTGGCACCGGCGGTCTCGGCGCGGCTCAGGTGCAGGGCGATGGTCGTCAGGGTCTTGCCGAGCCCCATGTCGTCGGCGAGCAAGCAGCCGAAGCCCAGGTCGACCATGTTCGCCAGCCAGCCCAGGGCGCGTTGCTGGTAGTGGCGCAGCGTCGCTTTCAGAGCGATCGGTGGCGGGGTGGGCCGGGCATCGTCGGGTGCTTGGCGCAGCGCGTCGATGAGGGTGGCCAGCGCGCCGGCGGGTCGGGCTTCGAGCGCTTCGCCGTCGAGGGTGAGCGTGCCGGACAGGGCGGCGGTCAGCGCGTCGAGGGACGGCAGGGGCGCGAGGTCGCGGGCTCGGGCTCGACCGGCGGTGACTGCGTCGACGAGGAGCCAGCGTCCGCGCAGCCGGATCAGCGGCCAGGCGGCGTCGGCGAGCGCGGTCATCTCCTGTTCGGTCAACGGTTCGCCGTCGAGGTTGATGTGCCAGCGGCAGTCCACCAGCCGGTTCAGGGCCAGGTAGCCGCTGCCCGTCGTGCCCTCGTCCCCGTCGTAGGGGCCGCGGGTGCCGAGCACGGCGGTGGCGGTGAGGGCCCCGAGGAGGGTGGAGGGCCACTGCACGGTGATGCCGGCCTCGCCGAGCGGTGCGGTGGCGTGGTCGTGGAGATGGGCCAGGTCCTCGGCGGTTAGGGAGAGGCGGTGGGGGCGTTCCTGGGCGGCGAGTTGGGCCAGGGGCGGGAAGTGCCGTGCGGCGCGGCGTAGCGTGCGCCGCACGCCGGGCAGTACTGCGGGGGTGAGGTCGGCGTGGGTGTGCTGTCCGTCCCAGACGGTGATCGCCACGACGGTCTCGTCCTGGCCACCGGCGGCCAGGTGGAGAACGGCCAGAGCGGCTGGAGCCGGACCGTTTGCGTCGGGATCCTTGATACGCAGGACCAGGCGCGGCGAGGGGTGGGGGTCGACGCCGTCCTCGATCGCGTCCGCCCACCTCCACAGTTCCGGCGTCGGATTGGCGTCCTGGTCGGCTGGCCCGGTGTGCGGGCCGGAGCCCAGCAGCGTGGCGGCGGCGGGGGTGCGGAGGAGGGTGTCGGCGACCGCGTCGAGCAGGGGCCATGCCGCGTGCTCGGGGGACGGAACGCGGATGGGGTTGGTGCCGGCGAGGAGGCAGTGCCCTTCGGGGGCCATCAGGGCGGCGGCCGCGGTGACGGCGGTGCGCAGCGGTTCGGTGATCGGCCCGATGCGCCAGCAGCCCTGGCCGTCGGCGGTCAGGGCGGGGTAGACGCGTTGCTGCGCCACGCACGCCACGGCCAGTCGGAGGCAGGGGCGCCAGCCTGCGACGGAGGCGTGTTCGCTATCCCGGGGGGTGAGCAGGGCCGGCAGGGCGAGACCGACCGGGACAGCGACGCCGGTCACGGTGGCGCGGCGGGGCATGATGCCGCCGGTCCCGGCGAGGACGAGGTCGCGGGTGACCGGCTGGAGCGGCGCCGACATGCTGTCGAGCAGCGGCAGGTGTGTGCCGTCCGGCTGGAACAGCATCCATGAGGTCCGGGCGGGGTGGCGGGAAGGCAGCAGGGTCAGGGCGGCGCCGTCCGCGAGGGCCTGCTCGATCGCGCGATGCGCGGCGAACAGGTCAGCTGGACCCGCGGTCAGGGCGGGCGGTGGCTCCTGGTTGAGGGCGGGCGGCGCGGGTGCTGCGGGCGGCAGGGGTGAGGTCGTCGGCTCGGGTGCCGCCTGCGGCTGGGGTTCGTCGGCGCCGAGGGCCTTCTCCAGGGCTTTGAGGAGACGGTCGGCAGCTTCGGCACGGGCCTGCCGTTTGCTGGATCCGGTGCCTTCGCCGATGAGCTGCTGGCCGCGGTGTACGGCGGTGACCGTGGCCGCGAAGCCGGAGGGAGACGGGGTCGGGGGCCGGTAGTCGGGCCGGGTGATGTGACCCGCCTGGTGAAACTCGTTCAGGACCGAGACGGCGTTGGAGTCCCCGGCCGGAGCGGCGGCCCGGAGCGGGACGGCGGGTGTATCCCAGCTCCAGTTCTGCACCACACGATCGGCCAGTGGGTCAGGCAGGCCGGCGAGTGCGGCGATGAGGGCGGCCATGGCCTGTTGCCTGGCTGCCTTGCGGGTGCGGGCCTGCTGAACGCTGCCAGTGACGTCGCGGCCGGTGGGAGCGAAGGTGGCCTGCGCCACGAAGAACGGCAGGCCGTCATCCCCTTGCCCCTCCCGGACGGTCGCGGCGGGCGTTCTCAGCATCTGGCCGTGCATGGAGATGATGCTCGGCGCCATGGCCGGGCTGGCAGCGACGGCGAGGATGGCGGCTTGCCGGACGGGCGCCCAGATCTGTGCTTCGGCCGTATCGAGGAGCACCGTCCGCAGGGCGGCGACGTCGAGGTGCCCCCGGGCGATGCGGTGCACGGCTTCGGCGGCGATCGCCGCCGCGGGAGCGCCTTGGGCGACAGCGCGTTGCAGCGTGCTGCGGAAGGTCTCCGCGTCCATCAGGGACAAGGTCGGGCCCTCGGCGGTCTCGGCGCGGGAGGCCGGGATCTCGGGGTGTGGGTTCCGAGTGGCCAGCGCTGCAGGGCTGATGGGCTGCAGACGGTCGATGGACAAAGACACTCCCCCAGTAACCGGACGCCGTCGAGACCGCCTCCATTGTGACCCGCGCAGGCGGCGGGTCCGCGCCGTACACACGAGGACCCCACTCAAGCATGCTGCTTATTCTTGTTTCAATATGTAGTTTAGCCATGTTGCCGGATACCGGCTCCCCCTCACTTCGCCCGCATCACGCCGGGATTCCCATCTGTGCGCCAGCAGTTACACGGCGCCCGCTCTTGCGAGGATCGTCATGCACCTGGAACCCATGGTCTTCCGCTTCACCGCCAGCGGCCCCAGCGCCGAGAGCGCCTTCGCGAACCATGCCGCCGAAGACCGGAAACTTCCGGTCGACCCGTTCTCGCGGCGCGCGGACCTGACGAAGGTTGACCGCGTCACCGTCGTACGCAACCGCTCCGCACTGGGCCCCGTCATGGCGGGCTACTTCAACGCCTCCCTTCCGTCGCCCATCCCGTACGGCGCCCCCTCGACGAGGACGACGCCGACTGGCTGGCCGACCGCCTGATCGAGGACGACGCCCCGTGCGTCCGTTCCGGCGGCGCCGGAGCGCTGCTGCTCGAAACGGACGGGCCGGAGCCGAGCTGGCTCTTCTTCGGCTGGAGCACCCCCCTCGGCTGACCCCCCTCCTGCCCGCCCCCATCCCCTCCAGCCGTGCCACGCCCAGCGCGGCTGCCAGCACCAAGGACTCGACCATGCCCACCCTCATGGCCCTCACCGACACCGACATCCACATCCGTACCGCCACTCAAGAAGACGGCGACACCCTCGTCGAGCTGATTGCGCTCGTCAACCTCCAGTTGCGGACCGAGGACCTGCCCGGTGCCCTGGACCCCATGCGGCACGCCCTCACCGACAGCGACGACGGCCCGCTCTCGCACCGCAGGAACCACTTCCTGATCGCCGAGAACAGCGAGGGCGTTCCCGTCGGAGCCATCACGTGCGGCCCCGCCAAGTGGATGTCCGACCCGAACCGCTCGCCCAAGATCATGCGGCGCAGGATCATCGAGCGCATCTCCACCGTCCACGGTCTCGCCGTGGTCCCCGCCTACCGAAATCAGGGAATCGCCCGCCCACTCCTTTACCACGCCGAGCAGACGTTCCGGAACGCCGGATACACAGCCCTGACGCTGCGCCACGACCGAAGCCTCACGACGTTCTACGGGCGGCTCGGCTACACCACCCACAACCGCCTGTCGCTGAAGCTGCCCACGGGAGAACTTCTCAGCCTCGTGGAGCGGGGATGGAAGCACGCCTTCAAGGTCCTCACCCCTACCGCCTCGATCACCACGGTCCAGGGGATGCCCACCATCACACCGGCGCACTGTCCGACTGACGTCCCGCCAGCCTCGGCCCAGTACACATGCGGACCGGCGCGGCTCGTTCTCAGCCCTTGTCCCACCCAGTTCGGTTACTGCGGTTCGTCGTCCCCGCCTTCCAGAACTGGAGGCTCCTGCCAAGTCAGGGTCTCCAAGGGCGACTGCAGGCGCCGGGCTGGGCCGGGCAGAGGCCTCATCACGGCGGAGGCTTCGTCGCTGAAGTAGACGACGGGCTTGCCGGGGACGCCTACGGGTCCGGGTCCTGCTGTGCGTGCAATCTCGGTGGTCATCTGGTCCCCCTGGTTCGTCACGGGCCATGCCCGGTTGAAGGCCGGCGCACAGGCCGGCTGCGAAAGCGTATCCAGTTTCCGAACGGCGGCCCGAGGAGATTCCCCCAGCGGCGTATCCCCCAGGTCGTGTCTGCCCCAATCCGTAGCAACTCGCCGCTCCTTGCACGGCGCGCGTACGCATGTCCGCCTCTGCGAACGCGTCGGCCACCACTTGCGGGTCCGAGCCGTCACCGCTCGTCCGTCGCCTCACGAGCACCCTTCGGACACCACCGGACCGTTCGTAGCAGCCGATCCAGCTCGTGCCCCTGCCTGGGCCGCCCGGCCGGCGCCTCTCCGGAGGCCGACTCGGCGACCTGTCTGACAACGTGGGCCATCTCGTCCATGACCGCCATGATCGGCTTGGGCGGCACCAGGACGACGTTCACAGCCGGTCCTCTTTCCCGGACCGCGCGCGCCAGCTGGTGGAGCTCGCTGTGGCCCGGATGGCGGACTCGGAGCTCGTCCTCGTCGATGAGGACAGTGACGCGGCTGTCTGCGGTGTCCGCGAATGGTCCGAACTGCTGCTGGGCGGCCTCCGAGCCGAGTTCACGGCATTCGACGGTGTGCAGGGCGCGCCTCAGCACGGTCGCGATCTGGCCGGCGTCGGCGTCGACCGGCAGAGGAGGCTTCCCCGTCCTGGTAGGTCCGAGAAAGGTTGCCGAGTCTGACATTTGATCGCTCATCGTGCGGTTCTCCTTTTCCCCTGGGTCGGTGAGGTTCAGGCTTGGTCGAGGTGCTGTTCGTACCAGGCAGTCAGCTGGGTGGGGTCCTGCGGGAGAGACCTGACCAGGCGGAGGAGCCGTTCGCCGACGGGCCTGATCTCGGTAACGGCTAGGGCGGACAGGTCGGTGGTGCACAGGGCGGCGAAGCCGGCGAGGTGACGCTCTTCGAAGGTGCGCTCGCCGGGGAGGCTGTCGGCGGCAGCAAGGTAGCGGGTGACGAACGGGTCGAGCGCGGCGCGGTGGGCAGCGAGGTGACGGAGGTAAACGGGGTTGTCGACCAAGGTGGTGTTGGCGGCTTCATCGTGGCGGGGTGAGGGCAGTGCGAACCAGTCGCTGACGAGCGCAGTGAGGGTGGCCGGGCAGTCGGGCCTGTCGGAGCGGGTATCTCCTCGCCAGTGCCCGTCAGCTGCTCCCTGGGCTGCGCCCACGCGGTCGTGCAGGCGGCCGAGGACGCTGGCGAGGGTGAAGAACCCCAGAACGTAGTCGGCTCCGGCGATGACGGACCGGATGGTCGGCTCGGCCGACACCGCGGCGGGCAGCAGGAGGCGCTGCTTGCGGTGTTCGCGCTGGAAGGGCAGGCAGACCGCGGCTTCGATCGCGGCGTGTTCGGCCAGCAGGACGGCGGCGGCCTGCGAGGGCGCGGCCTCGCGCTCCCACTCCACTGTGTCGTCCTCGTGGGCGAGGTCGCTCAGCCCCAGTGCGTCCAGGCTGACGCGGTAGACGCCGGTAGTGGTCGCGGTCAGAGTCAGGACTCCGTCGCGGTCGGGCAGTGGCTGCGTGTGCTGAAGCGTGCCGTCGGCGCTGTCGCGTGTCCAGTCCGGATTGGCGGGGCGGGTCGCGGCGGCAAGCGCCCAGTCGAGCAGGTGGATGAGTTCTTCCTGGCCGGCGCTGATGAGGTCGGATCGGGAGGTGTCCGAGGGGCGGCTGCAGAAGTGCCGGCCGAGGCGCTGAAGGGCTTCCTCGGGGAGGTCGGCGACGAACTCGGCGCCAGGCGGAAGGCAGGGGTCGCTTCCGTGGACCGTGCCTTCGGGGTACGTGCGGCAGCTGCCCGCCCAGCCGCCGCTGGCGTATACGCCGGCGTGGGCGGGGTCGGCGAGGACGCGGGTGGCGACGTCGAGAACGTGCTCGGCGGCCTGGACCACGACAGGGCCCGCGTTGAGGCCGGCGATGTGGCAGAGGGCGCGGGCGGCGGGGTGCTCGGCGCCGGGGTGCGCGCGGGCGGGTTCGATCTCGGTGAGGAGGTCGAGGACAGCTGTGCGCGGGTCCGCAGGGCCCGGGGCAGGAATCGGCCCGGTGGGCCACAGGGCCAGGGGGACGGACCGGGAGGTCCACAGCGGCAGGACGGTAGGGGTGGCCTCGCATGCCTCGAACAGGTGGAGGTTGCCGTGGTGGCGGGTGGTGAACAGGTGGACGTGACCGCTGATTCGGGTGAGGGCGTCGAGGAGCCGGATCCGGCGCAGGGTGGCGCACAGGTGATCGGCGATGCCCGCGAGTTCGGCGTTCTGGGTGGCCGCGTACTCGGGTTCACGGAGGAGCTGGGGGATCCAATACGGCATCAGGCTGCTCTGGTCGGCGGACCGGCGGCCGAGCGCGGCACGCCAGTCGGTCTCGTTGATGTCGGCGAGGACCATCACCATCCCGGGCAGTGTCAGGACGATCCCGTCTCGGCGGCCGGCCCAGCGCAGGCCTGCGACGCCTGTTCCTCCCTCCCGGTAGGCGAGGGCGTCGATCCACCGGTCCAGCTGGGCGGACGCAATCCGCACCACCAGTTCGTCGAGGCGGGGGGTGAGGCTGCGGATGCCGAACGGGCCGCCGGTGAGGGTGGTGCGGTGACGGCCGTAAGCGGCGATCAACGCGTGGAAAATCCGTGCCTCTCCTCGTACCTGCTCGGGCGCGGGTGTCGAGATGAGGTGCTCGAAGTCCGTGAGCTCGGCTCGGGCCGTCTCTTCGGATTCGCCCGTGGCCATCTGGCGCAGGGCGACCGGGGAGACGGCCGTCCCGGTCGTGCGAAGGCTCTGCTGCTGCCGGGGCGTGTACGGGGTGAGGGTGTGGGTGAGGATCACGTGCTACTCCCGCTGTGAGGTCCGCTGTCACCTGCTACAGGTGTGCGAACGGCGCGCGGTGTGACAGCCAGAGCGGACGAATTTCGAAGAGCGCTGGGGCGCTGGGGGCGACATGTGTCGTCTGACACTGAACGTGGCCGGATTGCCAGGGACGTTGGACGGCTACTACGTTCCTGCCATTGATGTTGGACCGAGGACTGGGGGCATGGTGGAGGCGCCGACTCTTGCGTACGGGGACGCCGCGCGATGCTGATCCCGACATTCAACGACTTCGTCGCAACCCGTTGGGTGCAGCTACACCCGGGCGACACGCGTGTCGATGCTCAATGGGCGGTCTACAACCAGACCGTCCACGAGCACGTGCAGATGATGCTGGCGGACCCGGCTATGCAGGGAAACGATGGCATCGTTACCGACATCTTGGCCGAGGATCTACTGGAGACCTTCTTTGGCCCTGAATGGGTGGCGAAGAGGTTTGGATTGGCGGACAAGCGCGGGCAGGAGGATTTCCGATGGATTCTCCCCGCTCACCGCAGACGTGAGCTGGCCCGACGGGTTTACGAGTTCCAGAGCTTCTCTTGGTTCCAACACTTCATCGACCACACTCGCACCAACGAGATTCCCTCCGCACTGTACGAGGGAGACGTCTTGTCTGCCCTGATGCATCTGCCGGCCACCGTGACACGAAACAAGGAATCAGGCATAAAAGGGCAAGACTTTGACATCCTGCTTGAATTCCTTGGCGAGCAGCCCCGCGTCCCTGTCGAAGTAAAGAACAAGGACGATGACGCGGAGTTCAAGGACACCGCGGTCCGCAAGGTCCTCAAGAAGGCAGCCACGCAGCTTCCTAAGGGAGAGGTCGGATGGGTTTTCCTTCGGATACCCACGACCTGGGTTGGCAGCCGCCTGGAGGACGAGTACCCAGAGATACTGCACGATACGGTCCGCCAGACCTCACGAATCGGCGCCGTGTTCACCGCCATCGACAAATTTCACCTGAACTCGGACCGCAGCAAGCTGTCGGTCAACAGGATCTGGCATTACTTCCCCAGCACCGATGCGCCAGACGTGCTCCGCGAGACCAGCTTCAATCTGTACAGATTGCTCGAACAGGGTATGGACCACTTCGCTCCACGTGCCCCTTTTTAATTTCCAGAGGCTTGGAGAGACCCACACTGAGAAAACCCGCGAACCTTCTACCGGCTTCGGTCTTGATCCGATATCAGTGGCAAAGAGTCCAATTTCAGGGTCAGAGACAGTGTCCCGTCGCAACGAACGTTGAGCGTGTCCCACCGGAGCCTGACGGCTTGCCTTCGTTGACCGTCCAGGAAGTGGTCGCTTCTCGCTCCTGACAGCGGAAGAATACGGGCCGGTCGGCCAGAACGCCGACCCTGTCTATTTCTATGCCCCTTCACGGAGCGCTGCCCATGCCGCGCACTTCCGGCGCTCAGCTGAAGATGTCGAGGACGTCCAGCCAGGAGCCGTCGTCGGCCGAGCGGGGCCGCATCGGGCGTGGCTCCGGGTAGGTTGCCGCTGCAGCTCGAGCGCGGACGACCTCCGGCCCGCCACACGCCTCGAGGGCGAAGGTGCCGAAAACCTTGGCGAAGGCGGCAGGGTCGCGAAACTCCACGCCGAAGGCCCGGCCGTCTTGGAGCGGAACCCACACCACTCGGTCGAACCGTATCCACTCCAGCACCGGCTGGTCGTCCGCAGTCGACCGCCCTCCCAGCCACAGCCGCGCCACGTGCAGCAGGTTCACCTGCTCCATGGCCAGCCGCTTGCGCCGCACACGCAGTTCGCGCGTCGTCAGCGTGATCCGCTGGTCCTTCTTCGGATACCAGACGACGCCGATCCCGAACGGCACCCACAGCAGGATCCCGATCATCGGCCAGACCAGAGCGTCGCCCCACGATCGGAACAGCCCCCCGTCCGCCAGGTACAGGGCCCCGAAGACCACAACCCACTTCGCCGTCATCCGCCAGAACCCAGTGCCCTGCCGGTACAGGACCCGCCGCTTCCCCGTCATCGTCATGCCCGCACGCTATCCGCCACCCTGCAGCTCCCGACAAAGCCGGCTGTCCGCCGAAAGGCACTCGGACTTCAGTGGGAATGCTCAGCCTTCACCGCGACAGGACCCGAAGGCGGTGACGTCCCCCGTTGGGTTCAGCCTTGCTGGACGCTCAGGGAGCGGGCGGGGCGAGGGTTCGATGTCCGTGGGCGTAGCTGAGCAAGTACAGCGCCGCCTGGAGGATGAGCGCGACGCGGTGCTTGGGCGGGGTGTCGATCAGGCCGTGGCAGACCTCGTTGCGCAGGTTCATGCCGCGGTCGGGGTCGACGAGGAGCAGCTCCAGGGCGCGGCTCCAGTCCGCGGGATACCCGGCGGCCGGCATGCTGCGGATGAGTCCGCCCAGCTGGTCGACGGTCCCGGGGGACGGGCCCTTGGCCACGGACAAGATCGAGACTTGCCAGCGCAGGAGCTGTCTGAGGATCTGCTCCACCTGAGGCAGGGCGATGCACACCGCTGCGTCGAACTCCCCCAGCCAGAAGTACCGGAAGGCGTAGGCCAGAGTTCGGGCGCGCGCCTTTGGCAAGACGGCGTCATGGGCGAGGGCGCCGATCAGCTCGGCCTCGTCCGGATCGAAGCGCTCGTGGATGTGGTCGAGCTGATGGGCGGCGAGGTGCCCGAGGAAGTCCATCGCGAGGACCTGCAGTCCGACGAGGTGGTCGTCGGCGGCGGCGACGGGCGGAGCGACCTGGACGGGTCCGGCGGTGTTGATGCGCGTGCGCGGGATCCGGAGCAGACCGTCCAGGAGGCTCACGTCGTCGGGGTGCTCGCGCATCGCCGGATGGGCGTCTTGCGCGGTTCGCCACAGTGCGTCTCGCAGGCTTGGGGCGGCGTCGACGTGCGCCCGGGCCCCGGCGAAAAGTTCCGGCGGGGGGATGAGCGGGCGACGGATTCGAGTCCATCCCAGGGAGTCCGGATCGGTCTGTTGCAGGGCCATCTCGGCACGCACCCTCAGCTCGGGCAGACCTCGATCCCGCGCGATGGTCGCGGCCTGGGTCAGCAGGTTGTGGCGACGGAACCCCGTGTCGGCATCGGCGGCGTCGAGGAGTGCGCTGACGATCTCGGTGTCGATGCCGACTCGGCGGAACTCGGACGCTTCTGCCCGTATCAGCTTGAGGAATCCGACGCGGGCGTGCACATCGCCGGCGTACCGACGGGCGGCGCGTTCTGCGAAGTCGGTGATGTCGTAGCGCTGGACACGCAGCCCCTCCAGGAGATCGGCCATGATCGCCGTCTCGTCCTCGGGAGCGGCAAGGACTCGCTCGGCCAGGGCGACCGTGTCGTCGGTGACGCGCTTGCACAGGTCGGTCTGGTTATAGGTCCGGGCGAGGTCTCCGGCCCAGCGCAGACACTCGGTCGCACCCACCAGGCCGGGGAAGCGCTTGCGGGCGGCGAGCAAAAGCGGCACCGCGTCCAGGTACCCGGCGGCCGCGCCCCGGATGCGGTCGACCTTGCGACCGTGTCCTGCGACGAGCAGAAGGTGATGGAGGCGTCCCCGGACAAAGGAGTTGGTCACGGCCTCGGCGTACGCGCTCCAGGTCTCCATCTGGTCGGCGGCGACGTCGGACAGGCTCGCAGGCGGCCGGCCGAGGACGATCCAGGTGAACGTCTGCGCCCTGCCAGTCCCGGCGGGTCGGAGACGCAGCGCGGCGAGTAGCGCATCGCGCTGCTGCTCGGCGGCCGCGTTCGTGCCGGTGTCCGCAGCCGCGAGGACGGCGGCGATGTCCTCGCAGGAAGCGGCGTTCGCCGCCGCTTCCGTGAGCACGTCGAGCACACACGGTTCTACTTGCGGCATGGGCGCCTCACTTCCTCCGTCGCCAGTATCGGTACGACTTCGGACCGGGCCCGCTGCTTTTCCGGAGTTCGTCAACGCTCACGCCGTCGGCGCAGCATGCGGAGGGTGTCTACCCATCGGCGTTGCCGGGGCGCGCGGGGCGCGGGGGGCGCGGGGGGCGCGGGGGGCAGCTGTGGGGGCGGGGGAATCGTGGGCAGGGCCACAGGTGGAGGTGGGAAGGCCGGCGCGAGGTTCGCGGACGAGGCGACGGACGGGGTCACGTTCCCGCGCGGGGGTGCCTCGGCATCGTGCTGGTCGGCTGGCTGCGGAAGTTGTGGGGCGGTGTGCTGATCTGTCTCAGCCTCGGTGGCGGGGGCCTCGGCCGTCGGGATCGGCGCGGCGGGCTGAGGAGTGGGCGGAGCGTGCCGCTCGGCGTACACCTCGCGGGCTCGCCGGTCGCGCCAGCGGTGCCGGCCCTCCTGGGCGGCATACAGCTCGTCCATGACCTTGTGCGCGTCGGCGGGGTGGAAGACCGCCCGGGTGCGGGTCAGCGAGGACAGGGCGATCGGGACCAGGCCCCAGCAGTCCGCGGTGGGGGCCGGACGGGGCTTGCTGATCCGCCAGTCGTCCCGCGGGTCCTTGTGGCGCGGCCACTTCGGCCAGGCCGTCCAGTCCTGCTCGGGGCGGGCGGGGTGCCGGAAGGCGTGGTAGCCGTAGGGCACCAGCACGAGCTTCCCGTCGAGCCAGTACACATGGCCGCCGGCGTCGAGGATGGCCAGCTGCTGCTCGGTGGGGGCGACACGCTGGTGCTCGACGTCCCGTCCGCTCAGGCGGACCTTGTGGCTGGGGAGTTGGCCGAATTGGCCAGGGTCGCGGCGCAGGAACCAGACGTGTGCGGCTCCGGCGTGGTGCTCGCGTACCGCGAGGGTGCGTCGGCGGACGGCCTGAGGGCTGGGCAGCGTGCCGGGGCGTTCGATGACCACGGCTGTGTCGCCGCACTGTGCGATGACGACCGGCGGGAGTCCGATCGGGTCGCGAGGGTCGTCTCCGGGGGAGGCGAGGGTGCAGCCGGTGATGCCGGGCAGGGCGCGAATCTGGTGGCTCAGCTGGATGACGACCTGGTCGTCCGCATCGATCTGCGCTTCCCGTTCTGCCAGTCGGCACGAACCTCCCTCCTGGTGGGAGAAGTGCGGCGTGACCTTCGCTTCGGGCCGGGCACCCCTGAGGATCAGCGGATCCGCGCAGGCTCTGCACAGGTACCGTCCGCCCGCCAGGCCGATCGGCAGCCCCTCCACGCCCAGATCGACATAGATCGGCCGCTTGGTCTCGGTGTCCCACGCGCTTGCACCCATGGCGTGATCATGACGGGCGCTACGGCTGTCCGGCCAGACCTTCTCCCGCCACACGGGCGCCCGGTGCCTGAACGACCAGCACGACGGGAAACAGCTTGCCCCCGTGGCCCGCCTGACGGGAGCTTCGCCGACGAAAGCCGGCCACGCTGGACAGGCCGGCGCGCTGCCCGCGCCGTGGCCGCGGCCTGCGTGGGGGCACCCGGCCGGCTGACCGACGAGGCGCGGCCGTCGTCGCCTTGACGTTCACCAAGGCGCTGGAGGCACCGAGCAGGCCGCCGTGGCAGTTCTTGCCGTCCAGGGCGCGGAGTGACCCGTCCCCTCACCACTCCCCCGTCGCCGCCGAGGTCGGTTCGCTCCCCCGGCCCGGGTGGGCGGCTAGAACAGGGTCAACGGCTGAGGAGGGGTTGGTGCGCTCTGGTGTTCTCGGATCGCGTCCCGAAGCTCCGCGGCGGTGACGCGGGCGGCGTCGAACGTCTCGGTCCAGCCGTTGGGCAACTGGGCGGCGGTGAGGAAGACGCCGTGCCCGGCGGCGCGCAGGCGCCGCAGGATCGTCTGTTCGACGGACAGGGCGTCGTCGCCGGTGGGCACGTGGTGCTCGTAGTACAGGGTCCAACCAAGGCGGCGGTGCTGGCCGATGCGGTCGTTTCGCTGACGAGCACCGGCGACGCCGATCTTGACGGCGCCGTGCAGTACGTGGGTGACGACGTAGACGCGGGCGGGCGCGGCACGGTCGAAGCCGAAGCGGGCGCAGTACTTGCATCCGCGACCGCTGCGGATCTTGGACAAGGTGGGAGTCGAGGTGCGGCCGCAGGTGGTGCAGCGGCAGCGCCAGGGCGTCATGGACGTGGTGTAGGGCTCCAGGGGCTCGAGACCGGCTTCACGCATGGAGGCGGCGGCGCGCTCGGGGTCTTCCCGTCGTGCGGCGCCGGCGCGGAGGTCGGCGCAGCGTCGGCATCCGCTCTGGCCGGCGAGGATGGATCCGAAGGTCGGCGAGGTGATGGTGCCGCAGCCGTGGCACAGGCACCGCCAGGGATACTTGACCCCCCGGTACGGTTCTTGGGGTTCGAATCCGTGCTCGCGCATCTCGGCGACGGCCAGGTCCTCGTCATGGCGCTGTACCTCGCCGTGGGCCCGGTCGGCGCATGATTTACAGCCCGGGGGCCGGCTGCGGCCGGTCAGGGAACCTAGGCGCGGGGAGACGATGGCCCCGCACTTGGTGCAGCGGCTCTTCCACGGGAACGCGGTGCCGGGGTACGGCTCCAGCGGATCCAGGCCCGCCGCCCGCATCACCGCGGCCGCGGTCTCGGCGTCGTGGCGCATCGACTCGTTGGCCTTGCGCCGGCCGCAAGGGTAGCAGCCGCCCTGTCCCCGCCGGATGGAGCCCAGCGTGGGCTTCCCGGGCGCTCCGCACGCCCGGCATCGGACGGGCCATGGCGTGTCCACTCCCGGGTACGGGCCGAGGGGTTCCAGGCCCGCGGCCCGCATGTCGGCCGCGGCGACGTCCGGTTCGACCGGCGCGTTCGGCGCGCACCACCGGCAGGGCCCGGCACCGGAGTTGATCCTGACGTAGGTGGGTGTGACCTCGCGTCCGCAGGCGAGGTGACGGCACCGCCACTTCCGGTCGCTGCCGGGATAGGCCTCCAGCGGCTCCAGGCCGGCCGCCCGCATCACGCCGGCCGCGGCCTCGGGCTCGATCCGGGCCCGCCCGGAGCAGTACACGCAGCCGCGCTGTCCCTTGGTGACGTTGCTCAGGCGTGGGGTCACCTCCCGCCCGCACGTCGTATGGCGGCACCGCCAAGGCGCGGAGCTGCCGGGGTAGGGCTCCAGCGGCTCCAGGCCCGCTGCCTGCATGATCTCTTCGGGTTCGCGGGGGTCCTTCCGTGGCCGGCCGGTGCGCGCCATGATCCAACTCCCCGCTCGTGAAGGGTGAGCGGGGTCGTGCCTCGCTGTGCGGCGCAGCATAGAGGCAGCCACTGACATCGGCGCCGACCGCGGCCTTGCCGCCAGCGGGATGTGCTGCACGCCCGTCGCTTCTCCGGGCCGACCGGGCTCAGTTCACGGCATCGGCAGGGGCGCAGGGTTCGTCAGTGGTGCCGTTCGCTCCGGTCAGGTCCTCGCAGATCTTCAGGTGCAATCTGGTGGCGGCGGCATCGAGGCGCTCCCACTGTTCGGTGGTCAGGTCGGGCAGGAGGGCACCGAGGTGGTGCAGGGCGAAGGCGACGGCCGCCGGCACCGCGTGACCGAGGAGGTTGCCGATCCCGGCGCTGTGGGCGTCGTGGTCGAGGTCGCGGCCGCCGGACAGCCCGTAGGCAAGGCCGTAGGTGTAGGCCGCTTCCTCCGTGAGGGTGGTGTGGGCAATGGCGCGTGCACCGTCGGCGCAGGCGACGGTGGCCAGGAGCTGGTCGATCACGGGGCCGGGAATGGTCTCGCCGGAGACGGTGGTGGTGTCGTTCATGTGGGGGTAACGGCGGTTCGGGGTCGGGTGACACGCCGGAGTTCGGCGGCTTCCGTCCGGGCTGCCGGGTGAGGGACGCGGTGGGTTCGGCGAGATGTGAGGACTGCGGTGAGAAGCGCTGTGGCTGGCCACAGCACGGCGGTGACGGCTGTGAGGGTGAGGGGCGGAAGGCCCGCGTGGTGGGCGGCGATTAGCACAGTGGCGGTCTGCAGGGTACCGGCGGTCGTCGCGAGGTCGCCGTGCCAGGCCGCACGGTGGAGCGTGTGCTCGACCATGCGGCGCACACCGCTGGCGCAGGCGACCATGGCGGGCCCGCCGAGGACGCTGATGGTCAGGGCGGTCTCCCACCGGGAGAAATCGGTGGCGAGGACGGAGAGCGCCACGCCGCCGGTGAGGAGCAGCAGGATTGTGAGGGCGGCCGTGGTGATCCTCAGCTGCCCGGGGCGCGGGGTCTGGGGCGGGTCGAGGAGGTAGAGGACGGCAAGCAGCAGCCCGACAAGCATGCCGATCCCAGTCGTCCAAGGCGTCGGCACGGTGGTGGTGAGCGAGAGGGCACCAGTGACGACGGCCGCGGTCAGGCTGGCCGCGCACACCGCGGTTCCGCGGGCGAGCGGCTCCCGGTGGCGGCCGGCGGAGGTCGTGGTGGCGACCAACGTGGGCGGGTGCCGGTGCGATGTGGCGGTGGGTGCGTCGGCGAAGGCGGCCAGCTCGGTGTGCAGCCGGGTGAGCCGCGTGCGGGTGTCGGCCGCAGTCGGCCGGCGGTCGGGGTCCTTGTCGAGGAGCTCCAGGACCAGCTGCTCGAGCTCGCGGGGTACGCCGGAGCGCAGGGCGGACAGCGGGGCCGGCTCGTCGTGGACGTGCTGGTTGAGGACCTGCCAGCCCGTGCCCGTGAAGGGGACGGAGCCGGTGAGCAGCTCGTGGAGGAGGCAGCCGAGCGAGTAGAGGTCGCTGGGTGCACCCAGCGTGGTGTCCCCACGGGCCTGCTCGGGTGACATGTAGGCGGGGGTGCCGATGGCGACGCCGGTCACGGTCAGCGTGTGGTGGGTGGCCTCGGCCAGGCGCGCGATACCGAAGTCGCACAGCTTCGCGGCGTTGCCGGCGGCCTGGTCGATGAGGATGTTGGCCGGCTTGAGGTCGCGGTGGACGATGCCGCGCTGGTGGGCGGCCTCCAGCGCCCGGCTGACCTGGATCCCCCAGGTCAGGGCCTGGGCGACGGAGAGCGGGCGGCCGGCGAGCGTGTTCAGCGGCTCTCCGTCGACGAGGTCCATGGCCAGGAAGAGGATCCGGCGGCCGTCGAGGTCGTCGCCCCCGTGGTCCCGGACGGCGACGACGTTCGGATGGGACAGTCGCGCGGCGACCTGTGCCTCGCGGCGAAAAGCCGCTTCCCGCACCGGGTCCCCCTCCCCCACCGGGATGATCTTGAGGGCGACGTCGTGGTGTTGGTGGAGGTCCTCGGCTCGCCACACGGTGCCCATGCCGCCGCTGCCGATCAGCTCCTTCAGCCGGTACCGGCCGGCGACCGTCGTGCCGCGCATCAAGTCCTCCAGCCCTGCGTGCCTCAGCTCTGGAGCCGGCTGGCTCCAGACGCGCCGCGGGCAAGGGCTTGCCCCCGGTTCGGCGGAGCATACGAAAACGCCTCGCCGGGGCTGAGTGGCGATGCCAGCGCCGAGGGCTGCGGTCAGGTCGGGCGCGGTCGGATCACACGGACACGGGCGCCTCCTGCGGCTCGCGGGGCCCCAGGTGGCGGACCATCTCCTCGCCCAGTTCCAGCAGCGTTAAGAGACGTTCCCTGGCGAGTGCCTTGTGCCCTTCGTCGATCAGGTCGAGTGCGGCTTCCCCGGCAGCGAGGTAGTCGCGGGTCCACTGGTGCAGAGGACTGTGGGCTCGGCGGATGATGCGGCCGGCCGCTTGAGCGATCGCTGCAAGAAGGTCACCGTCGAGATCTACCAGGTCGGCATGTGCGACTGTCTCCGTGTATCCGCCCTGAGGCATTTCCCGTTGCGGCAGCCGATCGGTGGCCCCGCACTCCCGGAGGAATCCCAGCACGGCACGCTCGGCTTGCAGGGCCTGGCGTCCGGTATCGAACTCAGTCACCATCTCTGTCACCCAGCCCTGCCGCGCGTGAGCCCTCAGCCGCACCTCACGGGAAGCGGCACCCACCACCCCGACCTTGAGCGCAGCGAGCCCTTCGTGCCGTATCACGTACAGCAGAGCCGGTTCGTCAACACGATCATGAAAGTTACCCCCAGCCACCCTGTCCCCCATCTCGTCGGCTGTGCGGACAGTACTGCCCGCCTCCGACAACGACCCCTGCCCGCCGGCTTCTCTCGACCGGCGCATGCTCCGTCGCACAGCCAGCCCGCCGGGCGATCGAGGAGCACGGCGGAGGATCCTCCGGCCGGGCCGAGTCCGATGGAGCAGCTCCGTGCCCTCGCCGGCCTATCCGAGACCGGGACGGAGTTCTACCAGGTGTTCGGGTGTGGCCCCGGCCAGTTCGAGGTGGAGGTGCCCGGCCGCCGCGCCGTGATCGATGCGGGGATGAGTACGCCTCACGACGCGGGGATCGTTCGGCGCTCTGGCCCAGGCAGATCACGGTGTTCGGATACGACGACGGGCCCGGTGATGCGCCGGGCCCGTCGGTGAGTAGCGGGGACAGGATTTGAACCTGCGACCTCTGGGTTATGAGCCCAGCGAGCTACCGAGCTGCTCCACCCCGCGTCGGTGAGGCCACTCTACACAGTGGTCCTGGCGGGGTGGCGAGCATTTCGTGGTGTCAGCCGCAGCGGACGATGTTCTCGGCCTGGGGGCCCTTCTGACCCTGGGTCACGTCGAAGGTGACCTGCTCGCCTTCGTTGAGCTCGCGGAATCCGTTGGCGGAGATGTTGGAGTAGTGCGCGAAGACGTCCGGTCCGCCGCCGTCCTGGGAGATGAAGCCGAAGCCCTTCTCGGCGTTGAACCACTTCACGGTGCCGCTGGCCATGCTGCTGTCCTTCGGTGTCGCCGGGTGCTCCCCGGTCGTTCTATGGGGCGGAGCCGCCCGTCACCGGGGGCATCCGCCGTCCGTTCTACCCCGTGGGCCGCAGTTCTATCCGGCTCCGCGCGCACAGCGTGCCGTTGCGCTGCTCATCGGGGCCTTGGCCCTTCGGCGTGAGCTCCGTCCCGGCGGGGCTACTTGCCCTTGGCGGCGTCCTTGAGCTTGGAGCCCGCGGAGACCTTCACGCTGTAGCCGGCCGGGATGTCGATCGGGTCGCCGGTCTGCGGGTTACGGGCGGTGCGAGCGGCACGGTGGGTGCGCTCGAAGGTCAGGAAGCCGGGGATGGTGACCTTCTCGTCGCCCTTGGCGACGACGTCGCCGACGGTCTCGGCGAGGGCGGCCAGAACGGCGTCGGCGTCCTTGCGGGTCACCTCGGCGCGCTCGGCGAGGGCTGCGATCAGTTCGGTGCGGTTCATGAGCTGTACTCCGTGACGTTCGGGTTGCCGCGGCCGGTGCGGGGACGCGACGATCGACGGCCATCCTTCCATCCGGGTCTGACACACCTTGTGCCTGGGCCTTCGGCGGGTCGCGCGGCGCTGGATCTGCCGTGCGGCAGGAACCGTAAGCGGTCTGCCAAGGGTCAGTCCGGTTGCGGCGGGGCCGTGGAAGTGACGGGCGGGTGCGAGGTGCGCCGGTGCGGCAGGTGTGTCGCGAGGGAGCCAGCCGATGCCTGTGCGAGGAGGTCGAGGGCGTCCTCGCTGAGCCGCTGCGCTTCGGGGACGGCTGCCGCACGCTGCGCCGCATCGGCCTCTGCCGTGTCGGAGAGTTGAGCGGTCCGCAGAGCGCCCTCGATGTGGGTGATGCGGCCTTCGACCGCCGTGAGCGCGGCTGTGAGGCGGTCGCGGAAGAGACCGTCGGTCTCTGGATCAACTGGGGCTGGAGTGTTGGTGGTGAGGGTGTGACTGCGCCCGGAGAGGTCTGCGTGGCGGGCGAGGAGTTGGGTGAGCGCCTGCGCCTCGGCGGCGAGGGTGAGTCGTGTTTCGTCGTCGCGCAGGGATGTGCCGGCCTCGACGACGGCATCGATTCTGGCCTGCAGGGCCTTGAGGTCGTCCGGCAGCTCGCGCACTTCTTCCACGCGATACCGCCCGCGCCATGTGACGGCCGCTGCGTAGCCCTCTCGATAGCACAGCCAGCGGTAGGACTCGCCGCGATCGAAGAGACCTGGCCGCTTGCCGGCCCAGGCGGGGCGGGCGGGGACGTCTCCGTGTGCGGGCGGCAGGAGCTCGGGCGGGACGCCGGCTATGAGGGCCGCCTGGCTCGCGGGTACGGACGGCTCAATGATCACGCGGTACTGCGGTGAGGGCATGGGTGGGTTCCTGAGTGGGCGGGCTGTTCAGGCGGATGGGGCGGTCACCGTGCCGCTCATGTCGCGGCGGTGGGTCCGTCTGGGGCGGATGTCGGGTGGCGGGTGATGCCGGCGGCGGTGACGGCCTGGAGGTGTTCGGGCGTCAGGCTGTCCCAGCGTTTGCGGAGGTTCTTGAGCCACTGGCCGACCTTGACCTCTTCGCCGTCGACGGTGACGGTGTCGCGCTGGCGGATGTGGAGGTGGCCTTCGCGGTCGTGGAAGGCGGCGACGGCCGCCAGGCCCTGGTCGAGCTGCCTCTGCTGGCGGGCGGCGCGGCCGGTGGGCTGGGGTGGTTCGTCGTCGGGTTCGATCAGGGTGATGCCGAGTTCGCTCACAAGTTGGAGCTGCTCGGGATGGAGCGTGCTGTAGTCGGTGCTCTGGAGGCGGACCCATTCGCCGAGGGGCTCGTCGTCGTCGGTGAGAAAGTCCGCGGGGAGGTCGTCGAGGGTGATGCTCGCCTCCGCGTAGGCGCGGGCGGTGTAGTAGAGGCGCTGCCAGGTGATCGGCCAGACGGGGTTCCAGTACGGGTCGATCTCGGCGAGCGCGGTGTCGGTGGAGTCGGCTTCGAGTCCGTTCTCCGCGCGGGTGCGGGCGGCGGCTCGGCGGTTGGTGAGCCAGCGGCCGAAGGCGTAGTCGCCGATCGTCTCGTCGCTGGGGACGGCGAGGTGGCCGCGGCGGGCAGCCCAGTTGCGGGCATGGAGGAGTCCGCGCTCGGCCGCCTGGGTCTGGAGGTTCCAGATGATGCCGAGGTGTTCCAGGGACTTGATCTGGGAGGGCTTGAGAGTGCCGGCCGCGTACGCCTTGCGCATGCGGTTGATCCAGCGGCCCAGTGCGAAGCCGTTCTCGTCGTCGTGGAGCCGGGGGACGTCGAGGTGCCCGTGGGTCTGCTGGTAGGCGGTGGCGGCTTCCAGGCCGCGGCGGAAGGACGCCTCCCGGGGGTGGAGGACGCGCAGCCGGAAGGCCTGGGCGATGGTGTCGGCGGGGAAGGGCCGGTCGAAGACGACGTCCACGGGCACGCCGGTCTCCTCGTCCTCGTCGTCCGGGGCCGGGTGGGCGGGCTGCTGGGGGACGGCGAGGCGGTCGGCGATGCGGTCGTCGTGTGCGCGCAGGGCCTGGAGGACCCGCCAGAGGGGCCGGTACAGGTTGGAGCCCATGAGGTCGTCGGCGTCTTCGCCGGGGGCGACGTAGACGGGGACGATGAGGGTGGCTTTCTTGCCCTGGCCGGGCTTTTGGCGAAGGGCGCGTCCGACGGCCTGGACCGTGTCGACGATCGACTCCTTGGGGTCGGCGAAGACGACGGTGTCGATGCTGGGGATGTTGACGCCTTCGCCGAGAAGGCGGGCGTTGGCGATCACGGTGCGGTGGGCGGGCTCGAGGAACTCGCCGGGGCGGCCGTCGAAGCGGTCCAGGAGCTCGCGGCGGTAGGCGGGGTCCTGGGTGCCGTCGAGGCCGGCCGCCCACAGCTCGCCGGGGTCGGGACAGCTGGTTCCGCTCTCGTCGAGGGTGTAAAGGCGCGCCGCGGTCTCGGGGAGGGTGGCGGCGAAGGCGTGGGCATCGTCGACGCGGTGGTGGAAGGAAACGACGCGGCGCAGGTCGAGCTTGGCCATGGCGCGCAGGACGGCGATCTGGAGGGCAGCCTGGCGCAGTTCGGCTTCGGTGGCCTTGTCGGAGAGCCCCAGGCGAGTGCGGATGGTGGCCTCGTTGACCTCCATGACGACGATCCGGTAGTCGGCAAGGAGGTCTATGTCGATGGCCTCGGCGAGCGGTAGACGAAAGCAGGTGTCGCCGTAGAGGGCCGGGTTGTCCATGGACGCGACGAGCGAGTCGTCCTCGTCGTCGCCGGGCTCGCCGGCGGACCAGATTCTCGGGGTGGCGGTGAGGTAGAGGCGCTTGTGGGCGGGGATCAGCTCGTCGTCGTGGACGGCGGCCCAGCGTTTCCCCAGGTCACCGCTGGTGCGGTGGGCTTCGTCGACGGCGATCAGCGACCAGGTGGGCAGACCGAAGCGGTGGTGGGCGTCTTGGACGCGGTGCAGGGAGTGGTAGGTGGCGAAGACCGTCAGGCCGGGGTTCTGGTGGACGGTGGCGGTCAGGGCGGCCGGGTCGGTGGTGAACGCGACGGACTCGCCCATGGTGTTGGGGCGTTTGGAGCACAGGGCGAGGACCGGGCCGGTCATGCCGGCGGTGCGCCAGTCGTCGATGGTCTGGGCGAGGAGTTCCAGTGTGGGCAGCAGCACCAGCCGGGTGCCCTGGGGGGCGACACGGGCGGCGGTGCGCGCGGCGACGTACGTCTTGCCGGTGCCGCAGGCCATCACGACGGAGGTCCGGGCGGTGAGGCGCAGCGCGGTGTGCGCGGCGTGGACGGCCTTGGACTGGTGCGGGCGCAGCCTGATCCGGGGCTGTGGGGTGGTGATGGTCGCGGTCATGGGGTGGCCGGTCCTTTCAGCCGGGAGGGGTCGGCGGGTCACGTGATGTCGAATTTGATGTGGTCGATGCCGGTGAGTGCGACCGACTGGAGGGATGTGGCGCGCGAGCCGCCGTCGGTGAAGTAGTCGTCGCGCAGTCCGTCGGCGACGATCTGGGCGAGTTCATCCTCGGTGGCGCCGGCCTCTTTGGCTTCGAAGAGGGCTGCGGCGGTGGCGGCGTCCAGGCGGCGGGTGAGGCGCCGGTAGCGGGGGTCGTTGGTGGTGCCCTTGGGGGACTTGAAGCCGAACTTCCCGCGGACGTCGACCCTGATGCCGCCGGTGGTGACGGCGGCCTGGAGCTTCTTCGCCTTGACGATCGGCTGCCAGAGCTGCTTGACCGTGGCCTCGATGAGGGCGGCGGTTTCAGGCTTCGCCGTCTTGATCTTGTCGTCGCGGTAGCGCTCGACGGTGCGCTGGGACTTGCCGATCTTCTCGGCGACGGCGCGGGCGGCCTCGGCGCGGCTCACGCCTTTCTCCTGCTTGAGCAGAAAGCGGATCCGGGCGCCGAGCGTCTTGGGAATCGGCTGGGAGAAGGCGGTCTCGGTGGCCTCGCCCAGGCGGTCTTCGATCAGTCCCACAGTCAGTCAGCTTCCTGTTCAGGCCACGCGGACGAGCGAGACGTCCTTGATTTCGTTGGCGATGTTCACTCCGTCGACGAGCAGGTCCAGCGCCCAGTCGATGGTCTGGGAGCCCTGGTGCTTGACCGAGCCGGGGTTGACGCCGAGACGGAACCCGCCGCGGATCGGCTCGCCGTCGGGGCCGAGCAGGAGGGGCAGCGGGGACACGCCGTCGACTGCGTAGACGACGCAGTCGTTGTTGACGGCCAGGGGGTACCGGCCCGCGGTGGTGGCGAGGTTGTGCATCTTGCGGTGCATGTTGGTTCGCGCCTTCGACAGGATCATGGCGCGGATGTCGGGCCGCCACGTGCGCCGTTTCAGGGCCGGCCACGGGGTGCCGAAGACGTGGTCGAGGCCGAGGTTGGGGCGCTGGCGCAGCTTGCCGATCCCGGACTTGGCGGTGGCCTTGATGGCGTTGGCCAGGGTCACCAGGAGCGGGTCGCCGTCCTTGTATCCGGCCATGGCCGCGAGGAAGGCTTCGTCGTCGAGGTCCTGGGTGACTTTGAGCTCTGCCATCACGGTCAAGTAGGCGTTGCGGAGGGTGTCGTACCAGGGCTGGAGGTAGGGGCTGTGGGTCTCGCGGACCCAGGCTTCCATGGGGCGGACGTCGGCGCCGAGTTCGACGGCGTAGGCGACGGTGGGGGTGGCGTACCAGGCGGGGCCTTCGGGGCGCACGCCGCTGGAGGTAAAGGGGCTGGGCAGGCGCGGGTCGGTCTCGATGTGGGAGAGGTCGAGGTACCAGGAGCCGGGCAGGTCGGGGTCGAAGGTGGGGTTGCGGGGGTAGTGGATGGCCGGGCCGGTGCCGACGTGGAGGCGCCGGCAGGCGGCGAGGAAGGCCACCTGTACGTCCAGGGCGGCGACGTGGGTACGGGCCCGCTCGTCGTCGGTGATCAGTTCGGCGGGGCGGACCCAGATGCAGGCTTCCTCGTCGAGCGCCTCGCTGGCGGGCCGGGAGCCTTCCTCCGGGTAGTCGGCGGCGACGACGGGGTGTTCGTCGGGTGCCTCGCACGGGGCGGGCTCGACGACGGTGTGGAGGGTGTGGGCCACCTTCGCCGAAACGTACTTGCCTTCCTCCGCACTCCACTCGGCCTTGGTGGGCGGGCGCAGCGCGGTCATGAGTTCGTCGCCGGTGACCGCGAGGGTGCCGCGGGGGGTGATGACCAGGCGGGCGTAGGTGCCGAGCATGGCGGCGAGGTCGCCGGCGGACAGGGCACCGGCCTTGCCCCAGGCACGGGTCTCCAGCGCGCCCCAGGGCACGAGGGCGAGCTGAACGCAGTGGCGCTTCCCGTCGAGGCGCTTGAAAAGCCTGGCCCATGGGCCGAAGCCGGACTTGGTGAGCTCCCAGCCGGCCTTGGTGATGTTCTTGACGCTTCTGTCGTCGGCCGGCAGGCGCAGATCCTCTTGGTCCGCGAGGTCGGTGGGCAGGCCGAAGTGAGCCACGGCTCCTTCGGTGAGGATGAGCAGCGGGTCCTGGTCGAAGCCGTTGTCGTGGAGCTTGGCCGCTCCCAGGCGGATCTTCTTCTTGTCCAGTGCCCATGCGGCTAGGGCCTGGAGGGTTTTGGCCGGGCACGGGAGGGTGCGGCCGTCGACGAGGTGCGCGGTCAGGGCGCCGTCGGTGATGTCGAGGACGGCCAGCGGGCCGTCGGCGTACTCCGGGGGCACCGGCTTTGCGGCCGGCTTCTTGACCGTCCTGCGACGGGGGGCCGTGGTGGTGGCCGGGCGCCGCGGCGCGGCCGGCGCAGGGGCGGAGTGCGCGGCGGCAGCACGATCCGTCGGGGCCGTGCCGGTGGCTTCCGGTACGACGGGGGCTGTGGCGGCCACGGTGGGCGTGGGTGTCGCGGACTCGTTCCGCGGGGCGGAAGCGGGAGCGGCCGGGGCGGTGGACCGGGTGCCGCAACGGGGCATGCCCATGGCTGCCATGGCCTGGAGGTGCACATGGCGGGGCTGGCCGTCCACGACGCTCGACGTCGGCTGCCCGCAGCGGACGCAGCGCCGGGTGACCCCCTCGGGCAGGGCGGTCCAGGAGTCGGGCGCGTCGAACTCGAGTTCCGACGTCTCCGTGAGGGCGGGGGCGGGGGCGGGTTCGGGGTCCGGCCAGGAGAGTTCGGGAGGATCCTCGATCTCGAAGTCGAACTCGAGAGGGGTCGCCTCCGCGGCGGCTGCCTCGGGCTCGGGCTCGGGTTCCAGGTTTGCGGAACCGTCCTGCACCCCACTGCGAGCAAGCTCGGCGGCGAAGTAGGCGAGGATCCGGGCGTACCGCTGCCCCTTCTCGCCGCGCGGTGTGCGGGGAGGGTCCGATTCCCAGGTCCACACCGTCTCGCGGCGCACCTCGTTGGCCTGGCCCATCTGCGTCACCGTCCAGCCGAACGCCTCGCGGAGCCTGACACGCTCCGCCGGGTCCGGCAGTGGCGGAACCGGGCCGTCGAACGGGATCCGGTCGAGCACAGCCGCTACCGGGTCGCTGCTCCCCATGTCCACCTCCTCCTTCAGATGCAAATCTAACGCGAATCTAACGCACTTGTCGCAGCACGCGCAAGCGCCTTGTTGATATTCCATTATGTATTGTGACCGTTGCCTAATGTGTTTTCGTGATGTACTGTCATGACTTGTTGGTCAGGGTCGCCCCGAAGACGGCGGCCGCGTCCAAGGAGGCCGTGCGCAACGTAAGTTGCCCTCTCCTCGCCCGCCGGGTCTCTCCCGCGTCCGACACGACACGTGAGGAGTACGACAGCCATGCCCCTTCTGTCCCCCGAGCCAGGGGATTCCGCCGCTGTGGGGTCGAGGATCCTCGTGGAGGCAGGCGACATCCTGATGCGCCGCAGCCTCACCGATCACGCCCCTGCGGCTCAGGTTCACGTGATCGAGGCAGCCAAGGCCCTGGAGGACTTCCGCCTCGGCCACGGCGCCGCGCTGGAGCGCGCCGAGGCTCTCATGGACCGGGCGATCACGACGTTCCAGGAGCGCAGCGGCGAGTACGACGAGGCGGCCTGGCAGGCTGCCTCGGTCTACATGGTGGAGCTGTGGGCGACGCGTTTCAGCGCGGCCCGGCTGACCGTGTTCGACCCGGCCCCGCCACCGCCGTCCCGGCTCACCCCGGCACATCCGCTGCGGCTGGAAACGGTCAGCCGCGAGGCCCACGAACACCTGCTTCGCGCCGGCCGCTCCCTGGAGCGCGCGCCGCGCCGCACGGACGAGATGGATGTGGTCCGCGCGCAGCACGCCATGCACGCAGCCGCCCGGCTGCTCCACGACCAGTTCGACGGGCTCTCCATGCCGCTGTGGGTGCTCATCGCCCGGTTCTGCGCCGAGATCCAGGCGGAGAACCTCCGCATTCTCAAAGCTCCCGCCCCCGGGACCACGGACTGACGCCCCCGTCCCTACGCTCGTCACCGACCGCGCCCGCAGCCCGGCACCAACCCTCCGCCCCCACTAGGGAGTTCTTCGTGAGCACCAGCCCCTCCCCCGTCTCTTCCTCCGTCGGCCCCGTCCGGGTCGGGCAGCTGTGGCAGGACATGGCCCCCGACATGGTCGACCGCGAGCGGATGCTGCGCGTCGTCGCCGTGACGGAGACCCACGCCGAGTGCGTGGTCGAACGCGACAACAGGCCGGGAATGGCCGGCCGCACGGCACGGCCGCTGGCCCTCAAGCGCTTTACGACGAGCGCCTTCAGGCTGATCGAGGATGCCGTTGACGACGCCGACCAGGTCCTCTACGCACGCTTCCTGGCGGCGATGACGGGCGTGCAGGGCACCAACCCGTCGCCCATGGAGTACGCGACCGCGGCGTTGCGCGTGCACCACGAGCTCACCGCCGAGGCGGCGAAGGCCCACCACTGACCGAACCTGCGAAACCCACTGCTCCCGAGCCGAGCGGCGCCGCTTCGGACAGCCGCTCGCCCGGCCGCACCCGGAAGGAAGGTGCTCGAATGCAGAGCGACGAGTACTACGAGGACTTGCGCCGGCAGATGCTCGCTTCTGGCCTGTACACGCCTGACGACGTGGACAAGGTCGTCTCGGCCTACCGCAATCGCGACGCGGACTTTTCCGCCAAGGAAGCCGAGGTGGGGCGCCCTCCCCTCGTTCACCGCATGAGGCGCACGAACACGACCGGCATCACCGACTGCTGTAAGCGGAATCTCGACGAGCCGGAGTTCAAGTATGACTACGTGACGCACCTGGTCGCGAAGGTGACGTGTGCGGGTAAATGAGGGGAGGCCCCGCAGTCCGTCCACCGATTCTGCGGACGAGGCCTTACCGCACCTCGGGGTCGGCGTGCTTGTCTGCAACTGCCTGAACGACTGGAACCCGGGGTTCGTCCGGACGGATTTCACCGCTCCCGTGTCCACGACGACGGGTTCCACGAGCGCTGCGATGAGGCTGACGCGCCCCGTGGGGCCCGTCTCCCGTCGTGGCTTTCCGCGCAGAGACACACGTCCTGGTGAACCGGTCTGCAAGACAGCAACCGAACTGCTGCCCGGTCGGTAGAGGTGTACGTGAGCAGCACGTGCGTTCGTGCCGCTGGTCTCCGATCCTGGGAGCAGCCCGTGACTACCACCGCTTCTTCTTCGCCGTCCGCCGTACGCCGCGGCGGCTGCCTGTGCGGGGCCGTCCGCTTCGAGGTGCCAGATGTTCCTGACGCGCCCCACCTGTGCAGTTGCCGTCACTGCCAGAAACTGGGCGGCGGGCCGGTGATGTCGTGGGTCTCCTTCCCTCTGGCCGGTCTGGTGTGGAGCGGGCGGGAGCCGGTCTGGTTCTACACCTACCCGCAGGAGACCCGGCGCGGGCGCTGCCCCGACTGCGGGAGCCATCTGTGCGCCCTGGACGACGGCGCCGTGAGCATCGCGTTCAACTTCGGCGCCCTGGACGACTCCTCGGACCTCGTCCCGGAGTTCCAGAGCTACGCCCACGACGCGGTGCCGTGGCTCAGGCCGGTCACCGACTCCCGCTCCACAGCCGCCGCGGGCAGCTGACCACCGACCGGACGCGTGCCCGGGCTCAGAAGGGGATGGTCGATGCCTTCGCGACGGCATGGGCGTAGCTCATCTCGATGAGTTCGCGCTGCACGGGGGCCTGCTCGGTCAGTTCACGCAGCCGCTGGGTATGCAGGTGGGAGAAGCGGACGTCGGTGCTGAGGGTGCCGTGACAGGTGATCCACCGAGGGCTCGGCAGCGCGCCGTCGGTGAGGGGGAGCAGGTCGTACTCCCAGCCGATCAGCTCGTCGTCGGGGTCGGTGCGCACTTCCGCCCAGCTCACGGTGATCGTCCTGGCAGGAGCGGCGCCGGCTGCCTTCTCCCGGGCCGCGGCGGCGGTCAGCAGGAGCATCTGCGGCTGCAGGGCGCGGGGCTCTGAGCTTGCTGTGCGGCCCTGGTCTACATCTTCGGCCAGGGCCGCGCGCAGGACTGTCTCGGCGTCCGCCCGGGTGTCTTCCAAGCGGGTGTGGCGGGAGCGGCAGGCGGTGACCCACCCGTAGCCGTGCGCCATGCCCTTGCCGGCCCGCGCGAGATAGCCCAGCAGCTGCCCGTGGTCGACGACCGGGTACAGGGCGGCCGTGCGGTCCGGCTCGTCGAGGGCGGCGCGCGCCTGCTCCTCGTCGAGGTGGGGCAGCGGCTGCCGGCCGGCGGCTGCGGCGGCCCGGTGGCGGGCGGCGGCCTGGCGGGCGCCGCGCAGGGCCTTGTGCGGATTGGACATGTAGTCGTGGCCGAGGTGATCGACGGCGCTGCCGTCGGCCGTCACCCAGGCGTGGAGGGCATCGAAGGGACCTGCCCGGAAGAGATAGCCGATCGTCTCGCCCTCTTCCTTGACGGGCCGGAACCCGGCCGCGGCCGGCCAGACGCGGCGCGCGGCCGTCTTCGCTGCGGCACTCACTTCTCGGTGGGCCTCGTACGCGGCGCGGACCGCCTGCTGCGCGGCGGCGGGGTCGTAGACGGGGAAGGGCCACTTCGCGGCGTTCCAGTCGGCGATCTCCTCGTCGGTGATGTCGTTCGGGGAGACTTCCGCGTCTGCGGTCACCCAGTGCGCGCGGTGGAGGTGCTTCCACGTCCAGCCCGCCAGCTCGCCGGCGTCGGTGCGCACGGGTTCGTAGGTGAAGTGGCGGGCTTCGTCTCCGAAGACGTCGCAGACGGCGGGCTTCACGGCGTCCAGGGCTGCTCGGCCGAAGTCGGACTCCCGTGTCCGGTCGAGGTACTGGTCGCCCAGGACACCGAGCCGCACCGCGGGCGCCCTGGTCGGCTCGGCCGGCTGGCGCAGGGCCGGTACGAGGTCGGCGACCCAGCCGCCCCGGCCCAGGGCGTGCACGGTGACCAGGCCCTCCTCTTCCCACTGGCGGGCGAGGTCGAGCAGGCGCCGCCCGGGGGCCCCGTCGCGGCGGACGGAGCCGCGGAAGGCACCTCGGGCCAGTTGGTTCCACAGCCTGGCGTGGAGGGGGGGTCGGCAGGGCCGGGCGGATGGTGTCGGCCAGGACGGCGGGATGGTTGGCGGTCATTGGGCTTTCCCCTTTCTGCGGGAGGAACGGTGGGAGGGGCTCAGGCGGCTGCGGGGCGGTTGCGGACCAGCCGGTCGCCGAGGTGGCGGACGTGCCCGAGGTACGTCCTGGCCCCGGCGGCGTGAGCTGCCGGAGCCTCGCCGGCCCGGAGGACGGGAACGTTCAGGGCGGCGAGCAGCAGAGGGCTGTCTGCCGGGCCGAGGCTGCGCAGCAGGCCCTGTGGCGGGCCGGATCGCGCGTCCACGCGGCCGCGGTTGAGCCGCAGGTCCAGGACGGTGAAAGGCGGCCGGGGCCCGCCGGCGACGAAGTGAGCGAGCCAGGTGGCCCGGTCGTGGCCGGGTCCGGGCTCGTAGTCGGGCTCCGGGCACCCGAGGAGGAACTCGCCCAGCTCTGCCAGATGGTGCCGGGTGAGGGCTGCGGTGTGCACGAGCTGGTCGCGGACGTTGCGGAAGTCCGGCTCGGTCAGCCAGAGGGCGACGCCGGCAGGTGTGTCGGCGAGGACCAGACAGGCGCGGGGCGAGGCGGCGTTCAGCGGGATGGTGAGGGTACGCACGGTACGGCTGCTCCAGGAGGCGGCGGGAGCCCTTGGCGGGCATGACGACCGGCCCGCACCGGAGCGGGCCGCATCCCCGCGCTCGCGGGGAGGATCCCGCCAGGACCGGTTCTCCTGGCCCGGTCATGCTAGCCGCACGGATCAGCCCGGCTCCGGGGTTGTCCGAAACCTGACGGCGTCCTGCCGCCGGTTGGACGGACAACGAAACGCCTCGGCCTCGCGGAGGCGAGAATGGCGGCCATGTCACTCTCCTTGGCCCGCTGCGTGGAAGCGGTTGCCCGCCTGCTGGATGGCTGCGGCCCCCTGGAGCCGGTCCGGCTGTGCATGAGCGAGGGGGACGTGCAGGCGGAGGTGTGCGCGAGCGGGCCGGCCGCCTCAATGAGCATGGCGCGGCTGGCAGCGGTGACGAGCAGCGAGGCGGCCGGACGGACGGACGATCGTGACGACGGTGTGATCACGGCGGATCTGGAAGACGACGTGGTCCTGGTCGCCGCCGTGGACGCCCCGGTGCGCGGCGCCGCGACCGGGCTCCGCGCGACATCGACGGCGGCGGGAGCCGGCCTGCTACGGACGCTGGCCCCGTGGACGGCCACACTGGACCAAAAGCTGCTGTCGGGAGCCCAGTTGTGGGTGGAGGACGACGGTCAGGGCTTCACGGTCCGGTTGCTGGCGACAGCCGCGTGCAGTGACGACCTGGAGAGCGTCGCCGCTGCCGCTGGGGCGGGACTGGGACGCGTCCGGACATGGCGCACCGGCAGCGGACTGGACGGGCGAGGAAGCCTCCCATGCGGCCAGAGCGTGCACCTCGGCGTCGTCCGCCTTGCCTGACCACCCCCAGCCGGCCACCGGCCACCTCCTAGTGCCCAGTGCTCGGGGCGCAGTTCCGGGAGGCAGCTCCAGGCCACCGACGGCTCCACCTTCTCGTTCACGGACCGAACGGCGTTGCTGCATAAGCCCCGTGAGCGGGCAGGCCCGCACGGGGACCAGCTTCTGAGGGCGGAGGTATGACCTCCACCCATCGCTGTTGCTTATTCAGCTTCCAATGTGTATTGTTATTCGTGTTGGGGGTGCCGTTCACCTCCACCCCACACGCCCCCCGGAGCCGCACTGCCGCTCCCTTGCCGCGTACGGAGCACCGATGAACCCTGCCCCCGCATCCGAACTGGCCACGGCCGTCCGCACCGCACTGACGCCGTTCGTCACCGATCCGACCGCCGGCACCCTGTGCGACCTGAGCCGCGCCATGAGCAAGATGACCGCCTACGCCAACTCCGGCCGCAGCCATCAGGTCCCCGGACCGTGGCCCGAGAGCTACTTCGCCTGCGACCACGCTCACGAGCACATCCAGAAGCTCAACCACACGTTCGCCACCAGCACGGCCCCCGCACCGCTGGACGTCCGCACCGTCAAGTACGCCGTTCTCGCCGCCATCGCACTCTTCGACGACGCGGTCCGCAGCGACACCCCGAACCCCAGCGCCGAGCATGAGTTCAGCGTCTTCGCGATCGCCCGCGCCGCCGCTCACCTCCTCGGAAGCGGCTGGCGGGCGGAGCCCGGCCTTCACAACACCACCGGTCTCATCCAGCACTCCATCGGTGAGGACTACCTCCTGACTGTCGGGGACGTCGGCGACATGAGGCCGGAGCTGTACGTCGAGAGCGACGACAACCGGCACATCCTCTGGGACACCGCCGGTGAGGAGCTGCCCGCACTCGCGCAGCGCGTCGCCGACACCATCCGCGACCCCGCCCTGGCCTGACCCCCGGCGCTGCCACGCACCGGGACGAACACGCACGCCGCCCGCCCCGCCCACACGGGCCCGCCCGGACCTCCCCTCTCGGAAGGACCCACCGACATGACCAGCACCGTCTCCGGCTTTCCCGTACTCGGCGCGGCGATCGCCGACCTTCTCGGCCACGACTGGGAGTTCGTGCAGACCAGGCCCTCGCGGACCACCGGTTCGATCCGGCACCGCGACGGCAAGCACATCGGCTTCGTCGTCGCCGTAGAGGCGAACGGCAACCTGACCGTCCAGGCCGGCGACTCCCAGCCGCTGACCGTCCTCCAGACCACCGAAACCGCCCAGGACACCGAGCACGCCGCCAACGCCGTTGTGGACGTGATCCGCGACTCGCTCAAGTCCGTCCCCATCAAGCTGGACGACCAGCTGCCGTTCGAAACGCTGCTGGCCCTCTACCACCGGGCGGAGCGACTGATGAGCGCGCACATCGAGCAGGTGCTGCCCCGGCACGTGGAAGGCGCCGTCCGTGCGGCACTGGACGAGAAGACCCTCGCCGAACACGGCGCGCCCGTCTCGGCCGCCTTCGACACCACTGAACAGGACAACGGTTACGTCTGGCTCGCCGACGAGACCCAGGTCGTTCTGGCCGACGGCACCAAGCGGACCGTCGACCTCGGCTGGGCGGGCCAGTGCCAGAACTTCCTTGTCCACCACGCCCTGGAGCACGAAGTGGGCGACGACGACGTCCTCACGGTGGCCTTCGCCCCGCCCGGCCTCCGTATCGCCTGACACAGCCCGCCCGTCGGAGGCCGCGTCCGCCGCACGGCCTCCGCCCGCCCCCCGGAAGGACCCCCGCCATGGGCAACACCCTCACCACCACCAGCGTCCTGAGCGCCGTCACGCGCACCACCGTCACGGTCGCCGTCACCGAATCCACCGTCCACCGCATGACGCCGTCGATGTGGGACGCCCTCGCCAAGCTCGACACTTGCCCGCTCGACTCCACCGCCACGGCGTGGTTCGTCGGCACCTGGGGGCACACCCGCGCAACCTGCTCCCGGCTCGTCCGGGCGGGCCTGGCCGAGTACCAGGAAAACGTCTGCCTGATCACCGAACCGGGCCGCGCCGCCCTCGCCCAGCAGTCGGCCGACAAGCAGCCGGCCACCACCTGACACAAGCCCCCACCACGCCCTCCTTCCGTTTCGGGGCCCGGTCCCGCAAGGCCCGGCACCGCCCGACCCAAGGTCCCAATGAACCCCCACGACGCAGCCCTCTCCCTCTTCGAAGCCCTCCTCGCCGAAGCCCAGCACTGGGCGTGCGACGACGCCGAGGACCAGGAGGTGCTCGAAGCGATCGACCGCGCGCCTACCCCGCTCGACAAGCTCGCCCTGATGCAAAACTCCAGCCTCGTCCCCAGCGGCCTGTCCTCGGCCGTCGCTGACGCCCTCCTCGCACTCGACCCCGCCACCTACTCCCCCGCCCCCGCACCGACCGCCCCTGGAACCTCCATGGCCGACCCCGAACTCCACCGCATCCGCGAGGCATTGATCACCGTGGTCACCCCATCCCCCGAGGACGACACCCCCAGCGACGACTACGAGATCCAGGTCCACGGCGTCAGCGTTCTCATCCGCCGCGCCCAGTGGGGCGCCCACGCGCATGTCCCCTACGTGCACATCGAAGACCAGGCCGATACGCCCGGCCTGCTGCTCGTCGAGGTGAACGACAGCGGAAAGAACGAACACCCCCTCCCCCACGGAACCCGCGCATGACCCTCGACCGCACCTACGCCGCCGCCCGCCAACTGATCGACCCCGACGCCGACTACACCGTGCACGTCCGTGCCGGCACCGGCTGGCAGCCCCCCGGCAACCGCGACCAAGAGGAACTGCCGGGCCTGGACGTCCTGCTGGCCGCCCGCAGGGTGCTGCGCGCCCAACCCGCAGGCCGCGTATGGAGCACCCGCCCCGACACCCTGAACGTGTGCACCGGCGACGGCCTGCTGTGGCTACGCTTCACCGTGACCACGCTCGCCGAGACCGGCCTGTGCCACGCCGCCAAGTGCGCGGAGTTCCTCACCGACTCCGGCCACTGCCCTCGGTGCGCCGCCTGCCCCGGTCCCGACGGCCGCGCCCCCACGGGGGTGTGGAAGGTGCTCGGCCTGGCCGACTCCGCCGTCCTGCCCGTCACACGAGACGACCTCACCACGACGGACCTGGTGCTCCTGGCCCGCGCCTGCCACACCCTCGACCAGCAGCACTATGACGTCCACGCCCGCACGCCGCTGCCGCCGGAGGCCAAGCCGCTCCTTCAGCGCCTGGCCCTCGTCCTTGACGACCTCGACGAAGGCCGTCCGCACGCCCTGAACCCCGACGCCGCTTTCTCTCGGGCCGAGTTGCTCACCCTCGCCGACACGGCACTGGCCCTCTACCGTGCACACGGGGACCCCGACGATCTCTTGGGCAGTCCGTCGGTGCTGCGGCTGGCTCACCTAGCATACGCGGACATGCCGGACTAAAGCCCGAGGGCCCCGGTTAGCCTCGGCCGGGCGTCCGCCCGGACGGCACAGCCCGGCGCGCCCCACCGAACGGCATGCCGTCACCCGCTCGCCGGCATCCGGAAGGCGCCGTGCGTCCGGGCGCACACGTCGCGGGCGAGGAGGACGAGCGCGCGTTCCCGGATCAGGTCGTCATGGACTCCCGGGTCACCGGGCGGCAGCAGTTCCAGCGCCCGGTCGATGGTGGCCAGGGCCTCACCGAAGCACCGCATCTCCCGCAGGAGTCCGGCCTCCCGGAACAGCGCCACAGCGTCGGTGCGCCCCCTGAACGGCGGACGAGACAGGATCCCCAGCATGTGCTGATGGCGCTGGGGCAGCCCATCGCCGAGCCACAACCCGTGCAGCAGAGTGTGAAGGACCTTTACATCGTCGCTGGCGTCGGCCAGGACTCCCTCCATGACCTGCAGCCCCTGCGGCTTCGACTGGCCGAGCAACGCGAACGCGAACAGCGCGCGGCTGAAGACGTCCCAGGGACCGCGGTGAGCGCGCAGCATCTCTTCCAACGCGACCCGTCGAAAGTCGTAGCGCAGCGCGAGCCCCAGAAGATGGATGCGGGTACGGGCGGTCACGGGGTCGCCGGCAAGGGCCGCACCACTGGGGATCTCCTCGCTCACGCGGCGGCCGTCGCGCCGCGCCTGCCAGGTCACGTCGGCGAGGAACGCCGCCGACTCCTGCCACGTGGTCCGGGCGACACGCATCCAGTGCTCGGCCCGCACCGTGAACACCATGTCCGGGGCATCGCCGACATCCACCTGAGCCAGTGCGAGGACGCCCGGACGCAGCTGCGGAACGTGCACGGCCTCCTCCAGCAGAGGCAGGACTCCCGGCTCGCCCAGCAGTTGGCGTGCCTGAGCAAGGCGTGCGAGACGGGCGGCCGGCGGATGCCGGACGAAAGCGAGGACGCCCTCGGGCAGGACGGGCGAGGTCGGAACAGCGACAGTCATCGAGACGCTCCTGGGTCGAGAACAACAGCAGGTGAAGGAGCGAGCGCCCCTTCACCTGCTACAGGTGCTGATCCCGGCCGCGGTGTGACACACCCAGCGCACTTTCTCGCGCTGACACGAGACGTTCCCCATGAGCTCTCACGCCCACCGCCGTGGCGCCCACCTTGTACCGGGTACACGGAAGACCCCGACGACGTACTCGGCCGCCCTTCGGTCCTGCTCCTGGCCACTCGCCTAGGACAACACCCTGGCCTGACCAGCAAGCCGTCATACTCCGCCCCGTGAGCCCCACGTTGGTGAAGCGCTGGTCGGCTCCGGCGTAGTTCCAGCCGGCAGTGCTGAAAAGCTTCTCCTGCCTGCCGACAAGTCGAAGCCGATCGCGTAGCAACTCTCTCGTCAGCGCCGTCGAACGCCTGCGCAGTCGCGTGCAGCTGCCGCACGACTTCTACACCGTGCCCTGCACGCGCCAGGCCCCGGCCACTTGCACCATGCTCCCCGCGATCGCGGCCGTGACCCAACGCCGAGACGACGGTGATCGATCCTGGCTCGACCACCGATGTCCAGCCAGCCGCAGCTCGCCACCGAAAGCCTTCTCGGGGCGGGGCAGCGCACCCGCTAACCCATGCGTCCCCCTCGGTCCCTCAGCGCTCAAGCACGCTGAGCGCCAACGCTGACAGCTCTGGGCCCGGCGCGTACGTGGTTGCCAGCCCCTGGCACCTGTGAGGCGCATGTTTTCAGGCGCAGTCTCTTGGTGGACGACTCCACGGACGGTGCGGAAATTCGAGGTGACCGGCGAAGCTCACGCAACAGCATCGGCCGGTAAGGCGCATCGTCGCCAGTTGATGTTTCCGCACACACGGAATTTCACGGCTCACCTGCCAGAGCTGACCGCGAAGCGAGACGTGACGTCTCGGCCAAGCCCGCGTTCGACCACCTGCCCGATCGTCAAGAGATGGCAAAATGACCCCTGACCTGCGAGTTTCACAAAATCACATACATCACTCACTTACTCACTCAGGCACTCACCCGCAAGGCTCATCATCTTCATAAACGTCGCTTCCCCTAATTGTCAGCGTATGCAAATAGGCTTTAGGTCGGCGCATGGATTGAATTTCTGCGTCTTTAGGGGTTAGAAACAAGGAAAGCAAAGAATGATCTTGAGGGTCTCAACACGCCGTGCCACGTCAATGTGACGTGACGTGACACACGCTCGCTGACCCGTGTATGGTCACGCCCGAGCATGAAGGGACACGCGGGCCGATTGCGGATCACAGAATCCACTGTGGGCTAGCCAGCGCGTGGTTCTCGTGACCATCTCGCGACGGCGGAGAAGCCTTGGAACTTTACGAGTACAACGAACTGCAGAGTCGACTCGATGCGATCGTCGAGTTCGACGACATGTCAGGTGACGCCATGCTTGCGGCGCTCGTCGAGCAACTACGCCCCTACCTGCGGAACGTCATCGGGTCCACCATCGGCAAGGGCGGCGAAGGAAAGACCACCTTGGCCACCAACTTGGCCTACATGTTGGCTGAGGAACAAGCGAACCGCGACAGCCAAGGGAAGTCCGCCCTTCCGGTCCTCTACATGGAGATTGATGCCAACGGAGACGGAAGGACTGATCTGGGACTGGATGCAAAGGCCTTCAATGATCACGGGAAGGCCCTCCGTGATGCGATCACTAACGACGGCCCCTTGAAGGTCGTCAAGAACGTTCGGCCGTTCCTGGATGCAACGATCTCGGGTAGGCACTGCTCCGATATCGCCGGTCGCATCAACAAGCTCGCCGACACGCACGCCATCGCTGCCTATCTCCTGCTGGCTCTGCTTCTGGCGCAGATCTCCCACCTGTACCGGTGGATCGTGCTCGACTTCGCCCCGGGCGACAAAGCCATCCAGCGAGCCGGTCTGGCAGCATCCACCCATCTCGTCTCGCCCATTCACAACACGGACAATGCTGCTCTGAGGGGTCTGTCCACCGTCACACGGCTCATTCGCGCCAACCGGCGCCTCAACCCGGAGGCGCAGCTCACTGCGATCGTCTTCCTGGGTTTCCGAAAGGTCAAGGGCGAGCCGACCACGGAGCTGACCAACGTTCGTATCAAGATCGAGAAGTTGCTCACAGAGGCTGGCATGGATCCTGGACTGATTCTGGACGAGTACGTACGCGATGCCCGCTCCATCGCTACCTTGTGCCGCAACCACGGCCGCCCCGCCCGCGAGTTCGCACTGGCCGCCACCGGGCAACTCCGGGACGAAAACGGCGAGTTGGTTCCCCGGCCTCGGGACGAGAACGGTCGCTACGTGGATGCGCAGTCGTCCGTAAACCTCGCGGACGATTACTCGAAACTGGCACGAGGAGTGATCACCCGGGTGCGCCAGCGCAACGCCGAACTCCGTGAGAAGCAGATGCAGGGAGCGTCATGAGCAAGTCCACCGTCGGCACGGCGGGTACTGGAACCGGCCCCAAGGCCAACGCCAAACGGGGTGAGCAGGCGGGCAAGAAGGAGCACCTCATCGTTCCCGACCTGAACCTCGGGGGCGACGATGATGACGAAGACGAGGACGACTTCCGCCCGGTCCGTGCCTTCGTGCCTCCGACGACGGCGAAGTCGACCGCTGCTAAGGCTGTTGTTCCTCCGCAGCAGGATGAAGAGTCGGAGCGCAGCCCTGTTGCGGACGAGACTGAACCTTCGCCCACTGCTAGCCGCGTCACCGTGTCGCCGACCCAGACACCTGGTCCCGCCGCTATCCGCGGTGAACTGGGCCATTCTGCGGGGGACTCCGCTGAGAATGGGCAGGAGGCGTCGCACGGGTCGGGAGAGCCGAGCAGCGGATCGGCAAGTGAAACCTCTTCTGCGGAAGGCGCCTCCGGGCAGCCCACGGTCGAGGTGCAGGAAGCTCCCACCGAGCGAACGGCGGAACTGGCCCGAGTTGACCGGCATGCGGCGCCGGCCTTGCGTACCTCGGCTTCCTTGTCCGGACTCCCGGCCCGGCGGCCTGGTCGACGCAGGCCCGCCGAACCGTTCAACCCGGACGAACCGCGCCAGCGCAATGAGCAAGCGATGCTTGAGTTGTCACAGCAAGCACCGGGCTACGCCTCGCTGTTGACCGTATACAGCGCCTCTCAGCTGAACGCTGTGCCCTTCGAGAACCGCAACATCAACCTCTACGGCCTCGCGGCAGACCAGGTCGGCACCCAGCGCACCGCCGACATGGCTCTGCTGAAAATGTTGACGTTCCAGCGACCGAAGCTAACTCCAGCGCACTACGTCGATGCCGCGCTGGAACCGGTGCTGAAGCCGCTCGACCCGGATGGCATCGACATGGAAGCCATGGAGGACGAGCGGGACTACGTGTGGCAACTCGCCCAGAAGGGTCTCGCGTACCGCAAGTACATCCTCAGCGACCCCGAGAGCGCCAACATGGACAACTACCGGCCCGTGTGCTCCTTGCGCAAGGACGTCAACGCTCGCCTCACCCGCATGATGGACCTCATGGACTCAATCCAGGGGATCCAGGCGAAGCCGTTCGAGATCGTCAGTGCCTGCCTTGCTGAGTACATTGCCAGCCTGCCGGCAGAGCGTACGCACCTGTCGGAGTTTTTCCAGAAGCACCTGGTCACGACGATTCAGTAGGCAGCGAACCCAGCCCGCCTGTCTCCCTCTCGGCCCCTGTTCCTACCCGTGGGACGGGGGCCGAGAGCCGACTGGCGTAGCGCCGAGGCGCACCATGAGTCCCACTGCGCCAACTCTTGGCTACCCTCAGTCACTTTTCCCTTTAACCGGGGCCGCACCAGGTTAAAGGAAACCGTCACACCCACGCGTCGAGCTCGGGAAGGTCCCACTTCGTGTACGTCAGCCGACGCTCGGCACCGTTGATCAAGTCCAGCACGTCGGTGGCCAGGTAGGCACGTGTCCCTCGCTCAACCTCCTTCACCTGCACGACCCCGGCTCCAGCCAGTTCCTCCAGGGCGTTCGAGGCTGAGACGAAGGAGATGCCGAGCAAGGACTGCGTAGCCCTAGCGGTCACAATCGGCACGCCGGGGAGCTGCTCCATCAACCGCACAACTGCGGCTCCCTTCCGAGGCTGTCCACGGAGTCCCTGACCCTCCCTGTAGTGGGCAAGTTTCGCGTACCAGGCCCTCCGCATCTGGCTTAGCTCGTCGGTGAAGCGCCGAGCCTCTGCGACGGCATCGCGGGTAGCCGCCAGGAACACACGGATCCAAGCATCAACTCCAGCGGCCGCGGCGGAGCTGTCGGGCTCACCCACGTAACGGAACGCGTTAAGGCCGGCGATGTACTCGCGAGCATGAGCCAAGAGAGACATGGAGATCGGCAGGACATGTCCAACCGCGAGGCCTTGCCTGGCGAGTGCCGTGTGAATCAGCGCTCTACCGGTTCGACCGTTGCCATCGTTGTAGGGGTGGATCGTTTCGAACTGCGCGTGAACGAGGGCGGCCTGGACGAGAGGCAGCGGGTGATCTTCAGAGATGAAGGCAGCGAGATCGTCCATGAGAGGACCTACCGCGTCAGGGGTGGGTGGCACATACTCCGCTCCGTGCGGCCCGTAAGCGTTGCCTCCTACCCAGTTCTGAACGGTCCTAAGAAACCCCGATGACTCGTCTTGCTCTGTTTCCACCATCAGGGCGGCTTGCAGGCCGTTGATGTCGTCAACCGTCACTGCCTCGGTCTCGGACAGCGCAGTCACGGCACGACGCAGGGCCAGAACGTTGTTGACAACCTCGCGTGCGCTGTCGCTGATGCCGCGGTGGGTGCGCTGATCGTCGCCGGCCTTGGTCGCGAGCATCAACTCAAGGTGAGCGATTGCTCGGGCGGAAGCCACCACGCCTTCGATGCGCGAGGACGCCACAGCCTCCGACCGGAGAAGGAAACGGGCCAGAGACTCCAGATGAGGACTGGTCGGCGCGGCGTCGTTGAAGGCACGAACCAGCCGGTCCGCTTCGGCAACCTCTGCAGCAAGTTCGGCTGACAGACGGAGCTGGCGCCCCCGAAGTAGATCCGGCTCGTACGCGGCGAACGTCCGGAGGTCCTGCTCCTCCACACCAGGCATCACGCCAGGCTGTGACGGCCAGGGCCGTTCCGAAAACCTTGCCACTAGACACGCTCCAAAGGTTCAGCCTCAAGCAGATCCATTTAAGGATAGTGTGTGCCCCGTGATGTTTGGTGTGATGCATGGGGTGGTTCCGGAGAGTGGGGCTCGCGCTCTTCTCGCCGGATGCCGTCCTGTCGAGACTCTGGACTCACGCGCTTCGGACCGGCACGAGGCACGCCACGCCTCGGCAGGGTCAACGCGAGGACCGTCGCCACGGTCACACCGCAGTGGTCTTCAGGCTCGGGGCGAAAGCGAAAAGGCGACCCATCGGGTCGCCTCACCGGGTGACTTCGCCAAGTCACCCATCACCACCGCTCGGGGTCGCCACCCTGAGCATTTCCGTGTCTGCCACATCGAGCCGACTTCGTCGGCGTCACTTGCAGCCTGCGGTGCCACCCGCATGCCGCAAGGGGAGGAGAAGCCAACGGCAACCTGACCTGACCCTTCCGCCCTAAAGCGGATCTCAACTTCACCCCCGCTGACCAGGACTTCTCCGTCGATCGGTCGAGCGGTCGGTCGTGTTGTGCCTTCATCCCTATGCAGTTCTGGAGCAGATCATAGCCGCCAGCCATAGGGCTAGTCCCGTATTGCCAAAAAGAGCCTCGAACGAGTCTCCCCCGGACGATGCCCAAATCGGAACAAAAAGGACATTCGAGGGTGGTCGATGGACCTCGACTCATCCACGATGGCAAAGCACACCCCGCTCCTCCGACAAGGAAGGGCTTCCCGAACCGCTGGTACTGCGCCCGAAGATGAGGCAGCGGCTCTCTAGCGCTCTCGATGCCCTGCTATCAGACCGAGCGGTCTACCAGCGCCCACTGCCCGAGGTATTGGGTGCCACGGTCCTGTTGGCGAAGTCGCCGGCAGAAGAGTCGCGGTTGGAGCTGCGCGCGGGGGAGCTGGCCCGGTGGCTGGGAGTGTCGAAGTCCTACGTCGATCATCGGGTGCTGCCTGGGCTGCGTGGATCTGGCGCGGTGGCGACGGAGGTCGTGACGAAGACGGTGGACGGAGTGCGTCGGGTTGATGGTCTTCGTTGGGAGCTACTTCCACTGACTTCCGCTCAAGCCCGAGGCAACCCGCAGGCTCTGGTGCTGAAGAAGCATGAGCTGGCCGTCCTGTTGGCGTTGTGTGAGGCGCTGTTCGCGCCGGGCTGGGCGCCGGTGGGTAAGCGGGAGACGCCTGCGGGTCTGCTTGGTGCTCGGCGGGGTCGAGGGGCGGCGGCAGAGCGGCTGGCGTTGCTGCGGTTGGTCCTGGCTGCCCGGTCGGATGGTCGGGTACGGCTCGTTGGCGGGGCGGTGGCGGCTGGCTGGGATCGTGCGGATGCGACGGTCGCGCGGATGTTGGGGTGTTCCACGGCGGAGGCGGCCCGGGTAGTGGACGGGCTGATCCAGCAGGGGCTGTTGGAGGTGCGGGGCCGGGGCGTACCTGGTGCCCGGATCCGGATGGTGGTGCCGGCCGTAGCGGCCGCCCACGGCCGGAGTGCTGCGGCGGAGCTGCGGGTCGTGCCCGATCCGGCCAGGGCCCAGCAGGCTGAGGACGTCGCCCCGGAACAGGCCCGAGTCTGCGTGCACTGCGCTTCGGGGTTGGACGAAGCGGGCCCGGAGGAGCCGGGGGAGGGGTGGGTCCAGGAGGGGTTCTTCACGGTCGTAGACGGCGGCTGGGACGTCGTAGGTGATGGTGCACTCAGGGGTCAGGAGGCTACCGAGGTTCTCCGGACCGAACCGGATAATGCTTCTGACCTGGGGGAATGCGAGGATCAACAAGGCATCGAGGTCTCCGGGGCGGAGACTGGGGGTGCGCTGCTCCACGCCCACCACGCTCCGGTGGTTACTCATGGTGGTTCTGGTGCTGCTTCGTTTTGCTTTTCCGGCGAAGCCGCATCGGGGTTCCCACCGTTGCCGGAACGCGCGGACGGGCGCGAGACCGGGCCCGGGTCGGTCCGGATCGGCGTGGTCGACGAGCCGGGTGGCCGGGGTGGCCCGCTTCGCGGGGAACAGCAGCCGGATCCAGCGGGGGAGTGCCAGACGGCTCCTGAGCCGGTGGTTGCGAAGCCGGTGCCGCTGCGGTGGTCGCTGCCGCGGGGCCTTGAGCGGGTGCTGGACCCGGTCCGGCTGGAGTGGGCCCGCATCGCGCATGCCGGGGGGCGCACCCGGGTGCGGGTGGCGCTCCAGGCCGAGTTGCGGCGGTTGGCCGGGATCGTGGGTTCGGAGCAGGCGCCGGTGGTGCTGGCTGAGCGGTTGGAGCGGCGGCTTGCTGCTCAGCACGGTGAGCGGGTGCGTGAGCCGGTGGGCTGGCTGCTGGCGCGGGGTCTGCCGCAGCGGGCGGAGTGCTACGCGACGGCGTGCGACGACCAGGTGCGGATGGACACCGGGCTGGTGTGCCCGAGCTGCGAGCTGCTGATCGGGGACCGCCGGGCGCTGCGGCACCAGGTCGGTCGGGCCGTCGCCGCCGAGCTGCCCCGCCTGACGCCGGCCGAGGCCCGGGCGGAGGTTGAGCGGCGGCTGAGCCGGGAGGTAGCGCAGCGGGCCGCGCGGGACGCTGTCCGGCGCGAGCAGGCTGCGGTGGAGCGGGCGCGACGCGAGGTGGTCTGGGCGCAGCAGCGCGAAGAGCTCGAGTCGGCGAAGGCCGAGTTGGCGGCACGGCCGTGCGAGGAGTGCGGGGTGCCGGAGGCAAGTGGTCTGTGCCTGGTGTGCTCGCAGAACCGCACGGCCCGTGCGGCTGTGGAGCAGGCGGCCCAGGTCGCGGCCGCGGTGAGCGGGCCGGTACAGGACCTGGGCGTGGTGGCCGAGCGGTTGGCCGCGTGCCGGGTCGGGCTGGAGGACGAAGTCGGCCGGGCGGCCGGGCGGTTGCGGCGCGAGGGGATGCCGGAGGCCGCGGTGGCCTGGGAGGCGCGCACCCTCGCCGAGCAGTTGCTGCGGCAGGAACAGGCCCGCGCGATGGACGCTCTGCTGGCCTCGGAAGAGGCCCTGACGGAGACCGAACGGGTCTTCGCCGTCGAGCGGGCGCGACGCGGCGGTGAGGAGCAGGCCCGGGCGGCGGCCGAGGAGGCGCGGCAGCGCTGCGCGGAGCTCCTTCTCGCCCAGCGGCTCGGCCAGATCCGGGTTGCGCAGCGGTCCCCGGCTTCGGAGGAGGTCGGTGGATGGCGGCAGCGGCTGGCGGCTCTGGCGGCGCGTCCGCTGCACGACGAGATCCGCGTGCCGCAGCCGGCGGCGGGCGGGTGCCGGGAGACGGTGGGCGCGGCGTGAACGGGGGACTGGAGGTGGCGCTGCGATGCGCTGAGTGGGGGTGGTGGGTGCACCCGCTGCTGCCTGGGTCGAAGCGTCCGGCGGGCAACTGCCGCCGGTGTCGGCCGCCGTCGGCCGGGGCGCGCTCGCCGTGCGGCTTCCCCGATGCGGCCGGGTGTGCGTGCCGTGAGGCCGGGCGGTACTGCCACGGAGTCCGGGCGGCGACGCGGGAGCGGGAGCTGATCCACCGCTGGTGGCGTGGCCGGGACTTCGGCGTCGGCGTGGCCGCGGGGCCGTCCGGTCTGGTGGTGCTCGACCTCGACGACCACGACCGTCCGCCGCCGGAGCAGGCGCTGTTGCTGCCGGGCGTGGACCTGACCCAGCACCAGGACACGGATTTGGGCCGGGTGCGGAGCGGGGTGGACGTGCTGGAGTTGCTGTGCCGGGTACGGCGCGCGGGCAGCTTGCTGGACACCCCGGCGACGCTGACCGTGCAGACCCCGTCCGGCGGGATCCACCTGTGGTACCGGGCCGGGGAGACGAGCCGGTACGTGCAGGGCGCGGGCCGGCTCGGCTGGCAGGTCGACGTACGGGCCGGCTGGTCCACCGCGGTCGCGCCCGGCACCGTCACCGCGGCCGGCCGCTACCGGATGGTCGGGCACCAGGAGCGGCCGGCACGGCTGCCGCGCTGGGTCGCGCTGGAGCTGGACCGCGTCGGGCTGCGCCACCGCGATGTGGCGACCGGCCCGCCCCGCCGAGTCCGGCTTCCCCATCCCGCCCGCGAGAGCGGTATGCGGGACGCCTCCGCGTACGCCGCCGCTGCGCTGCGCGGCGAACTCGATGCCGTGGCATCGGCCCGCGCCGGCCGCAACGACACGATCAACCGCGCCGGGTTCCGGCTCGGTCAGCTGGTCGGCGCCGGGCTGCTGGAGCACGACCAGGTTCACCAGGCGCTCACCGACGCCGCCGCACAGGCCGGGGTCGACCCCGGCGAGGCCAAAGCCCAGTCCACCCTCCGCCGCGCACTTCAGGCGGGCATGCGCTCGCCGCGCACCATCCCGAGCCCGGGAGCACGGTCATGAACCACCCCCTCACCTCCCGCGCCGCGCTGCCCTCCCCGGCCCGAGAACCCCAACCCGCCGACCCGGCCGGCGCGGCTGGCGCGGGCGGCGCGGGCGGCGCGGGAGGGCCGGACGGAGCCCGGCCCGCGGAGCGGGAGCCGAAGCTGTCGCAGGCCGACATCCTGCTGCACCTGGGCATGGACCAGTACCAGCTGGTGCGCCACGACCAGACCGCGTACGCCGTCCCCGTCGACGGCCCGCCGATCGCGCGCCCGCTGCGCGCCAAGGGCGGCTTCGGCGGAACCGGCTCCCTGCGCCAACTCCTCAACCGCGCCTACGTCCTGCGCACCGGCCGCTCCCCGTCCCAGGGCTGCCTGACCGACGCGATCGCCTCCATGGACGCCCTCGCCCTGGACTCCGAGGAACAGCCGGTCTGCCTGCGGATCGCCCCCGACCCGGCCGACGACCAGGCGACCTGGCTCGACCTGGGCCGCTCCGACGGACTCAGCGTGCTGATCGAGCCGGGCACCTGGTCGGTGACCACCCCGCCCATCGGCGAGGGCCCGCTGTGGCGGCGCACCCGGCTGACCGGTGAACTCCCGATGCCCGAACGCGATCCGGGCGGCTGGCAGGCCGGACTCGGACTGCTGCGCGAGCTGTCCGCGCTGGCGGAGCCGTCCTGGCGGATGGCGGTCGCCTGGCTGCTGGCCGGACTGCGCCCGGACATGCCCCGCCCGATCGCGTACTTCAACGGGGAGCGCGGCACCGCCAAGACCACCTCCGCCCGGCAGCTGCTGCGCGTACTCGACGGGATCCGCGCCGAGGTCCGCAACGTCCCGCGCAGCGAGGACGACGGCGCGGTGGCCGCGTCCGCCGGGTGGACCATGGGCCTGGACAACCTCGCCGGCATCCCTCAGTGGCTGTCGGACTTCCTGTGCCGGGCGGTCACCGGGGCCTCCGTCGCCAAGCGCGAGGTCTACACCGACGACGACGTCACCTCCTGGGCCTACCAGCGCCCGGTCCTGCTGACCGGCATCGACGTTGGCGCCCTCCAGCCCGACCTCGCCGAACGCCTGCTCCCCTTCACCCTGGAGGCCATCGACCCCAAGGCCCGGCGCAGCGAGCACGAGCTGTGGCGCCGCTACCGCGCCGCCCACGGCCGCATCCTCGGCGGCCTGCTCGACCTAGCGGCCGCGGTGTGGGCGCGCCTGCCCGACGCGGCCGACCAGCTCGACCAGAAGCCGCGGATGGCCGACTGGGCCGAACTGCTGTGGGCACTCGACGCGGTCACCGGCTGGGACACCCTGTCCACCTACACCGGCTCCCAGGACGCGGTCACCGACGACGTCATCGACGCCGACCCGGTCGCCACCGCCCTCACCCGCTGGTCCGCCACCACCGGCACCACCGAGTGGCGGGCCACCACCGGCCAGATCGACGAAGTGCTGCGACCACCCGGGCCCATCCCCGAGGCCTGGCCCAAGACCACCGCCCTGCTCTCCGCCCGCCTGACCTCCCTCGCACCCGCCCTGCGTCAACGCGGCATCGACATCCGCAAGCTGCCCCGCACCAGCGCCACCCGCGGCTTCCTCATCACCCTTCGTCCGGACTCCAGACCACCCGCCTGACCTCACGCCTCCGTACGGCCGCGAGCCAGCCCCCACACCGTCACCGAACCCGCCGCCACCCCGAGACGCGCGGGCCCTCAGCACGTCCCGGACACCGTCGGGAGACCGGCCCGCGCGAACCGAAGGCACCTTCTGGGACTTCAGCCTGCCTTCCCGGCCGCTGCGCGCTGGACCGGGCCCGTTTCGACGGCCGACGGGTTACCGGAGGACGGCCTCGCCCGCGCAGCGATTGACCTCTGACAAGTGATCTTGACCGTTTGCCAGGTGAGTTTGACTTGCCCTGTCTCTCTATCCGTGGACAGTTCGGAGACCTCCGCGCAGGTAGGCCGACGTCTTCATGCCAAGCGGCTCCTGCGAGGATGCAGCCATGGATGATGCAGATCTCCTCGAAGCGCTCCTCCTTTCCCTGGCTAGCGAGGAGAGTGTGTACTCGCGCTGGTGCTGGAGTTCGGGAGCTGATCTTGCGCACCATGTCCGCGAGCTCGCGACGACCGCCGAAGCTGACTGGGCTCATGAGGCGGTCGTGGGCGCCACTGGACCGACCACTCTCAAGGAGATCGAGGCGGCCCTTCGTCCGGTCACGCGCGACACCGCAGCCGGGTTGATGGTCAACCTCTCCACCGACAGCCTGGTGTTCCCGGGGCATCCGCGGCGCGACCTCGCCCACGCAAGACGGGCTGTGACGAAGGCGATCTCGATTCTGGGCCCGGGGTCGGAGTGGTTCTCCAACATCGACGGTCTCTGGGAGAGCGGACGCGCATGGAATCCGGTCACCAGGCACACCTTCGACGGTGTAGTCGCCGGCCGGGGAGCCGGATTCGTTGTCGTGCTCCTGCAGGTCGGCGAGGACTGAAAGCCTTGCTGGACCACGCGAAGGTCCTGAGACTCCCGGACTCGCCCGGGAGAAGGCATGATCGCCCGGGTCAAGCGGATTCGTCCTCGACTGCGTCCGGGTTCTCGTAGAGGGCCAGCTCTGCTTGTTGCGCGCGAACGTTTCTGCCATGGCATCGGGGTGAACAGGCACTGCGTGGGCTGACCGCGGGCCGGATGAACTGGGCTCCGCAGCCGGGGCAGGGCAGGACTTGTTTCTGGTCCGGGAGGATGCCGTTGCTGGAGGGTGCGCTCTTCAGGAGGTCGTCTCTGCGTCGGCATCGGGCCGAGCACCACCAGGGAGCCGGGCCGGCCTCGACGTTCGGTCGGGGCAGGCGGCCGCAGTACTCGCAGAGCAGGAGGTCCGGTGGCGGTGGTGGCGTGCGTTCCAGGACTTCTCGAAGTTCAAGGGGGTCGCGTCCGGTTGCGGCGGCGAGGCGGGACCAGCTGAGGGTGCCGCGGTAACGGGGTGGGTCGCAGAGGCAGGCGTGCAGGTAGCCCGGCTTGAGGTAGTTCGCCGTGGCCAGACGGTCGATGAAGGACTGGGCGCCTTCGCAGGGCCGGGGGAAGACCTGGATCGGCAGTTCCACGATCCGCAGGGCCAGCGGGACTCGGCTCACGTTCTGGCCTGCCTTGGCCGAGGGGCCTGCGTGGTAGCCGTGACGTCGAGAGGAATGGCTTCGAGTTCCGCTCGGGTGATCTTCTCGGTGCCGGTGAGGATGGCGTCGATCGCGGCTCCGCGGATCTGGTGGGAGAGGGCGCCGATCATGCCGCCGGTGCGGTCGTGGAGGTAGCGGTCCAGTTCGGCGAGGGTTCCCGGCTTGTGGTGGTGCAGCAGCAGGGTGTCCTCCATCGTCTTGACCAGGCCCTTCCACTCCTCGTTGTAGGGGAAGGGGTGGGTCGGGATGAGGGTGAAGCGGCCGGCGATCTGGGCTCCGCGGGTGCCCGAGAGGATCGAGCTGTGCTCGATGTCGATGCCGGCGTAGATGAACGTGGCGGGGATGCGCTCGGAGAAGTACTTCAGGGTGTCGGAGACCTCGGCGCCCTGGCGGGTGCTCAGGGAGATGTTGTGGACCTCGTCAACGATCACGAGGCCGGTGCGGGCGGTGGTGCAGACGCCGACGACGGCCTCGATGATGTCGGTGGTGTTTAGTCGGCGGTGGACCGGCAGGCCCAGGAAGCGCGCGAACTCCGCGGCGATCATGCGGGCGGTCGCCGCGGGCGGGACGGTGATGTAGAGGACCGGGATGCGGCCGTGGGCGTCGGGGTGGACCTGGCGGTCGTTGAGCTCGTGCGCCAGGCCGAGCTGGGTGAGCGCGATGGTCTTCCCGGTGCCGGCCGGGCCGGAGACGATCAGGCCCCGACGGGCGCTGATGGCGTGCCGGTTCAGCATGACCAGGCGGCGGCCCGTGGTGACGGTGTGGCGGACCGTGGAGGTGGCTACGACCATCAGGCGGGCGTGGTGGTCGATGCGCAGGTCGTCCAGCTTCAGGCGGGTTGCCTTGGGCAGCTTGGCGTACGACTTCGGCGACGGCGCCGGTATGTGGGGTGGCTTCGGACCGCCGGCCACGAACCGGCGCCAGCCGTCCTTCGTGGTCAGGTGCTGCCCGGCGTCGTCGGTGTCCGGCAGCGTCATCGGCGTCTCCAGGGATCTTCGAGCGGGTCGAACAGGCCGAGCGGGATCACGTCGGCGAGCTTCTCCTCGGCCTCCGGCTCGGGTGCGGGGGCGGGCTCGTCAGTGGCCTGAGCGGGCAGCGGGGTCGACGGCCCGGCCGCCTTGGTCCGGGCGGCGACCCGGCGGTCGCGTCTGGTCGCCTTCGGCTTCGGTTCGCCCGCCGGTCCGGCGTGGGCCCGGGTCAGCAGGGAGGCGACGGCGTCAGCGATCTCCGCCTCCGTGGAGCCGGGCATCTGGTGGCTGACGTGGTCCCAGGCCAGATCACCGAACGGCACCGGTGCCCGGTGGAGCTGCTTCCAGGTCGCCTGGATCCACCGGCGCCCGTCGGTGCGGTGGTCGCGTACCCAGATCTGGGAGACGTCGTAGGGGTCGCGGTGGACCTCCCAGAGCCCGCGCTTGGCGCGGATCCCGGAGTCCTGGCGCCGCAGCGGGGTCAGGTCGGGGCTGTCGTAGATGCGGTTCTTGACCCGGATCCCGTAGTCGTTGACCGCCCGCCAGTCCGAGGGCAGCAACTCGACGTAGTCGTCGCCGGTGAGCGCGACGGGGACGTAGCCGCATGCCTCGACCAGCACCGCGTACTTCTGGTTCGGCGTGAACAGCCGGCCCGGGTGGGCGGGGTCGCGCAGGCCGTCGTGCGGCCGGTTCTGCCAGTGCGCGACGATCCACTCGTCCAGGAGTTCCTGCAGTTCCAGCAGCGACCAGATCCGCTCGGGCTCCGGGTGACGGCTGCGGTGGTCCGCGCTGCGGCCCGTGTAGCCGGGCAGGAACTGGACGAACAGCGTCGCCACCGAGCCCAGCATCGACTCGATGTGTCCCTTCTCGAAGCCGGAGCCCTTGTGCGCGGGCTGGAAGTCGATCTCCAGGAACCGGCAGGACGATTTGAAGTTCCGGGAGATGAACGCCTTGCCGTGGTCGCAGACGATCATCTCCGGGACGATCACCGGGCGAGCCGCCGCGTGCTCCAGGCGCTCGTCCAGGCTCAGCAGCCGGCGGTGCGGCAGCACCGAGCGCGACATCCTCAGCACGTCCGCCCAGCCGGGCCGCATCAACTCCGGGGTGACCGTCCGGGCCAGCAGCACGCTCGCGTCGACCGACTTCGTGGTCGGCCGCAGCACCGCCGCGGTGAGCGTCCTCGTGGCCACGTCGATCATGGCCGTGAGCTCGACCCGGCCCGGGACACCGTCATCCAGCAGGACCATCACATCCAGCGGGGTCGAGTCGATCTGCATGACCTCGCCCGGGGCGAACGCCGGGAGCTCGCCGAACGGGGCCTTCGCCCCGTGGGCCTTGGAACGGCGGGTGCTCGCCGCGCTGAAGGTATGGGTGCCGTCGGTCAGCTTCGCCAGCAGCCGGTAGAGGGTGCGCTCGGAGGGCACTTCGAGATCCTCGGTCCCTGAGGTCTCGCGCAGGATCTCCCCGGTCCGCCAGAGGATGAACGACCCCGTCCGGGTGGAGGCGTCGACGGCTTCGCCGATGGCCGTGCGCATCGCCGTCACCACCCGCTCGTCCACCGAGCCGAACTCAGGCCGCTTCGCGGCCTGGCGGTGATCGACCAGGCCCAGCACGCCCTCGGCCTGGTAGCGGCGCCGCAGGTTGGCGACCGCGCTGGCCGACACCTTGGTCCCGGCCGCCGTCAGCTCAGCGGCCTTGGCCCGCTGGCGGGCCGTCAGCGATCGATCCAGACCGTACTCCGGCCGCGGTGTGGTGTCCGGACCGGCCTCCGGGGGCCGCCCGTGCAGCACTTCGAGGATGTGCCCCTCCCACCACAGCGCCTTCTCGACCGCTTTGGCCGGGAACGTCTCCAGCCGTGACGAGGCCGGAAGCGGCATCCGGACCGGGATGTCGATGACGGCGAAGTCCGCTTCGCCCGTCAGGTCCTCCACCGCCACGACGCGCTGGCCGGCCTCCGTGTCCGTCAGCGTCACCGTCCTGGCCGTCACGCCCACCACGGCACGGACCTGCGCGGCGAAGCGCACCCATGCGCCGACCTGGATTCCAACCGGCCGCTGCAGCCCGCTCATCGTTCTCCCCTCGTCGTCACGACGAGGCTGTCGGACGACAGCAGCCCGCCCTCAAGATCGGCACTCAGCACGCCAGACCACAGCAGGTGGAACAGCACCGGCAGCACCAGCAGCGGGTCGCCGACCCCCTCCGCCCCGGGACGCAGCGGGGCCGGCTCCTCGAACACCCGCAGCAACCGCTCGGCGACGTCCGCTCGCGCGCAGCGGCGCCGGCGGTAGCGCGACAGCCACCGCATGTTCGCCATCAGCACCGGATCCGGCTCGCCGACGCGGGTGAACTCCCAGCCCACCGCCTGGCAGGCCCGCTCCGTCTCCTCGAACGACTCGGCGGCCGCCCGGTCGATCCGGTCACCGGCCCGCACGTCAACGACCCGGCCCCGGCCGTCTCCCAGCCGCACGAAGAAGTCGGGCGCGTGCCGACGTCGCCGCTTCCCGTCGTGCCAGTGCAGCCAGAACGGCTGCGACGCGATCCCGACCACGTCGGGATCGCGATCCAGCAGGATCAGCCGATCCCGCTCCAGCCACGACTCGTAGCCCACGTGGGCGCCCGCCGTGGTCGAGTAGTACAGACCGGCGAAACTCTCCCCGCCCTTGGCCCAGCGGAACTCCCGGACCGGATCGGCCGCCTCGAACCGACGGTTCCAGCCCTGGCCCAACGGCAGCCGATGACGCTGCCCGGACTCGACGAAGTCCAGCTCAAAGGCCGACAGCACGGCATCGCCGTACGCCAGCGCGGCACCAGCCACGGTCTCCCCCCACCAGACGAGACCCACCGGTCAAGATCAAGTGGCAGAAACCTACTGGTCGTCAAGATCACTTGGCAAACGAACAAGATTGCCTGTCAGAGGTCAAGATGACGCCGTGCTGGCGCTGCCCATGACGCACACGGCACCCGGCCCGCACCGGCAACGACCTGGGACGTTTCCCTCCGACCAGCAACTCGATGACGCACATGACGCTCTCGCGCCCCATCTCTCTGAGTAGAAGAGGAGGAAGGAAGTAGAGACATGGCGTGCTGGAGCGTCATATGCGTCAGCCGGCCGGCCCCCGGACGGTATAAGCGCACGTCAATGCCGCCGTGGCAGAGAAGGGTGCAGCGTCATCCGTCTGCGTCACCGGTGCGGCGGCGTAACCCTGCGCGCGCGGGGGCTGATCCAGCGCTAACGGTCGCCTTCACCATCGGGGTAGTCCGCGGGCCCGCCCAAGAAGAAGTGACCCGGCTGTGAGCTCGCCCGCGTCGTTGCTGGATGCTCTGCGGAAGAAGGGCGTGCCCATTGCGCCTTGGGGGGACGCCGTCGCCGACGTACGACGGGACCTTTTCATTCCCGAGGACATCGAGGTCGGGGACGAGGCCATCTCGCGCACCACTTCCCCGGCCAGATGGCTGGAGGCGGTCTACAGCGACGTTTCGATCACCACCCAGGTCAACGACGGCCGCTCCACAGCCCACGACGAGTACCGTCTGCCGACGTCATCGAGTTCGCAGCCGTCCGTCATGCTGGAGATGCTGTCCCTGCTGGACGCACGCGAGACCGACCGGATTCTTGAACTGGGCGCCGGCACGGGCCTGAACGCCTCCTGGCTCGCCCACCGCCTCGGCTCTTCCCACGTCGTCTCCGTCGAGATCGACACGGTGCTCGCCGAGCAGGCGGCCAAGAACGCCGCAGCGGCAGGCCTCTCGCCACTGATCGTGCACGGCGACGGCACCCGGGGCTGGCCACCCGGCGCCCCCCACCAGCGGGTCATCGCCACCTACGCGGTCACGGAGATTCCCTACGCCTGGGTGGAACAGGCCCGACACGGCCGGATCGTCGCGCCCTGGGGAGGATCGTTCTTCCCGTACTCCTTCGCCGTCGTCGACATTCGAGACGGCCGCGGGCACGGCACGTTCACCGGCTACCCGGCGTTCATGCGGTCCCGCAACTCCCGCCCCGCGCGTGGCTACCTGAACGACTTCCTGCACCATCGCAAGGACGCCACCGAGACCACGACCAGCCTCTCGCCCCTCGCGATCGCGCAGGACGCCGATGCCCTGTTCTTCGCCGGCCTCGCGCTGCCGGACGCCTGGCACCTGCCCATCACCGCAGACGACGACAGTGGCGAGATCACCTTCTGGATCCTCGCGGACGACCAGAATTCCTGGGCCTCGGCCGACTACATGCCCGACCGGCAGGAGTATCCCGTTGCGCAGTACGGGCCCCGCAGGCTGTGGGACGAGGCCCTGGCCGCCTACCGCACCTGGGACGACCTCGGCCGCCCGGCCCGCGACCGGGCAGGCCTGTCTGTCACGTCTCAAGGGCAGCGGATCTGGCTCGACACCCCCGACAACGTTCTTCCCGATTCGCTGAGCGCGCATCCTCTCATCTGATCCGCCACACCAGCCTGACCGAGAACGGCACCCGCCCGCTTCACCGAACGCTGCCCCGTCCCCGCTCGGACCAGCCACGGCCACGCCGCGCCCGTTGGTCGCGTCCGGCCCCGCACCATGGCAGGCGGAGCCCGTCCGGGTGCCGTCACCCTTCCCTTTGCGGGCGAAGCTGCATGGATGAAACGCCCAGCTCGCGCGCAGGGCCCACCCGCCATGGCCATGGTCTGACACCGAAGGAGGCATATTCGTCTGCAGGCGGGCTCCGCCTACGCCATCAAGCACCCCGGTCGGCTCTGGGCGGCAGCACCTCGACGGCCGCCGCCACCTTGCTGATGCTCCCGGCGTCCCATCCGCGCCCTCGCGGCGCGGCGCAGGCACCAGCTTGCCGAAGAGACGCGGGCCCAGCCCCGTGAACGGGGCTGTCCAGGACGGCTTCGACGCCGTGATCACGCCAGACATCGCAAGACCAGGTCATCGCGTCAGATCATCAGGTCGTCTTTTGCGCGACCGCCTTACGCACGTGCTCAAGCCGGAGCCGGTTCTCCTCCAGCCACCCGGACGCCACGTCCACGGGTACCTGCACTGCAATCTGCGTCGATGGCGAGTCGTGCACAGTCACCTCCACCGGATCCTCGGGAAGCACAGACAACCACGCACTACGGCCGCCGGGTGGCCACTCGGCTCCCTCCTCGGCCTCAAAAGCATCGAGACAACGGCCCCATGCATCCAGATCCCCGTCTGAAACGTGCAGTCCGACAGTGCCGTTGACGAAGCCGCTCTCCAACACGATCTCGGCCGCGTAGTACCTCTCTTCCCCTGTCACGATCGGTACATCACACGCGACCCGGAGGGTCACGCTCTGCACGCCGTCAGCGAATCGGAAGAGCTCCAAGATGTGTGCATCGTCGATCACGACCACCTCATAGACCAGTGAGCGAACAAGACACTCCGATCCTCTCGCACCCCGGTTCACAACGATGGATGTGGGGTGCGCGACTCAGACACGCTACGGCAGCTGGCGGTTTCCCGCCTTGTGTGAAGGCCCGCCAAAGCCCCTTCCCCCGTAGGCTCCTCACCTACGGGCGGGGCCTGCATTGCCGAGAGCACATCCATCCAGGCGCTGCACGCGCCCCGCGGAGACGACCGGCACCGGCGATGCCACGCAACGGCTGCTCGCCGCGTCGCTCCGCGGGGGAGTCTGCCGTCTACGGTTTGCGGGCGACGAACCCCCACTGGTCCACCGCCGTCGCACCGCTTGCTTCCGGCCGCCACAGAGAGACCGGCCCGAACCCGGGCTCGACCATCTCCATGCCCTCCGCGCTCGCCGTGATCTCGTCCCGGTGCCGCACCCAGTACGCCGGGGTGTCTCCTGCCGCGTACGCCTCCTGCGCCGCCACCGTGGCCGGTGTCGAGATCGTGTCGCAGAGCACCAGATAGCTTCCGGACACCAGCGGCGCCATGTACCGGCGCAGCAGGTCGACGCCTGCTGCCGGTTCGACGTGTCCCAGCGTGGACAGCACCATCACCGCCACCGGCTGCGACAGATCGAGCGTCTCGCGAGCCTCACGGAGCACCTGCTCCGTATCCATGAAATTCTGGGCGATATACTGCGTTCGTCCCTGCGGGGTGCTCGTCAGCAGCGCCCGTGCGTGTGCCAGAACCAACGGATCGTTGTCCACGTACGCGATGCGCGCGGCCGGATTACTGGCCTGTGCCACTTCGTGGGTGCTGCCGGCGACCGGCAGCCCCGTACCGATGTCGAGGAACTGACCGATTCCGGCTTCCGCCGCCAGGTGGCGCACCGCGCGCGTCTGGAAGCCTCGGGAAGCGCGCGCCAGTTCCTGTGCCTGCGGGTACACGGCTATGACGTCGTCGCCGAGACGGCGGTCGACCTCGTAGTAGTCCTTGCCGCCGATCCAGTAGTTCCACACCCGCGCGGAATGCGGAGCATCCGTCCGTAATACTGCCGCATCGAACGTGTCTTGCTGACTCATCACATGCTCCTCGTCGTGGTGAGAGCGAAGCCCTTCGGGGCGCCGCGAATACGTAACCCTACCGATGGGGCAGCAGGACGCCCATGCGGCAAACTCCCGGCGCTCTACGCGTGTGCGGGTACTGCGCCGCGAAGCCACAGGGTTCCGTCTGCTCTCGCTGCGACGGGACCAGGCGGGCCTTTCGCTGGCCGGAACGCTGATCTGAGTCACGGCCATGCCGACGTTTGAGCGCGATCGGCGCCGAGTCCGATCAAGGACGCCGGCCTCCCGTCCAAGGTGCGCGCGGTACACATCAGAGTCTGTCGCCAGACAAGGCCGGGAGGGGTGTCCTCGTTCCTGCGGGAATGGTCTGGAGCTGAGTAACGGCGAGTGGATCGGCATCAAGTGGCCCGCGTGCGCGTGCCCGAAAGCGCCGAGTTCGTGTTCGCCGTCACCACCCACGGGACCCGGGCCGGGTACCTATCCTCCTGAAGCAGGAAGCGGCGGCCCGCGTCATCCGGGGGCCTGCCCGGTCTCACCTCGGGTCCCCCCGAGGGGTAAAGAATCGGCGGACGGCCTTCGAACCCACACCGGCGGTCGGCGAGTCCGACATCCACGCCGCTCCCTTTCACCTTCACCGCTTCCAAGGGAAGATGACCGCATGACGACGATCCATGAAAGATCACGGACATGGCAGGGCGAGGGCGGTCCCGCCGAGTGGTCACGAGCATGGGACCGCACCCGTGACCTGATCGGCACCCGCGCCGACTACTTCAGCGAGCACGACAGCGACCGTTCACAGGAGGACGGGATCTGCGCACTCGCCACCGCCCTCTACATCACAGCCAGAGAGCGGCGAATCGAGCCCGGGGCCGTACCCCGGAGCGCTGTGGATGATCTGATTCACCGACGGCCTGGTGAGAGCGACCTCGGTATCGTCCGGCGGTGGGAGGCTCACATAGAAAATTTGGGGCACACCGTCGACACCCAGAATGATCCTGTCTCCGCCTGCTGGAAGCGCCTTCGCTGCGAGTATGACCGCGACGGCTGGCTCTGGGACGATTCCCTCGCGCGCCACGGATACGCCCTTACCGCCATCCACTACGTGCTGAGCCCCTATGTGGCTCTGACCTTCTAGCCTCAATGCCGGTAACTTAGGTGCATTCTGGTCGTTGTTGGTGGTATGCCGAGAGCGGGTCAGCTGAAGTCATCTGGTGAGCGTCTGTCGGACCGGGTCGCGGTCGGGGTGCTGACGCAGGTGTTTTCTGCGGAGCTTGTGGACGAGGTGTTGGCGGAGACGGGCCGGGTACAGCAGCGGAACCGGCTGTTGCCTGCCCGGCTGGTGGTCTATTTCGTGCTGGCGATGTGCCTGTTCTCGGGGCAGAGCTACGAGGAGGTCGCCCGGCTGCTGACCATGGGTCTGCGGGTTGAACGGCGGTGGCGGGCGTCGTGGGTGGTGCCGAGTTCGGCGGCGATCTGGAAGGCCAGGTCCCGGCTGGGGGTGGCGCCGCTGCGGGAGTTGTTCGCGCGGGTGTGCCAGCCGGTTGCCGCACCGGGTACTCAGGGCGCCTTCTACCGCAACTGGTGTCTGACCGCGACCGACGGCACCACGTTCGATCTGCCCGACACGACGGCGAACGTGGAAGCATTCGGCCGTCCGCCGCGTTCCGGGCGGGGTGAGCAAAACGTCGGCTACCCGCAGATCCGGATGGTCGGGCTGGTGGAGTGCGGCACCCACGCCGTTTTCGACATGGCGATCGGCCCTCTGCGCACTGGCGAGCGGGCTCTGGCCCGGGCGGTCCTGCCGTCTCTTCGGCCGGGGATGATGCTGCTGGCCGACCGTGGCTTCTACAGCGTGGACCTGTGGTCCGCAGCCGCGGCGACCGGGGCCGATCTGCTGTGGCGAGTCCGCAAGGACCTCGTACTGCCCGTGGTCGAGCAGTACCCGGACGGTTCCTACCTCACAGAGATCTTCGACCGCAGCGACATCCACCACCTCCGTCGCGGGGCCCCGGCACGCGCGGTGGAGTACACCATCGCCGGCCATGAGGGCGTCTACCGGCTCCTCACCACGATCCTCGACCCAGATCAGGCGCCAGCCGCGGAACTGGCCGAACTCTACGCACAACGCTGGGAGTTCGAGTCCACCCTCGACGAAATCAAGACCCACCTCGGCGGTTCCCACCTGGTGCTGCGTTCACAGCACCCTGACGGGACCGAGCAGGAACTCTACGGCTTCCTGCTCGTCCACCACGCCATCCGAAACCTCATGCACCAGGCCGCACGGCAAGCCGGCCACGATCCCGACCGGATCTCCTTCATCCGCTCACTGCGCGTCGTGCGCCGCCAGGTCACCGACCAGGCGGCGTTTTCCCCCCGGCAGACTCACCCGCGCGGTCAAAGCCACCCACGCTGAACTCCTCGAACGCCTCCTGCCACCACGACGCCGCCGGGCCAACCCCCGCGTCATCAAACGCAAAGTCGCCAGCTGGCCGCTCAAACGCGCCGCCCACCGCGTTACCGATCGGCCACACGTCCCGGCCATCACCATCACCCAAGCCACCAAACCCAAACGCGTGAAGCGGGCAAAAGCGCCCTAAGTTACCGGCATTGAGGTTAGCGCTCAGCTTTCTTTTAGTGCGGGAGCGGGCGGCATCGTCACACCGGCATGGAGAAGAGCGCTAAGCCACTCCTCGGGCAGCTTTCCGGCCTGATGCATGCGCCGCTGTTCCTGCAGCCAGCCGCCAATCGTTACACTGGCCGGCGGATTTACATCCCCATGCTGTTTCTTGTACTTTAAGAGGAGTCGAAAATTGTCCTCCCATTTCCTTTCGGCCACACTCCACACGAAACCGAGACTTTCGAGAATCTTGATCTTTTCCTCGGAAAGATTTTCCTTTTTGTGGCGGATTCGATATTTTACTACTTGTTTTCCCAGTGGGCGGGCATCGGGGCCGGGCGTCATGTAGTTGTGGGGAACCAGCAGGTCGGAGTGCCGGCTGGCGTATGTCTTGAGGTCGGCAAGGAACTGTTCCCAGACATCTTTTGTGGGACTCCAGGAGAATCCCAAGGCGTCGAGCTCGGCAATGACCTCCGGCTCCACTTTTCCCAGCCGGTGCTTCGAGCGCAGATTATTGACTGCCGTACCCAATGGGTAAGGCGGCTCTCCATCGGTGGTATAGCTTTGAGGGACGCGCATATGGCCATTTTGGGCATGAAATGCACGCAAGTGTTTCAGCATTTGCTGGCGAGCCGTTTCTGAATTGCTCCAGATCATATCGAGCTCGTTCAGTGCGGTGATTCGTTCCGGTGCGAGTTTCCCTTCCTTGCGCTTTTGGCGCATGCCGTTTATCCATATTCCCAGATTGATCCCGTCAGGTGTGCGCCATGATTGGTGTACTCTCAGATCACCGTGTTTCTCGCGGTATGCCTGAGCGGCGCCGTAATAATCTTTCCAGGATAAGGGTGTGGCGCGCACCGTCTGAACGGTGATGGCGCTGGCGAAGCCGTGGGGCACAGGTGCGCCTGTGACGCGCAGCCAGTCGGGTAGGACTCTCTCCATCTGACTGCTTGGTGCGCTTGCGGACTGCTTCTGCAGTTCGTACAAACGGAGGGCGAGGCCGTCGTCATGAGCGGACAGGGCCCGGATTACCTGCCAGACCGGAGCATAAGCCGAAGTCTCCAGTGCGGACTCGGGATCTTCACCTGGACTGAGGAAGACAGGCACGATGATGGATGCCGTCTTGGGCCCGGCATTCCGGCCACGACGCAGTGCCCGCCCGATGGCCTGGATCGTGTCGATGGCGGAGCTGCGGGGGTCGAAGAAGGCCACTGCGTCGACCCCCGGAGCGTCGAAGCCTTCACCGATGATTTTCGCGTTGGCGATCACGACCAGCCCGTCGCCGTCACTACGCAGCCGGTCCACGGTCTTTCTGCGCTGGTCCAGTGGCTGGGTCCCGCTCACGTAGTCGGCCAGCAAGCGCACCGGGCGCTCGTGCGGCTGCAGGAGTTCGACGGCGTGTGGCAGGGTATTGGCGACCCAGCGGGCGTCGCCCACGCGGGTGTGAAAGGTGATCATCCTGCGGATGCCGTACTGGTGGGCTGCGCGCAGGACGGCTACTTGAATGGCGAGCATCCGGGACGACAGGGCAGCACGGCCGCTTTGGTAGTAGTTCTGCTGCTGGGCAGCGCTCTGGAGGTCCTTGTCGGTCAGAACGGGCACGATTACCTGGTAGTCGGCCAGCAGTCCCAGCTCGATGGCTTTCGAGAAGGGAAGCCGGTGGGCTACCGTGCCGAAGATTCTTTCATCGTCCATGCTGATGGCGGCGTCTTCAGCATTGCTACCGCTGGCGACGATCTTCGGTGTCGCGGTCATGTACAGCCGACGGAAGGCGGGGATGCGTGTGTTGCTGTGGATGATCGCCCACGCTTTGCTGGCGCGTCCTACGCTGCGATGTGCCTCGTCGATGACGATCAGGTCCCACATCGGCAGGCGATGCTCGTCGTGGGCGGCGGCGAGCGTCGGCAGGCTCTGGTAGGTGCAGGCGACAGTGATCCGGCTCTGGTCTGCGGTCAAGGCAGCCAGCTGAGCCGGGTCGGATGTGATGAGAGCGCCGTTCCTGCGAAGGTCGGGCTCGTGCTTGCGCAGCACATTCTGGTCGGAGCAGACTGCGACGACCCGGCCGAGCACTTCGGCGCCGAGCACGTGCCGCCATTCGCCGATCATCTGCGTGATCAGGTCCAGGAAAGGAACGACGAGCAAGACGCGCCTGGCGCCGGCATGCTCCGCCAGGTGTCCCGCGACAGCAGCGCCGACCCGGCTCTTGCCCGTGCCGCAGGCCATGATGGTGGTGGTGCGCTCGGCATTGGCCAGCGCCGACACGGTGTCGTTTACTGCTTCGATCTGATGGGGCCACAAACCAGACGTAATCAACGATTTGTTCCTCAGTAAAGGGTGTATGTCAACGAGTAGAGACAGGCGCGCTCGGCACTTCTGTCCCGGTGGGCCGTCCGCGGAACGGCAGTCCCGGCTGTCGCGGCGTGTATGGGCCGGGGAGAGGGGGTAGCGAGGGACCAGGCAGCCCGGCCCGGAGCATCGGCCAACGTGCGGCCGTCCCTCCTCGCCCCGGTAGAGCGATCGGATACGGCGGCCGGCCGGGCAAGGTCAGGGAGCACAAGCGGACAGGCGTGCGTGCCCCGCGCGCCGTCATGCCAGGTATTGCCTTGGAGTCGCGGAACGAACTCGCCAGCCCTGTGCGGTCACGGTGCTGGTGTGGGCCTGCCGAGCGGTACTTCGGCGATCACGGTCCAGGTGTACTTGTCGCGCCAGGTCTGCTTCTGGTCGACGAGGACGGCCCGTGTCACTGTCATCCGGGGCCGCGGCGGGCGGAGCCTCACCAGGGCCCGGGACAGTTCGTCGTGGTCCCACCGGGCGCCGCTGTACGCCAGGCTCAGGTGAGGCCAGAACACCTCGGGGGCCTTGGGCATCGTCTGGGTTCCGACGACGTGTTCCGTCACGCGCCGCAGTGTCCAGTACAGGTCTGTGATCCGGTTTTCGGGGTAGATCGCCGGGACAACTCCGTTGTGGATGGCCTGCGCCGGGCCGATCTCGATGGCGAACGGCTCGATGGCGGCCAGCGCGGGCCGGGCGGCCGCGGCGACCGCGGCCGCTGCGGCCGGGGTGAGCGGTCCGATGGACTGCACCGTGGCGTGCAGCCACTGGACCGGGACCGGGTTCAGCTCCGGGTAACGGTGAAGGACTTCGGTGTGGGCGCGGGCGAAGTCGTGCACGGCAGGCTGGTCCTCGAACAGGAGGTGCCAGTGCGCGCGCCGCTCGCCTGCCGGCCAGTGGTGGGTCTCCCAGAAGTCCCGCATCACACTTCCCCGGAAGACGTCAACGAGCGCTTCGCGCAGGCAACTTGGCACAATGTGTCCTCGGTGCGGAACTTCCCATTCCGACTGTACGGCCGGAGGGCTGTCTGCCGGGCATCATCGCGGTGGCGGGCATTCACCGGGATGCTTCCAGGAGTCGGCGCACGCGCTGTTCGTCGCGGCGGCTGATAGGGGCGTAGATGTCGATGGCCCGCCGGAAGAGGGTGCGGGCCCGCTCGAGGTGGCCGCCGCTCAGAAGGGTCTGCCCCAGTAGCTCCAGGCTGTGTGCGTTCCAGCGCGGCGTGCTGATCGTGGCGAACTCGTCAACAGCTTGACGGCCCTGCGCCTCGCCTCGGGCGAGGTCGCCGTTCTCCGCGTGGGCCCGGCCGCGCCAGGCCAGCGCACGGCCGGCGTCGAAGCGGTCCTCAATCGCGAGCAGGACGTCACGGGCCGAGGTCAGTGCGCTGACGGCTTCTTCCGGCCGGCCGAGCCCGATGAGGACTTGTCCCAGACAGATGTCGGTCAGCGCGACGCCACGCCGGTAGGCGAGCTGCTCGCGTTCGTCGTGTGCCGCGGCGCCGAGTACCACCCGGCGCTCGCGTGCCCGGAGCAGGAACCCCTGTGCCTCCACCAGCCGTTCGGTGGCAAGGTAAACAGACCCGATCTCGTGCAGGGCCTGGGCCTCGCTGCGCTCGTCGTTGTCTTCTCGGGCCATCTCCAGCACCTGGGTGAAGGCCCGCTCGGCGTCGTCGTGGCGTGCGGCGCCACGTAGGCCGACCGCCCACGTTCCGAGCATCTCCCGCACAGCGGCCCGGTTGCCGCAGCGCACCGCGGCGGCGAATCCGAGCTGGTGGCTCTCGTTCCACAGCTCGTAATCGTGCGTTGAGCGCAGCAGGGGCCAGATCGCGTGGGCGAGCTGCCACACCACAGTGTCGATGCCGGCGGCGTCCGCGGTACGGATCGCGGCGAGCAGGTTGTGCCGCTGGGACTCCAGCCAGGCGAGGGCAGCCGCCTGGTCGGTGAAAGCCATCGGCACGCCGGGCGGGTAGGAGTAGTCACGTGCGAGGCGTAGGTGCGTCGGGGTGAGCAGACGCTCGGCGGCGGTGGCCGCAGCGAGGAAGAAGTCCAGCCCCCGGCGCCGGGTCTCGGTTTCCTCCCCAGCGGTCGCCTCTGCCTCGGCACGCTGTCGGGCGTGGGCTCGGGCAGCGTCGTGATACCGGTAGACCCGTCCCCGCAGTGGGTCATCGAGGTCGCTGACGGCCTCGATGAGATGCGCGTCGTGCAGCGCGGCCAGCGCGTCGTGAGCGGCCGGCCGGGCCAGGTCGCACACCGCGGCGGTGTCGCGCCGGAGTGCCCAGTACGCGTGGTCGAGGGCGGCGGTGATGGCGGCCTCCTGGTGGATGAGCGCGGACCGTCCGGTCCGGATGGGGGCGAGGTGTGTGGAGAGCGCGGCGCTCATGTCGAGCAGTGACCGGGCGGGGTGAGCTGCGAGTTCTTGCACGGCGAGGGCCATCGCGAGCGGCATCCCTGCGGACATCTGGGCGATGTGGTCGGCGGCCTGGGGCTCGCGAGAGATCCGGTGGGCGCCGAGGCAGACGGTGAAGTACTGCCGTGCGGCGGCGGGATCGAGCGGGCCGAGACGGTGCAGCACAGCGCCGTCGCTGGCCAGATCCGCCAGCGGGTCGCGGGAGGTGACGACAACGAGGTGGCCGCCGCCGGGCAGCAGGGCGCGGACCTGCCCGGCGGTCGCTGACCGCCACCACGCACCGAGCTCCTCGGCCGAGACGGGATGAGCGCCCGGGCGTACGGCCCGCAGAAGCTGGCCGAGCACGTCACTGGTACGGGCGGGGCCGTCGGCCGAGTCACCCCGCTGGATCTCTGAACACCTGATGCGGCAGATGGAGAACCCCGCCAGCCTGGCCTTGATCGCCACCGACGATCTCCGCCTCATGGTCCCGCTGCTGATCTCCTGCGGCCTGCGCATGAAGGACGCCCGGCGCCTGCGGTTCGACTGCGTCACACACGACGACACCGGCGCCCCCCCTACCTGACCTGGGTCAACCACAAGATCCACGGGCGCATCGCGTTCTTCCCCATCAGCCAAGCCTTGGCCGACGAGATCGCCGCACAACAGAAGCGCGTCCAAGCCCGCTTCCCTGCCGGAAGCCGCTTCCTGTTCCCCGGCTGGGTGGCGAACCTCAACGACAGCAAGGCCGTCTCGGACAGCTGGTGCCGCGAACAGATGGAGACCTGGCTGGAGCGCATCCGCCTCATCGACGAGCACGGCGGCCCCGCGCGGGTGACCTTCCACCAGTTTTGCCACACGCTCGGCACCCGACTCATCAACGCCAACGTCCCGCAGCACATCGTCCAGCAACTGCTTGATCACATGTTGCCGCAGATGACGGCCATTTACGCCCGGCTGCACCAGAAGACCCTGCGCGAGCATTGGGAGAAGTCGCTCAAGGTCAACACCGAAGGCGAAGCCGTCGCGCTGGATCCGGAGACGCTGGCCCGGCGCATCGAGAGCGACACCGTCGAAACCGGCGTCCAGCAATGGCGCCTGGACCACATCCCGCGCTACCAGAGTGCACTTACCTGGATGCGACGAGAGGCCGAAGTCATCGACACCACTCATCTCTCGCCCACCCAAGTCGCGAAGACGATTACGGCCAGCATCCGCTGATTGGTTGGCGACGATCCCGTCGTCCGGCATAGACCTGTCCGTGTCGCAACCCAGCAGCTCAGAGACACTGCCGACCGCAGAGATCGACATAACCTCGAAGAGCAGGACACCGTTGCACAACTGCGACCATCCCTGATCCGGGTGGGCCGCGACCACGATGGCGGCCTCCCGGTCCGTGGCTTCGGCAGAGGGCAGATGGGTTTGTGCTGACACATGACAAGGCCTCGGGAGAAACATCGCTGGGGAGGGATGGACAGAAGAGCGGTGGAGAGGGACCGGCTGCCGCAGCGACGCCCTCGCCACGGCAGCCGGGAGACAGCAGCGCTAGGGCCCTGCGTCTCGCTCCGATATTCCGGAGACAGCAGTGACGGGGGATGGCACCGCTGTCTCCGGAACGGGACTCGGAGCCCGAGGGCGGACACCGGCGCACGGCGCTCACGGGGGTGTACTGCCGTACGGAGGCGTCCGCCCCGTTCATTGGGTGGTCGATCGTGGGCTTCACACCGGGCACCGACTGAGAGGTGGTGTGAGGTCCCAGCCAGCAGGATCAGATGCGCCCGCGAGCCCATGCAGTCGGTCGGGACGGAACTGCCGAGGACCGCAAGCCGTCGCGGCCCATCCGCCGCCCGCGGTAGAGCTGGGAGGTGCTTACGGAGTACAACCACCACCTGGTTGACCTCGTCCTGGCAGCGAAGCAGCTGAGGCACAAGCCGTCGGCCTGCCAAGCCGACTGCCCAGGCTTCGCCTCCGGACAGAGTGCCGAGAACCGACGAAACGAGAGCGATCACGACAACCCTTCCGTAGGTGACGATGCGGAAGAACTGTGAATAGCATCGCCGGTCCTTGGCATCGGCCAGAGGTTCGCAAGAACCCACCAGCCGGGCCGAGCGGAGACCACCGACGAACGTCGGGATGTACCCGGCCCGGATGCCCTGGTCTGCGCAGAACTGGGTGAGGCTGTCCAAGAGGTCTTCCTCGTGGTCGAGGGCAAGCACGAACTGCCTGCCGGTATGGACCCGTAGCACTGCCGGCACGTCTTGACCGCTGGGGAGCCGGTCACAAGCCTGCCCTGCAACCATCAGCGGGGCCAGGTACGCGGGGGCTCATATCGAGGGTCATTCAGTTCAGCCTTCCCTTCCGTAGTGAGCAGCCCCAAATCTGGTCATTTCTGGTCCAAATACTGGTAGATGGGTCGTCTCCTCGTGGGAATGACCCCCGATATGAGCCGGTGGGCAGCTGGAGTTCTCGTTCAGAGGGGTGCGACGGTGAGAGCGGGGCTGATGAGAGCCGCACTCCGCCCCACTTCTCTTCAGAGTTCCGGGACCACTGCCTCAGCGCTCTGCTCCACCACGGCAAGCTGAGCTGAAGTCCTGTCCTTCGCGATGAGAGCGAGCCCCGCCGTGTCCGCTTCACGCCTGCCCCGGCGACGCCTGGTCGCCGGATGGGACGAGCACCCTCTCGGCGTCGGTTGCCGGCCCATCGGGGGACCGGCAACCAACCTGGGCTACGCCACAGGATGGGCATCCGTGAACGACGACTGCGCGGTCGACGCCCTCCTGCGCGCCCGCGAAGAGGGAGCAACTGTCTTCGATACCGCGGACGTCTATGGTCTCGAGCACTCCCAGTGGCTGTTGGGCCGCCTGCTTGCTCAGGTGCCCCGCGAAAGCGTCAGCATCACCAGCACGGTCGGGGCCTTCAGGGGCACCAGCGTCAATGCGTACGGCTCCCTGATCCTGCACGGGCAGGCGGAGCAGAGCTTTGAGAACCTCGGCGTGGAATCGCTGGATGTCCTGACGCTGCACCACACCGACTTCGGCCCTCGCGATCAGTACCTCCAGGAGGCGCGCGAGACGCTGGAAGCCCTGCGCCACCTCGGCAGGGTCAAGGCACTCGGGATGAGGGCGCCGAACCGGCTGGCGGCAGGTGCAGAGACCGCAGGTGACCGCCACCAGGTAAGCGCGGCTCGGTTCGCGTTCCTCGTCCAACAGTTCGACCCCAAGGTCATCACCACCCCCTTCAATCCCCTCAGCCAGCCACCACTTGAACATAGGGCCGCCGGCAGCGAAGAGGACGAGGACATCTTCAGCTTCGCCCGTCGCCACAACGTCGTCACCATGATCACGGAACCTCTGGGCCGGGGTCTGCTCGCCGGCAAGTACCTTCCGGGCACGGCCTTCGGCCCTGGCGACGTCCGCTCCCGCATCACCGCGCCGGTCCTGGACGTCGTCGAGCGAGGCCTGCAGCCCCTGCGGGATCGGTTCGGTTCCGCCCCGGATGACCTCGCCCGGGTCGCCCTCCTGATTGCCTCCGGCGCTGCCCGGACTCGATCGTCTTTGCCGGATTCACCGGTCCACAGCAGGTGGCCGTCAACTACCAGTGCCTGAAGTCCGGGCTGAGCGAACCGAGTTGGAGGCGGCCGGCCGGCCCCGCTTCAACGAAACGGCACCCGTACGGCCATTCCCCGGCGCGAGTCGGGCCGCCCACGCAACCGAGGAGCGATGACGCCCCGTGAAGATCACCAAGGGGGAGACACCGTGAGGCCAGACAGCACCTCCTGGATGACCTACGCCATCAACCTCGCCGAAGCGATGCCGCAGCCAGGCAGGCGGGCCGGCGCAGCGCTCGTCTCCGGGCACAGCGGGCTGATCTGCTCTGCCTTTGAGGGCGAAGAGCCCGGCGTGTCCTGGAGTCGCACGCTGCGGCGCAAGGCCCGAGAACTCGGAGTGTCCAGCGCACACAGCGTCTACCTGACGATCAACACCCTGTCGGAGGCCGGGTCGTTCGAGCTGGCCGAGCTCTTGGCGGACGTGCGGATCGACACGGTGTACATCGGTCTGCCGGACCCGGCGCTGACGAGCTACCGCAGTGGCGATCCCGTCACGGAGCGGGACCAGGTGCTGCGCTTCCCCGACGAACTGCAACGCCACATCCTGGACCAGAACCGAGATCTCTACGCGGCGAGCGGGCAGAGCATCGAGTGCAACCCTCACTACTCCACCCACCGCATCAGCGAGGCCGTCACCACCAAGCTGTTGTCCATGGGGTTCGCGCTGACTAAAGACGACGTCAACGCGCACCGGGGGAGGACGGCGCTCGCCACACTCATCCACCAGAGGTACGGAGCCGAGTACGAAGAAGCGGATCGCGCCGTAGCAGACGCGCTGGCCAGCGCGTTCAACACGAAGTACGGCACCTACGACTACACGCACGACGCTCGCACCGCCAACGCGGGGTGGGCCGACGATTTCATGTCGGTGTACAGGAAGTCGTCCACAAGACCCCTGTCCGCAGTCAGCGTCCTCAACGTCGGCGTCGGCGCCGGCCACGAGGCAACAGCCTTGTTCTCAGACTGCCCGCATATCACCTTCGCCGATATCGCGGAAAGTGGCCTTGCAAACATAAGCAGGCGAATTCCTCGTTCAAGAATCGTCATCTCCAGCGCCGAGGATCTATCCGTCATACCAGACGACAATTTCGATCTGTATGTCTCCTTGAGGACGTACAATTCATCATTCTTCGACACGTCCGCAGCGGCCCGGGAAGCGCACAGAGTACTGAAATCAAGCGCGGTGATTATCGTCTCCGTGGCCAACGGGTTTCTGTATACTCAGCGGGGCTGCGTCGTGCCAGGGTTGATCATTCCCGGAACTGATTTCGTCGACCTCTACCGTGGAATGGAAACGGCGAACCTGATCGGCGCGGAGCTCGAATGCGCTGGATTCAAAGATATTCGAATTCTCCCAACAAGTACCGAGATCTACCTGTCGGCGGTCGCGACTTCCCGTCAGTTCCGGGCGAGGGGCCGTAGGAGGCCGGGGCGACCGGACGGGCCTGGAGGGGCAGCGTGAAGGAAGGGCTTCTGCAATGAACGGGCAAACGATGGTTGCCGATCGCATCCTGCAGTTCAACGAGGGACTCGCGGACACGACGCTCGAACTACCCCCCGGGTACAGGGTTGTCAACCCTTTCAGCGGCCCCCAGAAGGAGCGCGTCCGCGAGGTGACGACCGCGTTCTACCGCCGACACTACGACGATGACAGGCCCCGCCGGCTGATCCTGGGCAGCTCGCCCGCCCGGCGGGGCACGGCCGTGACCGGGGTCCCGTTCGAAGACGCCAAGCTCCTCGAAAGCGACACGGGAGTCGATGTCTCCGACGGCTACGCGGTGAGCCGGCCCTCCGCCGGGTTCCTGCACGACGTCATCACGCGCTACGGGGGACGGCCACGGTTCTACGCCGACTTCGTCATGAGCTTCGTGTGCCCGCTCGGCCTGGTGAAGACGACCCCCCAGGGCAGAGAGGCCAACGCCAACTACTACGAGAACAATGAACTTCTGAAAGCCCTGGAAGGATTCCTCGTGGGTGCCCTGGAGCGTCAGCTGGAATTCGGCACCGACACTTCGGTGTGCTACAGCATCGGCAGCGGCGGAAACTTCAAATTCCTCACGAAGGTGAACGAAGGCCGGGGCTTTTTCAAGGAGATCGTTCCCTTGGAGCACCCGCGATTCATCATGCAGTACAACGGCGATAGGAAAGAAGAGTTCGCCGAGAAATACCTCCGTGCTCTGCGCGGAGAAGGCGACTAGCAGCGGCGCCCTCGGCCTACCTCTGGCCGAGGGCACCCACCACGACGGATCGAGAAGAAGGAGAACAGCATCGTGGTGTCAGAAGGCAGGATCCTGGTCCACTTCGGCTCGGAACACGTCAGCGTCCACCGCCACCAGGGGGGGACGCTGGACCTGCTCACGAAGGACCCGCTCCCGTTCGCAGCCGGCCTCGACGGTGAGGCGCTGGCGGAGCGCGTCGGCGAGTTCTGCGTCGGGCTCACGCAGTACGCCGAGGCCGTCGACAACAAGACCACGCGGGTGCACGCCACCGGGGTGTTCCAGCAGCTGCCGCAGGCGGAGGCGGCCGCGCTGGTCAACAGCGTCTACGTCGACACGGGCCTGTACTTCAACATCGTGGGGCCCGATCTCGAGCGGTTCTACTGGGACACGGCCATGTCCGCCTCCGGCTCGGACGAGATGGTGGAAGGCATGGCCCGGCGGGAGTTTCGGACGGCCGTCGTCTGCGGCAGCTTCCAGCAGTCGCTGGAACTCATCGAGGCCACCATCGCCCGACTGCGCGAGAGCGGCACCGAGGTGCTCAGCCCCCGCAGCACCAGGATCAAGCCGGAGACCGAGGGCACCGACTTCATCCTTTTTGACTACCAGGACCAGCTGAAGAACCACCGCGACACCTGGCGGCACAAGTACGTGCACATGGACGCGTTCCGGCAGGCCGACGCTGTCGTCGTGTGCAACCCGGGCGGTCGCGTCGGAAGCGGCACCGTCTTCGAGCTCGGCTTCATGTCCGCGCTCGGCACGAGGGTCATCTTCACCGAGGAGCCCCGGGGCGTGTCCGTTTCCTTCCCCTGCGAGGTCGGCATGGGGGCCTGAGAACACCCTGCCGTCCCGGTGGTCACCGCCCCGACGGCACACCTTCGGCCCGCGCTCTCCGTCCATCCCAATCCCGCTGCTCGGCTACGTAGATACGGAAAGGACCATCCGCTGGTGGAACCCATCGACATGATCGACACGGTGCGCGACAGGCTGCGGGGGATCGTGGCCTCGGTCCTGGAAGTTGACCAGGACGCCATCAAGCCGGGTGCCCTGTTCTACGAGGACCTCGGCATGAGCTCCCTGGAGAAGACCGAGGTCGTGGTCGCGGTCGAGCGCCAGTACGGACCTCTGTCCGCCCAGGAAGCAGCCGCCTTCACCAGCCTGGACGCCGCGGTGACTGTGCTCGCGAAGCGGGCGAGGACCCGCCAGGACGTCGACCTGATCGACCTCTTGGTGGCGGCCCGCGTCCGTGCCGGCCACGGTGACCGGACTGCCTACCTCGACCCCCAGGCCGGGGAGATCACCTACGCGGGGCTGCTGGAGGCGGCCCGCGGGTACGCGGGCGCCCTGCGAGTCGCGGGCGTGCCCGCCGGCACCCGCGGCCTGCTGGTCGCCAACGACTCCGTGGCGACCGTGACCGCCGTGCTGGGCCTGTGGTGGCACGGCTGCGTCCCCGTGGTGATCAGCCCGATCCTGACCGACGCCGAGCTGCGCTACATCGCGGAGGACTGCGACGCCGCGATGGTGCACCTGGACGCGACCCCCGCGCGGCAGCGCACCCTGGAGGAGCTGTTCGCCACGGCCACCCGGTTCGCCGGTGCGGACGTCCGCACCGGCCTGGCGACGGCGGAAGTCGGCCCCGCGTACCAGCCCGGACAGGCCGGACCCCCGGCCGTGTGGAGCGCGGGCGGCGAGGCGCTCGTGCAGTACACCTCCGGCAGCACCGGCATGCCCAAGGGAGTGCGGCACTCGTCGGGCGCGATCGCGGCCATGGCCCACGGCATCGGCACGGTCCTGGCGCTGACCGAGCAGGACACCGTGCTGTCCAGCGCCCGGATGAGCTTCGGCTTCGGCTTCGGCAGCTCCGTCCTATGCCCCCTTGCGGCCGGCGCCCGCGTCGCGCTCATCAGCGGCACCGTCGACGTCCACTCCCTCACTGCCGCGCTGCAGCACCACCGGCCGACCGTCCTGTTCTCCGTCCCGCGGCTGTACGCGGCCCTGCTGAACGCCTCCGGAAACGAGCTCGCCCCCGTCAGCGTCGACTCCGTGCGGCTGTGCGTGGCGGCTGGCGAGAACCTGCCCGGCCCGCTCGGTGAGCGGATCCGCACCGCCTTCGGCGCCGAGCTGCTCAACGGCCTCGGCGCAACCGAGGTCCTCTACATCGTCGTCGGCACCCCGCCAGGCGAGGACCGGCCGGGGACCTTCGGAGTGCCGGTGCCCGGGACCACCGCGACCGTCCGCGCGACGGACGGCAGGCCCGTCGCCGACGGCGAGCAGGGACGGCTGCACATCGCCGGCCCGACCGTCGCCCTGGGCTACATCGGCCGACCGGAAGCAGCGGCGGCCACCTTCGCCGACGGCGGCGCCTACACCGGCGACGTGGTGCGCCGTGCGCCGGACGGCACGTTCACCCACCTGTGCCGTTCCGATGACGTGCTCAACCTGGGCGGCCACAAGGTCGTGCCCAGCGAGATCGAGAGCGTCCTTCGCGGCGTCGACGGGGTCCAGGACTGCGTGGTGGTCGGCGGCCGCGACGCCGACGGCCTGGAGCAGGCGGTGGCGTACCTGGTGGCCGCGCCCGGATCCGAGGTGACCGCGGTGCGGCGCGCGGTGCTCGCCGCGATACGCGGAGGTCTCGCCACCTACAAGCGGCCCGGCCGCCTGGAGTTCCTCGACCAGCTCCCCACCACCTCGACCGGCAAGGTGGCCGCCTTCGAGCTCAGGAAGGCGGCCAGCCGAGCATGACGTGGGACATCACGGGCATGGCGGCCATCGCCAACATCGGCGCCACCCCGGAAGAGATCTTCGCCGCGCTCTGCGCGGGCAAGGAGAGCCGCGCGCCGTTGAAGGCGTTCGACCCGGCCAAGTACCGGGCGGCCTACGCCTACGAGATCGACGACCGGCCCGAGGCCGGCGTCGACCTGCCGGGGCGTGCCACCCGCTGGTTGACCACCGTCGTCCGCCAGGCGGCCGCCGACGCGGGCCTGGGCAAGGACCTGGCCCAGGTGCCCGTGCTGGTCGGCACGACCATGCGCGAGCAGCGAAGCCTCGAACTGTGGTGGCGCGACGGCGCGCAAGTCGCTGTCGACGACCTGCACTTCGGTACCGCGCTGAAGGCAGAGTTCGGGGCGTGCACCACGTACACCTTCGCCAACGCCTGCTCCGCCTCGCTGTACGCGCTCGGCATGGCCACGGACATGATCGACCTCGGTCTGGCCGACACCGTCATCGTCGCCGGCACCGATGCCGCCACCGAGAGCGGCTTCGGCACCCTCGACCGGGTGCAGAACGATCTCCCCGACGCGCTGCGCCCCTTCGACGCCACCCACAAGGGCATGCTGATGGGGGAGGGCGCGGCGGCTGTCGTCGTCCAGCGCACCGGCACCGGCACCGGGCCCGTGCACGCCCGGGTGCGCGGCGTGTCCATGAACTGCGACGGCCACCACGCCACCGCGCCCGACCCCGACGGCATCACCCGCGCAGTACGGGACGCCTACGCCAGAGCGGGGGTGCGGGCGGGCGACATCGACCTGGTGATGCTGCACGGCAGCGGCACCCCCCTCAACGACAAGACGGAGTCGAGCGTCCTGCGCCACGTCTTCCAGGGCGCGGGCGCCGGTCTGCGGATGACGGCGATCAAGGCGATGACCGGCCACACCATGGGCGGCTCGGGATTGCTCAGCCTCGTGATGGCGGTGCTCGCCATGAAGAGCGGGACGGTCCCCCCGGTCCTGGGCCTGGCCGCCCCGATCCCCGAGGCCGCCGGACTGGGCCTGGTGCAGGGCCGCCCCACCACCGCCGACCTGCGCCTCGCCCAGGTCGACGCGTTCGGCTTCGGAGGGATCAACGCCGTCGCGATCGTGGAGGCCATCCGATGACCGCGACGAGCACGCGGAGAAGGGCGGATGTCCGGGAGGTCGTCGTTACGGGCGTCGGGCTGGCGCTTCCCGGCGTCGCAACGCCCGGCGACCTCCTCGGACTACTGCCGGGGGAGGGCGGCTTCGACCCGGTCACCGGACTGGTCGGACGGGAGCTGCGCCACAAGGACCGGGCGTCCCGGCTCGCCCTTCGCGCCGCCGAGTTCGCCCTCCACGACGCTGCTCTGGCCGACGCCGACGGCCTGTTCACGGGCGCGGCCGGCGGGACCGCCGTCGTGGTCAGCACCAACTTCGGCAATGCGGACAGTGTCTGCGGGGCCGTCGACACCATCGCCGCTGAGGGTGTCACGGGCCTCAGCCCCCTGGGGCTGCCGCAGACGTCCAGCAACGTCATCGCCGGTTGGGTGGCCATCCGTTACCGGCTGGGCGGCCCCAACCTGACGGTCAGCAACGGCGCAACGAGCGGTCTGGACGCCGTGGCCTGGGCCCGGAACCTCATCGTCGCCGGCCGCGCCGAGGCCGCCATCGTCGTCGGCGTCGAGCCAGGCAACCACGTGGTGACGAAGATCCTCGGCGAGCAGTCCACCGACGCGGCGGTCGCCGTCGTCCTGGAGCCTGCGGACGCAGCCGCTTCCCGGGGCGCACGGCCCCGCGCCACGATCACCGGCTACGCACGGACCCGGAACCTCACCGAGGCGCTGGTCTCCACCGGCGAGCCCGCGGAAGGCCCCGTCGGACTGTGGCTCACGGACGGGGCGGAACCCGCCGGCACCACGGCGGGCCGCCTGCTCGCAGCCGCGCGCCGGATCGACCTGGAATCCCAGCTGGGTCCGCTGTCCGGGGCGCTCGGCGTCCTGCAATGCGCCGCCGCGGCCGCCCACCTGGCCAGCGGCGCCTCCGGCAACGCCCTGGCCACCGCCGGAGGCCCCCGCCACGACGCGACTGCCGCCCTGCTGCTGGCCCCGCCGCGAGCCCTTCGCCCGTCCACGCAGGAACGAGGACAACACCCATGACCACCACGAGCGTGACCATCGAGGAGCTCCGCGCCCTGATAGCCGACGTGCTGGAGACCGAGCCCGAAGAGGTCACCGACGATGCGCACTTCGCCCACGAGCTCGACATCGACTCGCTGATGATGCTGGAGATCTTCACCCGCGTGGAGGGCGCGTTCGGCGTCCTGGACAACGCCGTGGTGGCCAGCGGCGTCACCACCCTCGCCGAGCTGCACGCCTTCCTCACCTCGAAGCTCAACCGCGCGACCTTGCCCTCCCCGCTCATCCGACCCAGGCCGGTGAGCGACCCAGCGGCGCGCCTGTTCCTGCTCCACCACGCCGGCGGGTCACACCTGCTCTACCGGGGCTGGGCGGAGCTTTTCCCCGAGGACTGGGAACTGTGCCTGCTGGAGGCGCCCGGCCGCGGCAGCCTCCAGGGCCTTCCGCTGATCGACGACTGCGAGCAGCTGGTCGACTACTTCCACGTCGCCATCGCGCCCCTGCTCGACCGGCCCTTCGGGTTCTTCGGCCACAGCATGGGCGCCCTGATCGGCTACCAGCTCACCCACCGGCTCCTCCGAGAGCGCGGCGCGCTCCCCACCTGGCTGGGGGTCTCCGCCTACGGTGCTCCGGGAGGCGACGCCAGCGGCTGCGGCCCTCACCTGATGGCCGACGACGAACTGCGCGCCTGGCTGCGCAGCGGCGGCGGCAGCCCACCGCAGCTCCTCGACAACGACGTCTGGCGCAAGTTCGCCCCGGTGTTCCGCGCCGACTTCAAGCTTGTGAACACCTGGGCCGCACCCCGCAGCCCCGAGCCGCTGCCCGTCCCGCTCACGGCATTCGCCGGCAGGGGCGACGCGCTGATCGGCGAGGACCGACTCCTCGCCTGGCAGGCGCTCACGACCGACTTCCGCGGACTCGCGAGGTACGACGGTGGCCACTTCTACCTGCTGGACCACCCGCAGCAGCTCGCCGCCGCCATCACGGCCGCGATGCGACCCGCAGCACCTTGAGCCTGCTCGCCATGCCGCCGCGCCGCCCGTCAGACGATCAACTTCGACGGAGCGGCAGCGGAGGGCGTGTTGGCGGGCGTTCAGGCGTCGGGGTCGACTTCGGGGTGCGTGAACCGCACGGGCCGGCCCAGCGACCGGGCGTAGGCGATCTCGGACCGGGTGCTGTCACCGATGTAGTCGCCGACCACGAGCACCTCATCAGCCAGAAGGATCTTCGATCGGTGCAGTGCGTCCAGCCGAACCTTCAGCGCTTCGGCCTCGACCGGGTCGGACCAGAGCGGCTGCGGAGACTTCAGGTCGCAGCCCGGCTTGACGACGATCCGCCCGGCCTCGGTCTCCCGTACCTCTGCCTCGGCCATCTCGGCCATGAAGCGGGTGGAACCGCAGATCGCGACGATCTGCGGGAAGTTCAGCTGCGCCTTCGCCTCGGCGAGCTTCTCCTCGGGGGTGATCACTTGCGGGGACGACACTGTTCCTCCTGGTGGTGCTGCCCGAGGGATGCCTGCGGCGACAAGTACGAGGGCGTCCAAGGTCGCCTTACGGCGAACCGTGAACACACCCGCGCCCGCACTCTATGCGACGGAGATCCCTGCCCGGTGGCGCTTCGCCAGTCAGCCACCTGGCCGCAATTTCGGCCGACCCAAGGCCGCCCTGGCTGCCAGCGCCACGAAGAGCCGCCACGGCCTGCCCGGCTGCCGCCCCGAGCAGCCGCTGTCCGCGGCGTCGGGCCCCAGTGTCGGCCTCGTCAGCCGATCCCCTGTCGGCGGCCGGTGGCGGTGCCGGGACGAGCACGGGAGACTTCCGCCACCCGAACGAGCGAAGAACGACCAGTCGACCGCGTTGACGAAGGCTGCCCGGCGGGGAGGACCTCGGTGGTATGCCAGCCCCGGCTCACCGAACGGCCAGGCCGCCTGCCAGCCGTTGCGGATGCGGCTGGAACCGAGGTTGAGGCGGTCACCTCACCGGCGCCCCGGCCCTGCGCTGCGCCTGCGCCCGCCCTGATCGCTACAGCTGCCCGCTACCCCATTCCTGACCACGCCCGCTGTGCATGTCAACGAGGAGATCATGTCCATCGCATCCCACGGCACGCCGGAGCAGATCGCGGCGATCGCCGAGACGCTGGTGCTCGCGTACGGACTGCGCCCGGCGGAGATCACGCGCATCCCGGAAGGCACCGCGACGGACAACTACGCCATCGTGGACCAGGCGGGCCGTCAGCACTTCGGCAAGGTCTACCGCACGGGCAGCAACTTGGATCTGGAGCTGGCGTCGGTCGAGCTGTCCGAGTACGCCGCCGACGGGGGCGTCGCCACCGCGCGGGCGACCCGCACGCGCGGCCACGAACTCATCGCGACCCATGGGAGGCTTCCGATGTCTCTGTGGTCGTACGTGCCGCACACCGAGACCGCCGAGGGCACCCTGACCGGTGCACGCTGGCCCGCGGTCGGCGAAGCGATGGGCCGTCTTCACCGCCGGCTCGCCACCCACCCCGCCGCCGCACCCGCGCTGGAACCCGGTGCCGCGATCTGCGACGTCGCCACTGCCCGAGACCGCTTCGCCAGGCTGATTTTCGCCTTCCAGCGCAAACCCTGGCTGGGGGAGTTCGAGGCATGGGCTCTGCAAGCGGCGCGGGAGCGGCACGCCGTCCTGGGGGACGTCGAGAACGTCCTCGTCGGGCTTCCACCGCTGACCGTCCAAGTCATGCACGGCGATCTGGCCGGCCCGAACGTCCTGTTGCGGAACGACGCCGTTGCCGCGCTCGTGGACTTCGGCCCCCCCGCACCCGGCTACCTCGCCTGGGAACTCATGCGCCTGGGCTGCGACCCCAAGAGCTTCCAGTCCCACGGCGTCGAGAAGTGGCTCACGAGCTACACCGACCTCGCCCTCGCCTACCGAGACGCCAACCCCTCGGCACCCACGGCCGACCTCCTGTCCTCGGTTCGCGTCGGCTGCGCCGCCATGCTCTGCTCGGCTTTCCCCCTGTCGGCCCCCGTAGACCGACCCCACCTCGTCGACGCTGCGCTTGAGTCCTACGCACGGGCACGGCACGCGGCCGCGCTGACGATTCTGGAGCAACTGCCCGCCTTGGAGCAGGTCCTGCGCGACGCTCTTCGCTGAGCCGCGGACCCTCGCTGTCGGCGTACTCACCTCGCCCGCGGTCCTGCACAGCGGACTCCCCTGGCTGCCCGGGCCTGCCGCACCGGCAGCGTTTGAGGGTCGCCTGTCGGCGCGGCCGCCGCCCGGAGAGCGGCGGGGTCGCGGAGGGTCAGGGCCGGGGCGGGGCGGTGATCATCGGGTGAGCAGCTCCACTTGGAGCAGATCGTCGGGGCTGACCTTGATCGCGGCGATGTCGGCGAGCCACTCCATCCACACCGGTTCGACGCCGGGCGCGGCCTCGAACTCGGCGTCCGTCACGCGTCCCTGCGCGTAAGCGACCGTGCGGTCTGCCAGCTCCTGCAGGGCGTCGGGGGCGATCCAGCGGACATTCTTGGTCTCGCGGGCGCTCGGAGTGAGGTCGCCGGTGACGGTGGCCTGGTAGACGGTCCAGTCATGGCCGGTGCCGCGGGCGTCGGGACGTCGGCGGCATCGGTTGTCCCGCCAGCCGCCGGTGACGCGGGTGAGGCTGGTGACGGTGAGGCCGAGTTCCTCCTCGACCTCGGCGCGGCCGGCGTCCTCGGCGCTGCCGTGGTCGTCAATGTGGCCGGCGGCCGGTGACGCGCCGACGGGGAAGGTGGCGCGATCGAAGATGAGGTAGCGGCCGTGGCGGTCGGTGATGACGATGCCAACGGAGGCGTTGTCGCAGGTCTTCAAGGTCTGGCTCCTGCCGGGCGCTGAACATCACCGGCGTGCGGCGGCACGTCCGGCTTCACGGGATGCCGGGCCGTGCCCGGCGGCATCACAGGGCCCCGGTCTCGGGGCGCGGGACGAAACCTAGCGTTGGGACGGCGTGCGGTCCGCACAGCGGTCGCACCATCCGGGGGGAGAGGACCTCCTGGAGGAACATCTCCTGGATGAACTGCACCTGCGCCCGCAGCAGATGCGACACGCTCCCGGCGGCGGCAAGGTCCTTGCGGCCGACCGCGACATGGATGTGCGGGGCGAGGGCGTCGTTCTCCGGGCTCCAGGCAAGGGTGGCCGCGCCGACGGCCTCCACCGTGTGCAGCACCGTCTCGTCCCACACGGGTGCCTCCGGGTTCTCCAGTGGGCCGTTCGTTCCCACCAATGTCACCTGCCGGAACCCGCCGAGGAACATCGGGATGATCGCTTGCCGGATCCCCATCTCGGGGCAGAAGCCGGTTAAGCCGGTTAGCTCCGCGACGAAGTCGTCGCCGTCGTCGAAGGCCAGCGCGAAGCTGCGCCCCATCGTCACTTCTGCGTGCCGCATCAGCCACGGCCCTCCGGTGTCGTCCCGGCAGGAGCGAAGGCGGCGAGGACCGCGCCGCGGTCGGCGCCGCTGCGCAACAGGACCGTCAGCAGCAGGCGGGCCTTGTAGGGGTCCAGGTGGCCGGCACCGATCAGGCCCCGCTCCAGGAGGTCCTTCTCCGAGCCGTCGAAGCCGTACGCCTGGGTGAGGGTGGTGCCGCCGCCGGTGCGGGAGGCGAGGACGACCGGGATCCGCTGGGCGGCCTCTTGGAGGACGGGCACCCAGGCGGCGGGTACGTGGCCGACTCCGAAGCCGGCGACGACCATGCCGTCGACCTGTTCGAGGAGCGGCGCCAGCAGGCTGCCGTCGTCTCCGAGGGATGCGGTATACACCCCGACGTGGACCCGGCGCGCCGTCGCCGAGGAGAGGGGCAGCGGCTTGTGCGTCGGGACGGCAAGGAGTCGAAGGCGGCCTTCGGCCACGACGCCCAGGGGGCCGGTGTCGGCGGTAGACGTGTTCGTGCTGGTGCTGTGGATCTTCCGGACCCTCGCGGCGTCGAAGACCTGGTCGTTAAAGACGACCAGGACGCCCAGGTCGCTGGTCTGGGGGCTCGCCGCGACGGTGACCGAGGCGAGCAGGTTTGCCGGCCCGTCGGCTCCGGCCAGGTAGGGGGCGCGCATCGCGCCCGTGACGATCACCGGCGTTTTGCCCCCGTACAGCAGGCTCAGCAGGAACGACGTCTCCTCCAGGGTGTCAGTGCCCTGGGTCACGACGAAGCCGTCGAAAGCGCCCTGGCTGTCCATGGCCCGCAGCTGGCCGGGCGAGGTCCTCGATCTCGTCGAGCGTCAGGGACGCGCCCGGCTTGGCCGTGAACGACTGCGTCGTGACGACGATGCCGGTGGCGGCCAGTTGTGGCACGGCTACGATCAGGTCATCCGCGCTCAGGGTGGGCTTCGCCGCGCCCTCCGCGGTGGTGGGGGTCATCGCGATAGTGCCGCCGAGGCCGATCACGAGCACCGTGGGAGGGGAGCTTGGCTTCGTCAACGCGCAGTCCTCGAATCGGTGCTTGAGCAGGGCGAGTTGAGCCTATCGGTTGTCGGCGGGGCCGCCCAGCCTGCCGAGGAAGCACAGGGTCCGGTCGAGCGCGCTGAGGGTGAGCAGGCGACTGCGCGGACGCAGCATGCCGGTGAGCCCCTCCTCAGCCAGGCTCCGGCCCCGGCCGGTCAACCAGGTCCAGTCCAGGTCGAGGTAGTCGGCCAGGGCCGCGAGCCGTGCCGCCGGTGTCGGCCCGTCGACCAGGCTATGGGCCCGTGCGTAGCCGATCACCTCCTGGTAGGGGGCGACCTCCCGGCGCGCGCTGGTCGTGGCGACCCGCCAGACGGACTCCCCGCGCACCCAGTTCGCGAGTATGGCCCGGTGGCTCGCCAGGACGAACCCCTCGACCTCCTGGTACTCCGGCTCCGCGGTCAGCCACACCTTGACCCCGTACATCTCCATCATGGCGATCGTGATGAACAGGAGAATTCGCTCATATGTCTCGCTGGAGCGGACGACGGACTCGGGGACGCAGAACGCGCGACCGAGCGCGTTCCCCGGTCCCGCGAAGCGATCGGCGACGTTCTGCAGGTAGTCGTGCTTGTGCCTGAACAGCAACCAGGGTGCGCACTCCTCGCCAGTGGCTTCGCGGGTCCAGAACGCAGGTACCTCGGGAAGGTCGCCGAGATGGCGGACGATGAACTGGGCGCAGAGGCTGGAGCCCAGCCATGCGGCGCCTATGGGGGACAGGTCGGGCATCTCGGATCGTGGCGGCGCGGAGTTACTGATCCTGACGTAGTGCCGAAGCTGTTCGGCACGGTCAAAGAGAGGGTTGTCGTCCGCCAGCAGGCCGTCGTCCATGACGTGCAGCGCCCAGATGATGGCGTAGACCAGGTCGTCCAGCTCGTAGGCGAGCGGTACACGTGAGTCCTGGCCCACAGCGAGGTTCTGGCGGGCGAGCGCGGCGTCCATCACGTACAGGCCGGACCCGCCTGCGGCACCGGGGGAGGCCAGGATGACGCCTCTGCGCGAGGAGCGGACGAAGGTCTCCAGGTGGGGGAGGTCTGCGGAGCTGATCTTCATGACGTCGCCGCGGGGCTGAGCTTCATAGATCTGCACGCCGATCGAAGTGCCGTCGAAGTGCCGTCCGCCGGCGAGCTCCCAGTTCCCGAAGATGCCAGCGTCCGGGTCACCGGGGACGTGCCGGGAGGTGGGCCAGGTGTAGTCCAGGGTTCGGACCGCGGTACGCGTCCTTCGGTCAAGCGGACGGGGGTGGACAAAGTCACGTATGGGGACGAGCTGGAAGAGGGCCTCGGCCTTCTTGCCGAAGTAGGCCTCAAGGATGGTGCGCAGGTCCCCGCGAGGAATGTGGGTTCCGGCCAGCCACCTCTTGTAGGTAGCCGGGGAAGGCCGGACCCTAGCGAGTCGCGGCTCCTGTAATGCCTTCGCGGCGTCCTCGGCCATGATCGGCCAGAGGACCCGGAACTTGGTCGGTGAAGCGCAGTTGAGCTCCGGAGCGTCCAGCAGGTGAAAGAGGAGGGGCACGACGGTCCGGGTCTGTGACCCCTCTGAGTGGGTCATGGCGTCCGCCTCGATGTCTCCAGAGCCGGGCTGCTCGCGGGGCGTTCGTTCAGCCTCACTGGGCGATCCCTCCGTCCTTCGCCGTCAGGCGACGGACGGGAGAGCACCACAGCGTGGCCGCGAACAGCAACAGGACGAGGATGCCGATGAACATGACGGCGCGGACGCTGGTGAAGAGGGCGAAAGCGCCGGCCGCGAGGGCGGCGAGGGGTCGGAACCCGTTGATCAGCCACAGCGCGGTCTGCTGGACGCGGGCCCGTAGACGTGGCGGGCTGTACCACTGCTGAACGGTCCGCTGGGTGGTCCCCACGCATGTCGCCGCGGCGAAATGGCCGAATCCGGCAAGGGTGAGGACGGTCAGCCAGACCGGGCCCGGTGTGGCGACGATCGGCGGCATCTGCATCAGGGCGTGGACTACGAACCCGACGGCAAGGACGGTGCCGGAGCCGTAACGTCCGACGAGGCGGGGTGCGATGAGGGCTCCGGTAAGGCCGCCGAGACTGCCCGCAGCCATGATCGAGCCGAGACCGGTCGTGCCGACCCTCACCGTGGTCAGCAGGTGGTAGGCCAGCAGGGTGGTGGTCAGACCGCTGCCGACGCCGGTGCCGATCAGGGTCAGGAACAGCGGTCGCAGCACGCGGTTACCGGCGGAGTAGCGAAGGCCCTCTCGGATCTCGTCGAGCATCGGCCGCCGGGCCGCCTGCGACTGGCCGGGCGCGGGAAGGCCCTGTGCGCGGACCGCGCACCACGCGGAGATGACGAAGGACAGGACGTCGGCGACCAGGGCCCGGGCGGGCCCGGCTGTCGCGACGAGGACCGTGCCCAGGGCGCTCCCGGTGACGCCGGCCGTGGTGATCACAGCGGTGAAGTGCGAGTTGGCCCGGTGGAACTGCCTGGAGCCGGCCAGGAGGGGAATAGCTGCCATCGAGGCGGCCGTGTGCAGGACGGACAGGGAGCCCAGGGCCAGTGCGGTCGAGTAGAGGAGCGGCATCGTCAGCATGTCGAGGACGGCGGCGGCCGGGATCAAAAGTGCCACAGCGGCTGCCGCGAGGTCGGTGGTGATCAGGACGGCGCGTGCGGGATGTCGGTCGACCAGCACGCCGGCGGGCAAGGAGACGAGCAGCGCCGGGACGGTTGCGGCGAAGGCGAGGAGGGCGACTTGACCGGTGCTGGCGTTGAGGTAGAGGACAGCGAGGGCGGGGACAGCGACCTTGTGGACGGCGGTTCCCGCGTAGCCGATGCCCTCGCCGACCAACAGAAACCCTAGGGACCGCGTCTTGGACCTACCGCCGGAACGCCGTAAGAGGCTGCTGGTGTCCGATGCCGGTGTCACAGAAGGTGCTCCAAGAGTCAGAAGAGGCAAACGCGCGGAGGTTGTCGGCCGTCAAGGCAGTGGCCCGTCGTCAGGACAGGCGAGCGCGGACGCGTGCGGCGTCCGTGGCGCTCAGCGGCTCGTACGACGCCAGCGCGCGGGAGAAGAGCTCGCGGGCTTCGTCCTCGGCGCCTGCTGTCGCAACGCTCTCGCCGAGGAGTTCCAGGCTCCGGGCCATCCACTGACGCGATCCCGTCTGCTCGAACTCGAGCTGCGCCGTCGAGCCCGCCTGCCGGGCTTCGTCGTGGCGCCCGGCGGCCGAGTACGCCCGGCCGAGCCAGGCCAGGGCCCGGGCCGCGTCGTGCGGGTCGTCGACCTCGATCAGGGCTGCCCGGGCAGTGGCGAGGGTATCGACGGCTGCCGCGGCGTCGCCGCGGCCCAGATGGACCTGCCCGAGCAGAACATCGGACAGGGCGATGCCGCGGGGGTCACCCGTGCGCTCGCGCAGAGTTCGTGCCTGTTCCAGGTGTCCCACGGCTTCCTCGGGGCGTCCGGCCTCGTACGCGGTGACGCCGAGTTCGTGGAGCGCCTGCGCCTCACCTCGTGCGTCGCCGCGGGCGCGGGCGCTGGCCAGAACGTCGGTGAAACACTGGCCCGCTTCGTCGAAGGCGCGCGTGCCGCGCAGGCCAATGCCTAGGGTGTTGGCCATCTCCTGGACGGCGAGGGCGTGGTTGTAGAGGCGTGCGGCCTCCAGGCCGAGGCGGTGGACGTCGACCCACGCGTCGTACATCCGGGCGGCGCGCCACCAAGGCCACATGGCGTGGACGAGCTGCCATACCAGCCCGTACGAGCCGCCCGCGTGCGCGGCGCGGATCGTGGCCAGGAGGTTGGCGGACTGCGCGTCGAGCCAGGACAGGGCCGCCGCCCGGTCGGGAAGGACGAGCGGGTGTTCGGCGGGGTAGACGTAGGTCCGGTCGAGCTGGCGGTGGCTGGGGGTCACCAGCCGCTCGGCCGCAGTGGTCGCGGCCAGGTACCAGTCGGCCGCCCGCCGCCGGGCTTCGCTCTCCGCTCCGTCCGTCTCCTCCCGCACCGCGTGGTCACGTGCATGGACAAGAGCGGAGCGAGAGTAGCGGTAGACGGCTCCGCGTACGGGGTGCGTGCCGTCCCGGAGGAGAAGGCCGCCGGTGGCGACCTCTTCGAGGAGGTCGGCTGCTTCGGCCGGGCCGAGCAGCGCGACGGCGGCCGTGAGGGAACTGTCGACGCTCTGCACAGGTAACTGGGCGAGCTTCCGGTACAGGCGGGCGGCGGGGCGGGAGAGGTCCGCGTACGCGGTATCGAGGGCGGAGGTCACGATCGCTCCGGGGAGGTCGGCGGCGGGGCTGGTGCTCGCGGTCCAGCGGCGGCGTTCGCTCAGGGCGCGGGTGGCAGCGCTGAGCGGCCGGTCCGGGTGCCGGGCGAGTTGGGTGATGCTGAGGGCGAGCGCGAGGGGCAGGCCGGCGGTGAGCGCGATGAGTTCGGTGACGGCTTCCGGTTCCCGCTGGACGCGTTCGGGGCCGAGGCATCGCGTCAGGTAAGAGCTGGCGGCCGAGCGGTCGAGGGGGTTCAGGGCGAGGGCGGCCGCGCCATGGCGGGCGAGTTCCGGCAGCGGGATACGGCTGGTCGCGACGACGAGGTGCCCACTGCCGCCCGGCAGTAGACGGTGGATCTCGTCGGCGTGGGAGACCCCGTCGAGCAGCAGGCACATCGGGTCACGGGCAGCAGTTGCGGACCGCCACCAGGTCGCGAGTTCCTCGGCACCGGCAGGCAGCGGGCCCGGCAGGATGGAGCGCAGCAGTCGGCTGAGGACCTCCCCGGGGTGGGCGGGACCGTCCGGGTCCTGTCCGCGCAGATCGACGTGGAGCTGTCCGCCCGGGTAGTGGGCGGACAGCCCGTGGAGGAGGCGTTCGGCCAGCGCGGTCTTGCCGATGCCGGCGGGCCCGGTCAGCACCGCGATGGGTACGGCGTACTTGGGCTGGGTCTCGATCCACCGGGTGAGCTGGGCCTGCTCCCGTTCCCGGTCGGTCCACGCGGGCGCCACCGGCCGCAACTGCCGTGGCACCGGCGGCTCGTGACGGGGCTGGTGGAAATGGACGGCGCCGACCGTGCCTGCCTGCACGCTGGTGTGCAGGACGGCGTCCCCGCCGACGGTGTTGGTCACCACCGCGGGCCGGAGCGGAGTCCCGGGGGCCTGCTCGGTCATCGCCAGATACCTCGTCGTCGCGTCCGGTAAGGGGTCAGATCTGGGTTTCGCCGCGGACGAGCCACAGCCCGGCCCGCCGCGCGGCGTACCAGGTCAGCTGGTCCTGGTAGAGGCGGTCGGCGAGGGTGATCGCGGTCCGGCTGACCGCGATCACACCGCGCACCGGGCTGGCGGGGTCGGCCAGCATCCGCAGCGCGCGGGCATAGCCGCGCCGCAGGAGCGGGTCGTCGCCGCCGGTTCGCACATCGGTGGCGTCCAGGGCGTCCACGATCGGCGGGCCATGGACGGTCAGACGGTGTGCCGCGGCGTATCCCCGTACGGCGGCTAGGTCGTCGTGGACTTCCCGGCCGGGCCCGGTCAGGGCGTACAGCACCACGTCCGTCGGTCCCGGCACGGAGAGGACCACCCGGTTCATCGTCAGGCGCTCCGCCTCCAGCACGCCGAGGGCCGGGACGGGCGGAGGCTCCGCCGGTGCGGGCCGCTGAGCGCCGGCACGCGGGTACAGACGGCGGCCCGGCAGTACCGGGGCTATCTCGGGCACCTGGGCGGCGAGAGTGAGGGCATTCACCGCAGGGCTCCGATCCCGTGCGCGGGGCGAGGGGCGTCGAGAGGGACGGCACAGGTGATCAGGCCCGAAAGGCCGTCCCGTTCCTGCGCATTGAGCCGTAGCCGTTCCACCAGTTCACCGTCGCGGTTACTGCCCGTGCCGGTGACCAGCCAGCCCAGGGACTGGAGGTAGTCGAGCAGCGGGTCCGTGGCAGCGCCGCTCGCCGGGGACGGCGCCTCGGCGTATACCCGCGTCGCCCCGGCCCGGGCGGCGAAGTCGCTCGCCCAGAGCGTGATCAGCCAGCCGTACCGCTCGCTGAGACCCACAGCCGTGTAGAAGAGCGAGATCCCCAGGCAGGGCCCATCCTCGTCCTCGATTCGCGGGTGCTGTTCGTGCCGGCGGTGCAGCATCAGGCAGCCCAGGAGTCTTTCCTCGCCGGCGGCGTCGTCCTCGTACAGGCCGACGCCCTCCGCCCAGGCGTCCCGGTAGGCGGCGATGTGGCGGTGGGGCAGCGTGATGCCGCACGCGGCGAACTGCCGGGCCCGGTCATCGACCAGGGCGGCGGCCGTCGCACGGTCGGCGTCGGTGATCAGCGGTCGCATCTCATACTGCGGTCCAGCCGACCGGTGCTCGTCCTGGTCTCCAGCCGGGGGTGCGGTGGTGGTGTTCACCGTGCGGCTCCTTCACCGACGGCGGTGGACGAGGACGGGACAACTTCTGCGTCCGCACCGAGTAGGCCCAGGGCGTGGCCCCAGCCGACGAGCTGCGTGGCGTTGGCAACGCCCGCCGCGCGTACGAGGTCCTCCGTGGAGGCTTTGACGTCGGCCGGGGTGATCTTCGCCGCCTTGGCGATGTCGGCGAGCGCGGAGTGCTCGGCGAGTGCCGTGAGCAGCCGCCGCTGGTCCTCGTCGGCCGCGAAGGACGGCCGTACCACGGAGAGCGAGGGTACGGGGACCTGCCGGTGCAGGAGCAGGGCGTGGGCGAGGACCGGGCGGGAGGAGCGGGGCGGGCAGCGGAGGCTGCGGCGCATGCCGCGGATGTGGGAGGTCACCGTGGCGCCAGACAGGTGTCCTTCGGCGGCGATCTCGCTGTTGGTCCGGCCCCGGACCAGGCGCTCGGCGATCCGTTTCTGGGCGGGGGTGATCGGAGTGATGGGGGCTGCGGTGGTCATCTGGGGGTCCTGGTCGGTTGGGGTAGTCAGGCGGACGGGGTGCCGAGGCGGACGGGGAGCTCCTGGTGCCCGTTGGAGATGAAGCTGGGCAGGGGCCGGAGCTGGTCGGGCGTGACGGCCAGGTGGAGGTGGGGGAAGCGGGTGAAGAGCGCTTCGAGGGCGATCCGGGCCTCGATGCGGGCGAGTTCGGCGCCCAGGCACAGGTGGGTGGCGTGGCCGAAGGCGAGGTGGTCGCGGGCGCTGTGGCGGGTGATGTCGAACTGGTCGGCGGTAGGGCCGTGGAGGTCGGTGTCGCGGCCGGCGGCGGCGTAGTTGATAGCGAGGGCGTCGCCCTGGGCGAAGGTGATGCCGGTGGCGTCGTCCGTCAGCTCGCGTACGGCGAAGCGCAGGATGATCGTCGCGATCGGGGCCTGGTGGCGCAGGGTCTCTTCGACGACGGGTTCCCAGCCGGTTTGCCCGGTGGTGGCCCGGGTGAGCTGGTCGGGGTGGGTCAGGAGGTTGGTGATGGCGTGGTCGAGGAGGTCGACGGTGGTCTCGTGTCCGGCGCCGATGAGCAGGACCAGGCTGTCGGCGAGTTCCTGTTCGCTGAGCTGGCCACTGTCGTGGGCGGCGATGAGGCCGGAGGTGACGTCGTCTCCGGGCTGCTCGCGCTTGCGGGCCACCAGGGCGGCGATGAGCTCGTAGACCCGGACCGGGGCGGCTTCGGCCTCCTCGGGAGCGAGGTCGGTGGCGAACAGGGCGCCGGCCGCGTCGCGGAAGTCGTCGTGGAGGTCCTCGGGGACGCCGAGGATCGCGTTGACCACGAGGAGCGGCAGGCGCCAGGCGAAGCGGTCGCGCAGGTCGACGGTCTCTTCGGGGCCGGCGTGCTGGAGGTCGTCGAGGAGGGTGTGGGTGATGGCCTCGATCTGCGGGGCCAGGGCGCGGACCCGGCGGGTGCTGAACGCGGCCGCCAGGGGGCGGCGCAGGCGGTGGTGCTCGTCGCCGTACGCACTCAGCGCGTTGCGGACGTCGACCCAGATCCGCAGTGGCCAGTCGGCGGGGACCGTGCGGTTGATGTAGGCGGGCCAGTGCTGGTGGGCGTCCTTGGAGATGTCGGGGTGTTTGAGCAGGCGGCGTATGAGGCCGGGGTCGGTGACGGACCAGGTGGGGATGGAGTCGGGCAGGCCCGGCAGGACGACCCGGGTGGCCGGGCCGCGGGTGCGCAGAGCGGCGGCCTCGGCGTGGATGTCGGAGCCGGTGGCGTCGAGGCGGAAGGGGCAGCCGGCGGCGGGGGACTGGGTGGTGGAGGTGCTGGCAGTCATGGTCATCGCCTTCTGGTCGTGGGCAGGTGGGTGTCGGGCTGGAAGGTCACGGGCAGCGCGGTGAGCCCGGCGTGGAAGGTCGCGGGCCGGGCGGTGAGTTCGCCGGGGGTCACGGCGAGTGCGAGGCCCGCGAGGCGGTCGACGGCGCATTCGAGTGCGGTCTCGGCGATGATCCGGGCCAGGTCGGGGGCCGGGCACATGTGGGCGCCGGCCGAGTACGCGAGGTGACCGCGGTTGCCCGCGCGGGCGCCCGCCGCGAAGGGCAGGGCGGGATCGGCGTTGGCCGCGGCGAAGGACACCAGGATCGGGAAGCCTTCCTGGAGGTAGACGCCTTCGTAGCTCTGCTCGCCGATGGCGTACAGGGGGCTGTAGTTGGAGACGGGCGGGGTGTGCCACAGGACTTCGTCGAGGGCGTCGGCGAGGGGCTTGACGCCGGTGTGGACGGTGCCAGCGAACCGCTCGTCGGTGATGATCCTCCGCAGTGAGTTCATGATCAGGTTGCTGGAGGGGGTGGATCCGGCGCCGATGACCAGGAGGATCGTCTGGACCATCTCGGCGTCGTTCAAGCCGGCCGCGATCAGGTAGGTGGTGACGTCCCGTGCGGGCTGGACCCGCTTGAGGCGGGTCAGTTCCAGGCAGGCCGACTCGAGTTCGGCGTTGGCCTGCACGCCGTCGGAGTCGGCATCGAACAGGCGGGTCACCGCGACGACGATGCGCCGGCCGAGGGCGGGCGGGCAGCCGAACATTTCGATCATGGTGAGCATCGGCAACGGGTCGGCGTACTGCGACACCAGGTCGGCCTGCCCGTCGGCGGCGAAGGCGCTGAGCAGCTGGTCGGCGATCTGGCGGACGGTGGCGGCCAGGGCGTGGGTGTCGACGCCGTCGAGGCTGGCGGTGATCGCGCGGCGTAGCCGGGTGTGCTCCGGCCCGTCCTTCCACAGGGCGTTGTCGCGGGGCTGCATCATCATCAGCGCCGGGCTGTCGGGCGGGACCTGCCCGCGGCGCAGGGCTTCCCAGCGCCTGGGGTCCTTGCCGAAGCGCGAGGGGGTGTTCTGCAGGAGGTAGAGCGCCGCCCGGTAGGTGACGGTGAGGTATCCGTAGACGCCGGGGGAGATCTCCACCGGCATGATCGGGGCCACGTCGCGCAGCCGCTGGTAGGTGGCATCCGGGTTAGCGTTGAAGGCGGGTCCGTAGATGGGCAGCGGCACCTCGGGCGGCGGTGCGGACGTGTGGGCCGGGCACTGGCCGGTGCCGGATGTCGGGTGTGTGGTCATCGGGCAGGCTCCGGCGTACGGGTCAGCAGGTGGCTGACGAGGGCTATCAGGGCGTCGCGGGCGCTGGGGCGCTCGCGGGCGTCGCACCGCACCAGCGGGGTGTCGGGAGGCAGGTCCATGACGTAGCGCAGCCGCTCGTCGGTGACGGCGGGGGCTTCGGCGAAGGTGTTGACGGCGATGGCGTACGGCAGCCGGAGGTCCTCGACGAGCTGGAGGATGGGGTAGGTGTCGGCCAGCCGGCGGGTGTCGACCAGGACGAGCGCGCCGAGCGCGCCGATGGCCAGGTCCTGGAGGATCGGGAAGAACCGCTCCTGTCCGGGGGCCCCGAACAGGTAGAGGACCAGGTCCTCGGAGAGCGAGTGCCGCCCGAAGTCCATGGCCACGGTGGTGGTCTTCTTGTCCGGCAGAGTGACGTCGTCGACGTCCGTGCCCGCGCGTGTCATCACCTCCTCGGTGCTGACGGGGGCGATCTGCGACAGGGCGTGGACGTAGGTGGTCTTCCCGGCGCCTAGGTGCCCGCAGACGAGGACCTTCACGGTGCGCTCGTCGCCGCGCAGCCTGGGCGGTGCGGTCTCAGATTCGGCGAAGGCCGGCAAGGACTTCCTCCAGCAGTGCTCGGTCAACGGTGGTGGTGTCGGTCATGCGCCGCTGGGTGGTGATGTGTCCCCACTCCATTAGGTCGGCCAGCAGGACGCGGGTCACGCTGACCGGCAGGCGCAGGAGCGCGCCGAGTTCGGCGACGGCCTGCGCCCCGCCGGCCAGCACCCGCAGGATCGAGAGGTGCTCGGGGTTGAGGGGGGCACGGCTGAGGTGGCCGGCGGAGGCCGACAGGCTGATGAGCGTGATGTGGTCGAAGTGATTGCGGCTGGGCGCGGCCCGGCCGCCCGTCACCACGTAGGCCCGCACCAGCCGGTCGTCGCCTGCCTGCCGTGCCCCGCTCATGCCGGACTGGCCAGGTTGTGCCGCGGCGCGACGCGCAGCGCCGGGCCGAGGCTGTCGATGGTCTTGCGCATGCGGTACGAGAACGCCTCGATGTCGACGTCCGAGGTCGCGGAGGCGACGAGGTAGGCGCCCTCGGCGGCGGTGAGGATGAACAGGAAGCCGCCCGTGAAACTGACCATCGTCTGCTCCCACGGGGTCGGCTCGTCCTGGACGAACGCCGCGCCGCGCTGGCTGAGGGACTGCATCCCGGAGGCGATCGCGGACACCCTGTCCGCCAGCTCACGGTCCACCTGGTCGGATGAGCCGACCGTGAGCCCGTCCGAGGAGAGCACGACCGCGTTGCGGGCGCCGGGGAAGTTCACGAGGTCGTTGAGGATCCAGCTGACGTCGGGGGAGGCGCTCATGAGATCTGCTCCTGATCGGTGGAGTTGGTGGAGTTGGGGCGGGCGGAGGAGGTGCCGCGCACGAACGCGGCGAGGCCCCGGCCGGCGCCGGGCCGCGGGACGCTGGTGGCAGGCGCGGCGGCCGGGAGCCCGGACCCGCGCCTGCCCCGGCGCATCGGCAGGCCGTCCTCCACGGCCACCGGATACGGGTGGCCGCCCGGTGCCGACGCGTCCGGCACATATCCGGCCGCGGGCTCGGGAGCGGGCGCGTGGGTCGGTGCCGTGACCAGGAGGGCTCGCGGCAGGTGGAGGACCGCGCGGACTCCGCCGTGCACGGACTGCTGCTCCACCGAGACCGTGAAGCCGTAGCGCGCGGCAAGCAGGCCGATGGCCTGGAAGCCGAAGCGCGGCGGAGTCCGCAGTTCGGTGATCCGCACCGGGTTCTGTCCGGACAGCAGACGGGCCGCGCGCTCACGCTCCTCCGGGGCCATACCGATCCCGGCGTCCTCGATGACGATGCTGATCCCGTTGTGTCCTTCGAGGTACCAGACGTAGACCTTGGTGCCGGGGTGGCTGTGCTGGGCGGCATTGTTGAGCAGCTCTGCGGCGGCAAGGACCACCGGCTCGACAACGCGACCGGCCACGTACGCGGTGGGCTCCCCGGTGATCTCCACCCGGGGGTAGTCGCGGATCCGGGAGACTCCGCCGCGGATGGTTTCCAGCAGGGGGGTGTCGGCCCGCTGACGGCCGGGCCACATGCCTGTCAGGATGCCCACGATCTGGGCACGGCGGGCGAGTTGGCTGCTGGCGTGGTCGATGGGGATCGTGATCGCGAGGGTCTTCTCGTCGCTCTGGAGATCCTGCAGAGCGGTCACGGCGACCTGCTGCTCGTTGATGAGGGACTGCATCGAGCGGACCACAGCCTCGACCGCCGCCCTGGCCGCGCCCTCGGCGCGTTCGGCGGCCTCGTTCGCCAGCACGGCGACCTGGTCCAGCACAGCGTGGTAGGCCGCGCCCGTCTCGGTGTCGGCGAGCTGCGGGTGAAGCAGACCGGCGTCACGATGGCGGCCGCCGTCCCCACGGCTCAGCGCGACGATGAGCGCCGGCAGCCGCTGCGCGGCAAGATTCCGTGCCTCCTCGTCCCGGGCCGACACACGCTGCTCACCGTCGCGGACCCGGCCCTCCAGCTGGCGGATGACGCCGAGCCGCTCGGCGGCTCGGCGCCGGTAGTGCACCGCCACCGCGCCCGCGCCTGCGGCGGCACCGGTCGGCACCGCCAGCAGCACGATGTTCTGTATCAGCGTGCTCATCAAATCCCCACAGAAGTAAGGTCGGTTCGGACAGAGCCGCAGTTCGCGAGGCCCGCCGTGTGCTGCGGGAACAGCGCGAAGTGCAGCAAGATCGGCGCGGAGAAGACCCGGCATTCACGGTTGCCGAGACGGGCCCAGCTCAAGTCGTTTGCCGGTCCGGCCGCCCGCGGCGGGACCGTGAGGACGCCCTCGTCGCGGTGGTCGACCAGCCCGCTCCACTGCATGCCGTCCCCGGATCCGGGCGGGAGGATGAGGACCCACTTGTCGGTGAGCGGCCGGGCCACGGCGGCACCGACCGGGTGAGCACGGCGCTCCCCGAACCGGGCGATGAGATCCAGAGCGGTACGTCGGGGCATTGTCAGGGTGTCGAAGCGATCCCCGACCGCCACCTCGAACGGCGCCCGCGCCGTCGTCGAGTCCGGGAAGAGGTCGTCCACGCTGACCTCCGCCCCGGCCCGGACCACATGCGCGGCCGGCGGGACGAGTCCGGGGTTGGCGGCGTCGGCTGCGGGGGCGCGTACGGCGAGGGCCCTCATCGCGCGGTCCCGGCGACCAGGGCGTGGCCGCTCCGCGCGGCATGCACCGCCAGCGCCGCCAGGATGAGCGCCAAGTGCGAGAAGCCTTGCGGGACGTTGCCGAGTTGCCGCTGCTGGTGCGGGTCCCACTCCTCGGACATCAACCCGAGGTCGTTGCGGGTGCTGAGCAGACCGTCGAGGAGGATCTCCGCCTCGTCCACCCGACCGATCCGGGCCAGCGCCGTGATGAGCCAGCCCGAGCAGATCAAGAACGCGCCCTCGTCACCGGGCAGCCCGTCGCGGCCAGGGACCGCACCGCGGGTGTGGTAGCGCAGCATGAAGCCGCCCTGGATGGACAGATCCCGCTGGACGGCTTCGACGGTGCCGATGATCCGCTTGTCGGTGGACGGCAGGAAGCCGACCGTCACCATCTGCAGCAGCGCCGCGTCCAACTCCTTGGATCCGTAGGACTGGGTGAACGTATTGCGCTGCTCGTCGTAGCCGAGCAGGCACACCTGGGCGTGGATCTCCTCACGCAAGCCCCGCCACCGCTCCACCGGACCGTGGGCGTGACCGGCGTCGATGAGCGTGACCGCACGGTCGTAGGCCACCCAGGCCATCACCTTGGAGTGCACGAAGTGCCGCCGGTCGCCACGCACTTCCCAGAGCCCCTCGTCCGGCTCTGACCACAAGTTCTCCAGGCAGGCGGCCAAGTCGGTGATCATCGTCCCGACGGCCGGCGCCAGCGACGGGTCGCGCACCTGCGCGTCGTACAGTGCGCTGATGACCTCGCCGTATACATCGACCTGGAGCTGCTTCGCCGCGGCGTTGCCCGTGCGGACCGGGGCGGAGCCCTTGTGGCCGGGGAGCCAGTCGAGGACGGTCTCCGGTAGGTCGCGCTCGCCGCCCACTCCGTACATCACCTGGAGCAGCTCGGGGCAGCCGCCGATCGCGGTGCGCAACCAGTCGACCCAGGCCCGCGCCTCGTCGATGAATCCGCAGGCCAGGAACGTTTCGACGATGAACGCGCTGTCCCGCAACCAGCAGTAGCGGTAGTCCCAGTTACGGATGCCGCCGATCTCCTCGGGCAATGAGGTCGTCGCCGCCGCCACGATGGCGCCGGTCGGTGCGTAGGTGAGGGCCTTGAGCGTGATGAGGGACCGCTCGAACGCGTCCCGGTGCGGTCCGGTGTAGGTGGACTGGCTGATCCAGTCTTGCCAGAAGTCGACGGTCTCCTTGAGGAGTCCGGTGGCGTCCGGCAGCGGGGGCGGGGCGTCGGTGTCTGGCGACCATGTCAGGTTGAGCGACAGCGTCTCGCCCTCGGACACCTCGAACTGCGTCAGCAGGTCGCCGTCGGCGGTCTGGGTAGGGGCGGGAGTGTCGAGCCACAGGCGGCCCGGCTCAAGGTCGACGCTCGCCCGGTGCCCGTCGGCGTTCACGGTCGGGACGTGGCGGCCGTAGTCGGGGCGGGCCCGCAGCAGGGACCGCATTGCGACCCGTCCGCTGATGCCCCGCACGTTCCGGACCACGTGCGGCGCCTGCCCGGCGGTCGGCATGAAATCGGTCAGCTGCACCGTGCCGTCCCTGGTGATCCAGGTGGACTCCACGGCCAGGGTGCCCGGCAGGTACCGGCGCCGGTCCGCCACGGGCGCCGGCCTGTCCTCTGTGGCGGGTCCCACCCGCCACAGACCGTGTTCCTCGCTGCCCAGCAGCCGGGCGAAGACCGCGGGGGCGTCGAACCTACCGGGTGACAGCATAGTGATGGCGCCGTCCCGGTCGACGTGCGCTGCGGTACGCATGTTCCCGATGAACGCCTGGTCCTCGATCCGCCCCACCGACCGCGTCGCGGCCGCACGCGCGGAGGGGAATTGCTGAGGGCGCGGGAAGGCCGGGAGGATGCTGCCCGCGGGCAGCGGGCCCGGCTGCTGACCGCGCGCGTGGGCGGTCAAGGCGGCGGGGAAGTGCTGGGACATGTATCGGGTCCTCGGTGGGTTGCTCGGGCAGGGCAGGGAGCGGGCGAGGGCGTTCATCGCGGGGGCGGCTTCGCCGCGTTCCTTGAGCTCTGGTCCGGGGGAGAGGGACGGCGGTCGGAAGGCGGGCGGGACGTCGTCTCCCGGGCCGCCATGGCGTGGCCGCGGGCGATCCTCCGCGCGGTCTGCTCGGCGGCCGGGTCGGGGCCGAGCATCCGCAGGCAGTGCAGATGCAGCAGTTCATTCAGCACGTGGTCGGTGTTCACGACGCCGGTGCGGCGAACGAGGGGCCCGTAAGCGCCGAGCGCACGGTGGCGCACCATCCACGGTGGGGCGTCCTGCGTGTCCCCGGTGGGTGTCAGGGCGTCAATCAGACGGCCGGCTTCCTGTCCGGCGCCGGTCGGCAGTCGCTGGCCGGACAGTTTCGGCTGCGCTCTCAGCCAGGCCAGCCCGGTCTCCCGGTCGCCGAAGAAGCCGCGGACGATGCCGAGGAGGTGGGTGGCCGCGAGCAGGTGCCGGTCGGTTCCGGGGCGTGAGGGAAGGTGGCGGGCGACGGCGGCGGAGTCGGCTGCAGCGACCTCTTCGGCGGCCTCCAGCAGCGCCCCGCCGCCCCACAGGCCGGTGTGCGGCCGGTAAGGCGCCAAGGTGATCTCCCGCAGGGCCCCGGCTTCCACGAGCTGCCCCGCCCATGTGCCGAGGTGGCGCACCGCGTCCCCTGCCCCGGCGGCATCGGGTAGGCGCAGCGTCAGTTCCAGGTGCGGGTCCCGTCCGGCGCGGGGCCGGCTCCACCACAGCGGATGCCCCAGGTCGTCCAGCACCGCGGGCAGGTGATCGGCGATCAGGTCGTCGCGGCCCTGGGGCGGCCCGTACAGGCGGGCATGGAGGTAGCGCGAGGCGCCCGGCAGGTGCGCGCGAGGCTCGCGCGGTTCGTGCACGGCATGCAGATCGGGTGCCGGGCGGGGCGGGGCGGCGGATCGCAGGAGGGTGACAACCTCGGTCGCCCGGCCGCCGGACCAGCCGAACGCATCAGCCGCTGGCCCTTCGACGAGGTGGACGGGGCCAGACTCGATGTTGGCCAGTTGGGACCGCAGGAGCGCGAGGTCGCTGGGCGTGCCGAGGTCCAGGGCGATGCGGACGTCGAAGCGCTCCAAGAGCACCCGGTCGGGTACGGGGATGCCGCGCTGGGCCCGCCAGGCGGAAAAGCCGTCCTCCCACTCAGCGCTGACGGCGCGGGGCCCGGGCAGTCCGGCGTGGTTGAGGCTCCACATCGCCGGACTCAGGACGGACCGCCCGGCCCTCAGGCGGGGCAGTTCGGGCAGACGGCCGGCCGCTCCCCAGCTCATGGGCCGCAGAGTGCCCAGCGGGCCGACCATCCGCATGGCCTGGCCACACGACAGCTCCTCCAGAAAACGGACGACCGCCGGGGTCTGGCATTCGATCTGCAGCGGGTGGATCTTCCCGGCCTCGATGACCTGCCGCCGGGAGCGCGAGACCAGATGCAGGACTTGTCCGTCGCACAGCACGGCGAGGTCGGACAGCTCAATCCGGTCTGCGTCGGCGGCGGAGCGATCCCGGTGCTCGGCCAGGGAGATGACGACGGGCGAGATGAGGGGAGTGCGGGTGATGTGCAGGCCTCCCGGGATCAGCCCAGGGAAGGAGAGCTGCGCGCGCTGCGCGCCCGCAGTGCTCACCGGCCGGTTTGCGAGCGTGTCGAGCAGGCGGCTGCCCGGTTGCTGGGCGAGCAACGCGGCGAACCTTCCGCCCGTGAAGTAGCCCCACCCTCGCGTGCCGCGTACGGCGAGCTCGAACTGCCCGGCCGCCAGGTCGCCGGGCGAGGCACTGTGCAGCTCGAACAGCATCTCAAGGTGTGCGGGAGGGGTCATCCGGTCCGGGTCTCCGACAGCGACTCGGACGGCCAGCTCATCGTCGAGTTCGAGATCGGAGCCAGTCAGGGCCGCTTGCTGGGCGGCCACGAGGAGTTCCGTGTCTCGAGTGGTCAGGGTCTGCTGCCGGGCTCCGACGGTCGGTGTGCCGTGGAATCCGTCCGGCAGGCCCAGTCCTGTGGAGGCGGTCAGCTCCAGCAACGGCACCGCGACGCTGGGCCCGTACTCGGCAAGGAAGCGATCTCGGTAGTCACTCCAGTCGGTGGTCCCGTACGGCTCCGGGCTGATCCGCGCGAGGAGTTCCGCGGTCCGTTCTGCCTCCCACGCCACCTGCCGGGGCAGAACCACGTCGGCGTCCAGCAGGGTGTCGATGGCCACGGGCTGCTGCGTCGTCGAGTGCGGGGCCATCACCTCGCGGAGGTCCCTGCGCAGCGGCGCGCCGTCGGCCGCCGCGGCGTTGTGCGCGAGCATCAGCTGGTGAGTACGGTGCAGTTCGGCGATCAGACTGGCTGCTTCGGGGACGTGGTGCGCATTCACCCGCTCCAGTTGGTCCAGGACGTAACCCAGGGCGTCGGTTTCGGTGGCCGGCGGCTGCAGGCAGGTGATCAGGACCCGGCGTGCGATGAGCACGTCAAGTAACTCCCGTACTTCCCCGCCAGCGTGCCGGGGCGCCTCCGCCTGCGCCTTGTCCAGGAGGTCGCCGTACGGGACAGGGGAAGAGGCGAGATCGACGAGCACCCGCACTTCGGGCTCCAGCCGCACGGAGGTTTCCATCACCTCGGTCCCGGTCACATCCGGTTGCCGCGTCCGCCAAGGAAGAACGACCCGGTCGCCGCGCTGGACCAGGGTGTTCGACGCGACCAACCGCAGCCGCTCCCGCAGGGGCGAGATCGACTCCAGCGTGTTGATGACCTCGGCCAGCCACCGTCCGTCCGCGCGGGCAACCGCCCGGTGTTTCTCACCCCACCGGACTGCTGGCTCGGAGCCGAAGGCGATCTCGGTAATTCCGGCAAACAGCCCGAACGGCACCGCGCGGGACAGCAGGCGCGTGCGGTAGGCGAGCAGCGACAGCGCCACGCTGAAGATCGTGTCCGCGGTCGAGTCACCGCCTTCCACGAGCAGGTCCAGGCTGTGGGCTAGGTCGGCGCTGGCATGCCGCACCGGCTCTTGGACATCCGCGTGGCGCCATGTCGCTTCGACCCATGCGCGGGTGGCGATGACTCCGGCTGCCGAGCGGTCGGTGAGGTCCGGGACGGCGGGCAGTGGATGGGTGGCGGGATGGCAGACGGCCCGCAGCATGGCGGACTGGGCGCTGACGAAGCGCAAACGGCGGCCGGCGCTCATGCCTCTCCCTTGCTGGTAGACGTGGACGGATGGGTGGGGGGGCGGCGGTCTGTCACTCGCAGTCCCGGCCGGTGACGAAGAACTTCGTCAAGGCGTCGGCCGTGCCGGGCACGACGACATCCCTGAGATCGGCTCGTTCAGCGAGCGGCACGCCGCGTCGGACGAGCTGCACCGTGCGGGACTTGCCTATCGACGCGCAGGCCGGTTCGGGGGCGCCGTGGGGGGCGTTCTGGTCAGGGCTGCTACTCATGCTCCTCATCCACCTTCGATTCCGGTTCCCCAGAGCGATCGGGCCCCTGCCGCCGGGGCCCGAGGACCATCAGGACGGCCATCGCGCCGACGATTACGGTGACCACGACCCAGCCGGCAGTTGTCATGGCGCAGCCCTCACTGCCCGGGAACCGCGGTGATGACGAACAGCACGGCCGCCGCGAAGCCGGGGTTGACCTGCCAGTGCTCGTAGTCGCAGGCGGCCGTCGCGGGGAGAAGTTTCACGCCGAGAGGCTGGGGGCCCGACGTGGGGATAGTGGTCACGCCGTCACCGCCTCGCGCGGCAGCGGCCGCCGCGGCTCGACGACGTCACCGGTCGGCAGGAGACACCCGGTGTCCTCGAAGATCAGCACGCCGTTGCACAGCTCGCTGCACCCGATCTCGGGTTGGTGAAGGCGGATCTTGGCCGCCTCGCAGTCCTGGGCCGTCGCAGGCGGGCATTCGACCAAGTGGCCGCACACCCGATCAGCTACGGCGAGTTCGACGACGACCGTGGCCACCGCAGTCGCGAGCTTCCGTAGATGTTTCCGCATGTCCAGGTATTGCGTCGGCACATCCGCCTCGCTGCTCTTCCGGGCCGCGGCGAGCGCCGCGTCGAGCTCCGGGCGGGACCGACCCAGTGATGCGTGTCCGAGTTCCATGAGATGGCCACGCAGCCTGAGGATGACGTCGTCGATGTCATGGTCGCTGTCGAGAAGCGGGGCGTTCTCGTCAAGAACCAGCGCCAGGGTCTCTCGGGTAGCCGCGATGATGGAGCGGGACGGAGCCTTGCGGCCGGAGGGCTGGCTACGGACGGCGCTACGGGGGAGGCGGAGGAGGCTCACGACGCTGTCCCGTCAGCGAGGACGGCCTTCGCGGTACAGGCTGTCGGCGTGCGGTCCATCGCGGAACTCCTCTGTCGGGCTGGGCGGGCTGCCACGCCTCACCTTCCGAAGTTCGGAACGGGAGCTGTCGGCATGACCCCACGGTGCCGTGAATCGCTGCGCACTGGTACGCCAAACGGTGGCCACTTCTTCGCCACTTCACCAGCGCGGCGACGTCGAGCCGTAGGAGATTTAGATGGTTTTGCCCGTCCGGCCGGAGGTGACGGCGGAGGGTGAGAAGGACGAAGTGGCGAAGAAGTGGCCACCGTTCGGCGTACCGCCGCCGCCGGGTTTCCGTCACCGTTGAGACAGGCCGATCCCGGCTACGCCGTAGGGCGTCTCGAGCCCGAGGAGACGAGAGTGCCCCCGACAACCGCTGAGCTGGTCCACGACCGCAGTCTCGGAGACCTGTTGAAGCACCGCGACGTCGTGCTTGAAGGCCGCGAGGCCCCACAGCACATGGCTCGCGTCATGCTCGCTGACATACTGAACACGGACGAGGCTCGGACCGATGACGCGATGCTGGTGGCCAGCGAGCTCATCGCCAATGCCATCCAGCACGCCGGCGGTGCGGTCTCGTTCCGAATCGAGGTCTACGAGCTCGGCTCGGCGCTCGGGGTCGTCGACCGCGCCTCTGACACGGGCGCGCTGCCCCCCAGCCCCTCCAACTCGTCCACTCGGCCCACGGACTTGGCCGTGAACGGCCGAGGACTGTTCATCGTTCAGAACCTCGCCAGTGCCTGGTCGGTCGAGCAGACCGAGAACGGAAAGATCGTCATCGTCGTGCTAACTCAGGCAGGCTCTCGTTGATGACCGCTTTCGATTCCACGAAACGTCACCTGGGACGAGGGCTCTTCGCTCACCCGCTCGGCGTGAACTGCGGCGCCGTCGCAGTATCTGACGACCCTCAGCAGGTCGAGGTGAGCAACGGACACTTTCTCGACGGCCTGCGCCGCGCCGTCGAGCTCGGGGCCAACCTGTTGGACACAGCCGACTGCTACGGCGCCGGCCACGCTGAGCGCATGCTGGGACGGCTCCTTCGGGAGCACCCGGACCGGGAGCACCTGGACCAGAGGCTTCTTACCAGCAGCAAGGTCGGGCGCATCCGGGGATCGGCCCCGCACGCCTATGCCGGCCGTCACATCCATCACCAGTTCCAACAGACGCTGGAGAACCTCTACACCGAGAAACTCGATCTCTACACGCTCGACTCTTGGGACTTCGGCCCTCAAGACGGCTATCTGGGAAGTGCGATCGAGCAAATGTGCGGCCTACGTGACGTGGGGGCCGTGAGGGCCATCGGGATGAGAGGCCCGTACGTTCCCTACGGTGCCACGGCCGTGGAGCGGGACGCCTGCGCGGCACGGTTCCTGCACCTCTTCCGGATCATCAGGCCGAACGTCGTCTGGACCCGCTTCAACGCGCTCACGCCGGTCATCACCCTGGACGGCGAGGACCTGTTCGCCTTCACAGCCCGCCACGGAGCCGGCGTGATTCTCGCAGCCCCCTTGGCCCACGGCCTACTCACAGGCCGGGCCCCCCGGAACGCCATGCTGCCCCCCGGCTCCGCCAATGGGCCGACGGGCCTGACGAGCCTTACGCCCGAGAAGGCCATGCGAGTCACGGCCGGGCTGCAGACGCTGCACGTCCACTTTGGGAACGAGCCGGGGACCTTGACCCGACTGGCGTTGCTTTCTTGCCTGCAGAAAGCGGACCACTGCGCAGCTGTCGTCGGTTTCACCGGCAAGGCGCAACTGGAAGAGAGTTTCGGGTGCCTGTCAGGACCCGCCCTCACAACTCCCGAGCTTGAGGTCATCGATCAGGTGTATGCCCAGATACGGACCGATATGGAAGAGCAGTCGCAACACCGAACGCCTCAGCCCGTTCGCACGTAGGGCATCCGAAGCACTCCGGCCGCCCGCAGCGGAGGGGCAGGGTGCGGTGCAGCCGCAGCCGAACGATTCGCCGACTGCGCGTCCTGGACGAGACGGCAATGCCGCGCCGTGGACGACCCGGTGATCACTTGGTCGGGAAGCTGGTCTGGGAGGCAACTTCAAGGGACAGGGGGGCCGAGTGCACGGTTCGCCATCGGTATGCCCTGTCCTGCCGGCGTAGTTCCACCAGATCCACCGATGTGACGTCCAGTGCGGCGTGCGGCAGTGAGCGCAGCAGCGCCACTGCATTAATGACGGGCGCGGCCGACCGTGCCTGGTTGTTGTAGGCGATCCCGAGATGCGGACGGAAGGCACTCGTAGGACTGCCACCAGGAACGCAGGCCTGATCACCGACAGCGCTGAGGGCGGCGTGGAGGTCTATCAGGGGGCGCCAGGGCGTAAGGCTGAACCGGACGGCACCGCGTGAGCCCGCCAGCGGATGGGCGAGGAGGCGAAACGCTCGAGCGGGCAGGTTCTGCGTCAGGGCAATGAGCTGCTCGACCTGGTCCTCGGACATCTGGTCCGTAGGGCCGACTCGCAGCATCGTTACGTGCAGCCCGTCACTCGGGACGGGATCCATCCCGAGGTGATGCAGGGCCTTCTGGCAGTGTTCTGCCAGGCCGAGGAGTTCGGGCGCTTCGGAGAAGGTGAGCATCCAGTAGTACGAGCGATGGTGGTCGGACCATCCCGGCCTGTCCCAGTGATCGCCCATTCGTTTGACCTTTCGGAAGGCGCGCCAGTCGTGCCCGACGATCACGTCTGGATCGTCGAGATCAGCCGGCGGCTCACAAGGGAAGGCGCTGGGGTCGCTCGCCAGCTCGGGCGTCACGGGGCTCCTCGGTTCTCTCAGGGGGTGATCTGGGCGTGCTGAATTTCGGCGAGCGGTCCTGCCTGGGGCTGCGCCCGCCAGCTCCGCAGCTCGTCGGCATAGTCCCCTACAACGGGTTCGTCATGCCATCGCTCGGCGCACACGTACAACTCCTTCGCCCTCTCCCAGACCGATTTGATCGGCCGGCCGATGCCGGCCCGCAGTGCCTTACTGCCCAGGGCCATGGCGTGCTCGACCTCGGGGGAGTTCTGCTTCAGCAGGGCTGATGCCACGTCCAGGCCGACCAGGGCGCGGCTCCAGTCCGAAGGGGAGTGCTCGACCAGGTACTCGATCTCGGCGGCGTGTGCGACGACTTCGGTGGTGTCGCCGAGCGAGAGGCGCGTCGTGATGGCGTTCGCGAGCGTCCGGGGCATCGAGTAAGCGTCGAAGCTGATGCACGAGGTCAGGCCGTCGGGGAGCGATCGCTGCTGATCTGACAGATCGAGTGCCCGTCCGATGGTGGTCTCGGCTGCGCCGCGGTCGCCGAGACGTGCGAGGGCGCGGGAACGGCCGTTGACGAGCAGCCGGATGGCCTGGGGGTTGTCGGGATCGAGCGCGATCCCGGCGGAGGCCGCATCGTCGGCTTCCGCGTACCGCTTCTGGTAGTACAGGCCGAGCGAACGGGTGCCCGACGCCCACATCTGCATCGAGACCTCGCCGATCTCGCGGGCCAGCGACTCCGCCTCCGTGCAGTAGGCGTTGACCACCTCGTACCGCGCGCCGGCGTTGACGGCCATGTACGCCAGGAGCCCAGCTCCCTGGGAGGCGAGGCGGAAGAGTTCCGCGCGTATGCGTGGGGGCTGCTGACCACCGAGAACGCCGTGGAGCATCTCGCGGATGACGCGGGCCTCACCGGCCAGCTGGTGCGGGCCGAGCGTCTCGTACCGGCTCACGATGCTGGCGATCGATTGGGTCACCATCATGAGGACGGGATCATCGGCGTTGGAACTGGTGAGCCTGTACGTCTGCGCGACGACTGCCAGCGGGTCGTCGAACTCGGGGGCCATGGTGGGAGGGGTTGTGGCGTCGGTGGTGAAGTCGGCGGAGGGCCGAGCAACGGGTTCAACTTGCTCGAACAGTCGCTCGGGCGACATGTTGAACATGTGCCTGAGGACGAGGTAGGCGTCGTGGCGGGGAGTGCTCTTGAGTGTCCCCTTGCGGCCCATCCACCGGTCGAAGGAGCTGCGGGAGACATCTGCCCGCGCGAGCTGGGGGTTGTTTTCCCGTTCGGCCGCCCGTTTCGCTGCTTCGCTGAAGTGGATGCAGAACTTGTTGTACGAGTCCCAGTGCCTCTCCTGTACCAGGAGAGTGAAGCGTGTGGTGGCCATGCCTCCTCCTTCAGGGCTGGTTCCGGATGCGTGGATCGCGCGGCAGCACAGAACGACGTGGACGCCAGGCGCGCGGTCAGTCCTGCGCAAAGGTGATCAGGGGCACGTCGTAGAGGTCGGGATTGCGCGGGCGGGTCACCGCGGGGGAGGTCCATTCTTCGATCACGAGTTCGGTGACGAACTGGACGGTGGCGCCTAGGAGGTGGCTCGTCCGCCCGTCTGCTGAATCCGACTTGAGGCCGGCGGAGACATGGATGTGCGGAACGACACGGTCGTTCTCGGCATCCCAGGCAAGGGTTCCACCGCCGAGGACCTCCAGGGTCTCGACTTCGATCTCCTCCCAGAGGGGGCGCTCCGGGTGTTTGAGGGGCTCGCAAGTTCCGACCAGCCGGGCGTGGCTGAAGCCGCCGATGAACGTGACGTAGCCGGCGCGGATGCCGGATTCGAGACAGAAGGCGGCCAGCGCCTGGAAGAAGTCCTCGCCGTGGTCAAAGGCGACAGCGAACTTCCGGCCGATGGTGATCTCTGCAGCACGCATGGGAATCCGATCGTTGAGTCGTGAAGGTCAGCGCTGGGCCGCGAAGGCAGCCTGGATCGCGCTCGGGTCCGCACCTGAGCGCAGAAGGGCGAGCAGCAGGAGCCGAGCCTTGCGCGGCTCCAGTCGGCCACCGTTGATCAGGCCCCGGCCGAGGAGGTCGGTCTCCGAGCCCGGGCCGAAGTCGTAGGTGTGGCTGAGGACGCTGCCAGCACCAGTGCGAGAGGCGAGGACAACAGGGACGCGGGCAGCGAGGTCTCCCAGCCGTTGCGCCCATGTCCGCGGGACGTGGCCGGCGCCGAAGGCCGCGACGACGAGCCCGTCGAGCCGGGCCGCAGCCTCGTCCAGGAGGAGGCCCTCGCTGCCGAGCGTGGCTTCGATCAGCTCGACGGAAGCGGGGCGCGCCAAGGGCGAGCCGATATGCGCCTGGCGGGGCACCGCGAAGTGGATCCGGGGCCGGCCCTCCACCAGGTGTCCGACCGGCCCTGCGCCGGGCGAAGTGAAGGCCGACGTGCTGGTGCTGTGGGTCTTCTGGACGTGGCGGGCCGCGTGGAGCTCGTCGGCGAAAGCGACAAGAACGCCCATGCCGCGAGCATCGGGACACGCCGCGGTGCGTACTGCGGCGAGGACATTGGCCGGCCCGTCGGCGCCCGCCATCTGCGGGTTGCGCATGGCGCCGGTGATGACGACCGGCGCGTCCCCGGTGTACAGCAAGTCCAGGAGGAAGGCCGTCTCCTCAAGGGTGTCCGTGCCTTGGGTGATCACGAACCCGGCGGTGTCCGAGGCGCGCTTGTTGAGCAGGTCGGCGACGGCGGCGATGTCCTCCACCTCAAGCCACGCCCCCGGAATCTTCCGGAAGTCCACCAATTCCAGGGGCGCTTCCGCTGCGAGTTCAGGCACCGCAGCGACGAGATCCTCAGCGGTCAGCCGGAGCGCAACTCCACTTCCCGTCACGTCGGCCGCCATGGCGATCGTGCCACCGAGCGAGAGCACCAGAACGCCCGGGAGCGGGGACTGGGATGTGGAGTCCACAGCGATTGCCTTTCACAGAAGCAGATCAAGCGCAGGTCGAGGCCAGCGTCGTGCCATTCAGCGGTCGGGGGCAAGAGACCCGAAGAAGTGGAACACCTCGTCCAGGGCCTCCACGCTGAGATGTCGGCTTCGGGGGCGCACGATGCTTGCTGTCCCGCATTCCCTCAGCTCACGGCACCGTCCGATCAGCCAGGCCCAGTCGATCTTTAGGTATCCGGCCAGAGCACGCAATCGGGTCTGTGGATCGGGCCCCCGCATTACGCTGTGGGCCTGCGCTTCGCCAGCTGCTTCGCGGTATTCGCGAAGGGCGGGGCGCTGTGTGACCGTGTCCACGGCCCAGATGGCTTCGGTTCGCGTCCAGTTGGCGACCGCGGCCCGCTGCCCGGGAATCAGCGCGAAACCGTCCATCTCCGAGTATTCGGGGTTGGAAAGAACGTCGACGCGGATACCTTGCAGTTCCATCAGGGAAATCGCCAGAAGCAGCAAGATCCGCTCGTACCGGTCGCTTCGGCTGACCTCGCTCTCCGGGATACAGAAGGCGCGAGACATCGGCGCGGTGCCTTCCGGAAAACGCGATGACAGAGTCCTGAGGTAGTCGACCTTGTGCTGGAACCACAGCCACGCGGCTGCCTGTTCACCGGTCTGTTCGCGCGTCCAGAAGACCGGAGGCTCCGTCGGCCCATCGAGCCGGCGCATGATGTGCTGCGCGCAGAAGCTCGACCCCAGCCACTGCGTGCCTACTGTGGTGAGGTCGGGCATTGCCATGCGGCTGGGAGCTGACCGCGGAAGGGCGAGGTAGGTGTCCAGGGCGTGGTGCTCCTGGGCCAGAGCGGAGTCGTCTGCGAGCAAACCGTCGTCGAACTGGACGAGCGACCAGAGCAGACGATAGGTGAGATCGTCCAGCACGTGCGCAGCCGGCAGTTCGAGCACGCTCCGGCCAGGGGACGTGGCGCGAGCACGACGGGCGTTCGCGGTATCGGTCACGAAGAGCTGGGGGGTGCTCTCCCGGTCGTCCACTCCGACGAGGAACCCGCGTAGGGCCGACTGCAGGAAGCGGTCGAGAGCCCCGGTGCTGGCGACGTCGATCTGAGCGATGGAGCCAGATCGGATGGCGGGGCGGAATGCGACGGCGGAGGCCGTCCTGTCCAGCGCTTGCCTGCCCACCATCTCCCACGACCCGGGCAACTCGCCCGCAGGCATGAATAGGCGGCTTGTGGACCAGTTCTCCGTGATCGTGAGCGAGGCGCTCAGGCCGTCACGATCGTGCGACGGGGTCTGTAGGTGAAGAGTCTTTGGGGCAGGGCTGAAGAGATGCTCCGAACGGACCCCGAAGAGATGCTCCATGATCAAGAGCGTGTCTGGTCGCGGCACGCACTCCCCCTTCGCCCACCGGTCGAAGCGGAACCACCGGGTGGGCTTCGCGCCCCGCGGGCGCGTAAATCCAGTCGTCACTGATCCGGCGTTCACCGCACGCTCCCGGTCGACTTGGTGCCAGGCGTTCCTCGCCACGCCGACGGGTCCGGTGCCCGGCGATTTCCATCCAGACGGACTTCCCACAACCGCTGGGGCTGATCTCAACGCCCCAGCGATCACAGAGCGCGCTCACAAGCTGCATGCCACGACCGCTCGGACGACTGGTCGACTCGCGCTGCTCGCGCGGTTCAACCTCGGACGGGTCGCGTACCGCCACCCGTAACCGGTGGTCACTCCAGGCCGCCGTGACGGTGAGCTCGGTGCTGGGCGGAAGATTGCGACAACCGTGCACGACAGCGTTGGCCATGAGTTCCTGGCAGGCCAGGGCCGCGTCGGCGGCGATCTCCTCCAGGCCGGCCGCCTCCAGGCACACCCGGAGCCGTCGTCGTACGGGCGAGATGGCCGCCGGGTCGGCGAGGAACGAAGCCTCGAAAGGCAGCCCTTCCGGAAGATCCACATCAGCGCGCTCACCGGGGGATTCGCCCATCGCACGCACTCCCTGAACCGAACTGGTCGACGGTCGCGCAAAGCCGTCCGTTGCAGCGGCGTGCGAGACCGCCGAAGAGCCAGGCTTACTTCGCGCCAGGTAGATCGTGTTCATCGGCCGCTTCTCCTCGCCTGCCAGTGTGCGATCAACTGCGGACACCAGCTGGACCAAAGTGGATGAGGTCGTCGATTCCCCTGCACCCCGGTGGCGTTGGAGGAATATCGTCTTCACGAGAGAACCGCGTTCGTGGACCAGCGGGTAGTCCGCCAGGCTCGGCAGCGCGATACACGTGATACAAGATCGTCTCGGGGACAAGGGCGCACCGTGGGGCGCACGCGCAACACGCGGCTGGAAGCCGTCATTCATGAACTGGGCCTGTCCCAGCGGCAGCTGGCTGCCCGTTTCAGGTCGGTCGCCGCCGAGCACGGCGCAACCGAGCTGCAGAACGTGGCCCAGCCGTACATCGCCCGCTGGATCGCCGGAGCGCCAGTGGAGGGCCGCGCACCCTTTATCTTGGCCGAGACGCTCTCCCGCGGGCTCGGACGCCTCGTCACGCTCGAAGAGATCGGGCTGGCGACAGACACCGAGCTCGGGCCGCAGCCGCCTGCGTGGAGCGACGACACTCTGACGACGCTGGTGACGCTCGGGAGCACGGACATGGATATCGACCGCCGACAGCTGATGGCCAACTCGGTCTACTCGGTGGCCGCGCTGGCCCTGCCCGAGGACCAGTGGTTCGAGCAGGCCGCAGACCGGGCCCGGACGCGCAGACCGCTGTCGAACTACACGGTGACGACTCAGGACGTCGAAGACGTCCGCGAGATGGCCGCCATCTTCTCCAGGCGCGACCAGAAGCGTGGGGGACGTGCCGGGCGCACGGCCCTCGTCGCCTACCTTCGGTCCGAAGTCGCGGAACTGCTGAGCGGTCGGTTCCCCACCGAGGAGATCCGACGCGGCATGACCTCGGCGGCTGCCGAGCTCGCCTACCTGTCCGGCTGGACCGCCTTCGACGGAGGCGAGCATCCACTCGCCCAGCGCTGGCTCACGATAGCCACCAAGCTCGCCGAGGAGGCCGGAGACGCACCCCTGGCCGGCCACGCGCTCCGGGCGATGGCTCATCAAGCAGTCGACCTCGGCAAGCCGCAGCAAGCCGTCCGGCTTGCCGAAGCCTCGCTGGCGAGCCGCCGCTACGCCCAGGCGTGCTGGCGGGAGCGGTCCTTGCTGGGTGTGGTGCATGCCCGCGGCCTGGCCGCCGCGGGAGAGAAGAAGGCCGCCATCGCCGCGCTGCTGCGGGCCGAGGATGACCTCGGCCGTGCCAACGCGTCGGAGGATGAGCCGCACCGGGTGTTCTTCTTCGGTGAGGCGAGCCTTGCCCACGAGACCGCAGCCGCACTGCGCGACCTCGGTGACCTCCCAGGCGCTGAGAAGCAGTTCCGCCACAGCGTCCGAACCCGCCGCGGCCAATTCGCCCGGACTCACGCGGTGACGCTGGGCTACTTGGGCGCCGTGCAAGTGCAACAGGGCCAGCTCGAGGCCGCGTGCGCCACCTGGGGCCAGGCGCTGGACGCCATGACCGGAGTGCAGTCGGGCCGAGCCAGAGAAACAGTTGTTCAAATGAGGCGGTCGCTCAGCCCATTTCGAGGGCGAGGAGGAAGCCCAGCGGCCGAACTCGACGCCAGAGCACGCGCAGCGCTCGGCGTAGGCTGACGCGGCTGAAGCTGGCCCGGGCTCCGAACGGAACACCGCCCCACCCCGAGTGAAGGGATCCTCGTGTCGCAGCAGATCATCAACGTGCCGGTCATCGGCAGAGTCGTTGGAGGCCACACCGGACGGCTCGATGACTACAAGGGGGGAGTGGTGTCGATCATCCGATTGAATCCGGACTTCCCTCAGGAGACCCTTCAAGGCATCGAAGAGTTCTCCCACCTTCAGGTCCTCTGGCACTTCCACGAGGGATCGGCCGACGACGTTGCCCTGCACGCTCGGAGCCCGCGGGACAATCCGGCGTGGCTGGCCACCGGCACCTTCGTGCACCACAACCACCGGCGCCCCGCCCGTATCGCCGTCTCTCACCCCAGGCTGCTGCGGGTGGACGGGCTCGATCTGCACGTCGAGGACCTCGACGCCGATGATGGGACCCCCATCATCGATCTGGTCGCCTGCTTCGAGGAGTTCCTGCCCCGCGGACCGGTCAGGCAGCCGGCATGGCCCGGCGAAATGCTCACGAACTACTGGGCGGATTCCACAGAGCGGCCTTAACAGGACAGAAGCCAGGGCACGCGGGCCCGGACCTTGCCGAACGCGAGTACCTCCTCCGCACCGCCTGCCAGTAGGGCTGTCTGCCTGCGCCCTGGGGAGTGCGTCCAGAACGTCGATCGCAGACGGGGCCAGGTGCGGGCTCCCGGTGGGCGGGTGCGCAACCCCGCGAGGCGTGCTCACAAGGCCCCCCTGATCGTGGCCGTGACAGGGGTCAGGCGCGAGTCGCCCCCCTCGGGGCGGACGAGCATCAGCAGCGCGGGCCTCCCGCCGATCCACTGAACGACGACTTCGTAGAAGTCGTCCGAAGGGCTGATCACGTCTCGGTTCATGACCGCGATGCCGTCGACGAAGCCGAGCTGCAGCAGGCGGCACGCCTCAAGCCAGCCCGGGCGGTCGGTCGGGTCGTTCGTTCCGTACGAGTCAGTCACGTAGTAGCCGACCGCGCCCTCCGCGTCTTCGACGCACTGGCGCAGGACGCTCAGGTCCTCATCAGCGCTGCCGTTCGCGCAGTTCAACGCGTATGTGACGTAGCGCGTCCTGCGGCGGCTCTCTGGGGCTGGCAGGGTGTCCCACCAGTGGCGGTTGTTGGAGACCCGCAACCGCTGGAGGTACAGGCTGCGGTTCGCCGCCGGCCTGAGCGTCGGCTGCCACCGGCGCTGACGCGTGTTGTCGAGGTCCATCCACGTCGTGTCAGGCAGCGGCGCTGTGCGGGATGACATGGGGGTCTCCATCCGAGCCGGGAGTGGGCCGCCGCTCATCGCAGGGCGAGGGCTCACCGGGAGAGTCGGAGCCTGGGTGCGAGGCTCCACCCGAGCACAGTCGGTGTTGGCTGTTCTCCGTGGCGTAACCACCGTGCTCCATGCGACAGTTGCATTGCAAGCCCAAGTGAAGAATTCAGATGAGTTGGCATATGCCACTCAGGCTGAAGCTTTGCAAGCAGGACTCCAGGTGCCAGACTCAGGACTCGAACCCGAATCCAACGGACTCTGCGCCAAGTTGGGGGGACTCTCTGCCAGTCTGGGGGGACTCTCGACTGATCACGCCGGACTCCGGGCAGGCCCGATCGGACTCGCAGAAGCAGGAGGCAAGGACTTGGCGGCCCCCACAGGACCCACTGTCAGGCGCGTGCAGCTCGGCCGAGAGCTGGAGCGGCTGCGCAAGCAGGCCGGCATCACGAACTTGAAGGATGCCGTCAAAGGGCTCGACGTATCCGACTCCCAGCTGTACAGGGTCGAGCGCGGTACCTCGGCCTTTCGTAAAGCCGCAGATCTCGTCGCGCTGCTCCAGCGCTACGGCATCACCGATAAAGACGATGTGGAATTCCTGGTCGACATTCACCGCGACAGCTTGAACCGCGGCTGGTGGTCGATCTACTCCCGAACGATGCCGTCCGGCCTCGCGATGTACGTCGGCTTGGAGGACGGCGCCAAAACCATCCGAGCATGGCAACCAGACGTGATCTTCGGTCTGTTTCAGACCAAGGACTACGCCCGCGCCATCTTCGAAGCCGGGAAGACGGTTGAGGAGCGCACAACGGAATTCGTGGAGAAGGGGATCGCTCTGCGCATGGAGCGTCAGGAGATCCTGACCCGGGAGAATCCAGTCGAGATGCGTGCTCTCCTCGACGAGGCTGCGCTCCGACGAGTCCGAGGCAGCCGCGACATCATGCGGAAGCAGATCGAGCGGCTGGCAGAGCTGTCCACACTCGAGAACGTAACCCTGCAGGTAGTTCCGCAGGGCACCCCCACGTATCGGTTCTCCTACGACTTCTCGCTCATGGAGTTCGCCGATCCGATTCCGACCGTCGTTCAAATGGATATGGCCGACGGCGGGTCCAACCTCACGGACAAGGACACCGAGGTCTGGACGTATTCCCGCAGGTTCGACGCCCTGCGGGATGGCGCTCTCCCGGTCGCGGAGACGCCGAAGTTCCTGCAACGACTAGCCCGAGAGATCTAACACATGACCATCAGCAAGAACGCTCTTGACCTCGCGCCCAAGGGGGCATGGTTCAAGTCGTCGTACAGCAACGACGGAAACAACTGCGTCGAGATCGCCAACCTCGTTGCGACCGCTGGCGTCGTCGGGGTCCGCGACTCGAAGATCGAGGACGGTCCGGCCCTGCAGTTCGAGCCGTCCATGTTCGCCAGCTTCATCAACGACGTCCAGGCCGGCCACTACGACATCTGATCTCACCTACGACGAACGGTCCGGTTCCCCCCACGGCAGATGCGGGGGGAACCGGACCGTTCTCGTGCAGCCGTACCCATGAATGATCGAATCCTACCCGCGACGGCCTCAAGCGTCAGGGTTCGCCCCGCTCAAACCACGATTTGCCTGCCGGTGGGTTGCCGGGCCTGACCAGACCGAGGACGACAGTGGCTCTCTACCCCGGAGTTGCGCCAGGTGGCTCCGCCTAGAGCCTGCCCAGGGAGACCTGAATCGACCGGTACGGGACAAAGCTCTGCTCTCGTGGCTGCACGACGCCAGGTTAAGCTGCGCGCGCCCAGCCTCGTCGTCAGACTATTGCGGATGCGTCGCCTGTCCCGCGCAGTGATCGCGAGAGTCATTGCGCTGCTTCCACCGCAATTGGCCGCGCATTCTCCGTGAGAGGCATCCTCGATGACCTTCTCGCTGGCTCTGGAGTCGAAACTCCTGATGAGGAAACCCAGCTGGCGATCTCAGGGACTCGTGCTGCCTTGCGTTCTAGAGCGTACGAAGTGTGCCCCCCGGGAGCTGACACCTGGCGGATAAGTTGGAAATTCTGCTGCTGGTAGTACTCGGCGAGAGCGGGGGAGGTGCAGTCTCGACGTACGCGGCTGATGCCTTCGCGCGCAGCGCGGTCGACGACCCAGTGGGCGATGACTGCGCCGAGCTTGCGATGGCGTTCGGCAGGGTCTGTGACGGTGCCGTTGAGGTAGTAGGCGCTGTCGGCGGCCTCGGTCGTAGTCCAGGTCCAGGGCGCGGCGGTGCGAAGGATCGTGGTGCAGCCCAGGATGTGGTCGTCGTGTCCGGTGAGGACCCACATTTCGCTCGGGCGCCGTGTGCAGTTGCTGGCCAGCTCGTGGACGTGCTTTCCCCAGCTGTGCCAGTTCGGGAGCTGCTTGTCCTTCATCCAGTCGGAGCGGGCCTGGATCATCTCGGCGAGGCGGGGTTGGTCGTCCGGTGTGGCTGGTCGCATCGCGAGCATGCGGTCCGCTCCTGAGTGTGCTCGTCCACGAGCGGGTCAACAAGTTGGTGTGCTGGGCGGAACATTAGATGCCTACTGGCTGGTAGCTACAACTTTCCTGCCGGAGCACTCCGAAACTCTGAATGAACCATGCCGGTACGTGGAGGGATGCCCGGAAAGCGGTCTAGTGTCCTGAGTCGTTAATTCGTGTGCAGTATGCGGCGAGTGTGTCGAGGATGTCGTCGGCGGTCTTCGTCCAGACGAACGGCTTGGGGTTCTTGTTCCACTCGTTGATCCAGCGGCGGATGTCGCGTTCGAGTTCGATGACGCTGCGGTGGGCCGAGCGGCGGAGTTTGCGGGAGGTCAGCTCGGCGAACCAGCGCTCGACGAGGTTGAGCCAGGACGCCGAGGTGGGGGTGAAGTGCAGGTGGAAGCGGGGATGCCGCAGCAGCCACTTCTTGACCGGTTCGGTCTTGTGGGTGGCGTAGTTGTCCAGGACCAGGTGAAGTTCGAGGTCCTTGGGGACGGCGGCGTCGATGACCTTCAGGAAGCGGAGGAACTCCTGGTGGCGGTGGCGGCGGTAGTGCTGGGCGATGACTGATCCGGAGGCGATGTCGAGGGCGGCGAACAGGCTGGTCGTGCCGTGCCGGACGTAGTCGTGGGTCATCTTCGCCGGCGTGGCCGGGGCCATCGGCAGCACTGGTTGGGTTCGGTCCAGGGCCTGGATCTGCGACTTCTCGTCCACCGCCAGGACCAGCGCGTTCTCCGGCGGCGACAGGTAAATGCCCACCACGTCACGGACCTTGGTCACGAACTGCGGACCGGTCGACAGCTTCCACGTCTCCACGATGTGGGGCTTGAGGCCGAAGGCCCGCCAGATCCGCGAGACGGCCGACTGCGACATACCCTGCGCCTGGGCCATCGAACGTGTCGACCAGTGCGAATCGCCTGTTGGTGGGCTCTGGCCGAGCGTCCTGGCGACCATGGCTTCGACCTGCTCGTCCGTGATCTTCCGCGGTGCACCCGAACGCGGCCGGTCCACCAGGCCCTCCAGCCGGTCCGCGACGAACCGGGACCGCCACTTACGCACCGTCTCCCGCGAGACACCCAGGTCGTCCGCGACCTGGGCGTTCGACCGGTCCTCCGCGCACGCCAGCACGATCCTCGACCGCAGAACCAGTGCCTGCGACGCAGTCTGCTTGCGCAACCAGCCCCGCAGGACCCTGCGTTCGTGATCGGACAGCTCCAGCGACAACGGCTTCGGACCAGGCATCGCCACACTCTACAACCGCACGCGAACTAACGACTCAGGACACTAGTCGGGCCCGAGCCGTCTGGTAGTTCCAGCTCGTCCCGTCGTTGTCAGGGCTGCTCCCACCCTTCCCGGCACTTCCCGGGTCGGGCTGCCCTCAGCTTCAAATCACCCTGCTGCGACAGGGCAATCGAGAAGGTCTTGCACCTCCTTCGAAATCACGGCGCTTCACGGCGCACGTCCAGCTGCATGGGCACGTTGATGTACTGGGCGGCGACCCAGCCCTTCTTGCCCTTGTGGGCGCCGGACTTCACGGTGACGTAACCCCAGGCGCCGGGCTTGCCGTTGTCGCCCTTGTTGCACTGCCAGTACACGTCGGTACCCCGGGAGAGCTGGCCGGTGGCGGTGTAGCCGGTGCCGGGGCCGGTGCGGAACTTCACCGTGGTGTACACGTCGGTGTTGAGCTTGATCTGGTGGGTGCAGGCTCCGCTGCCGACCGTCGCTGCGCTCGCGGTGGAGGCGGTGGCGACGGCGCCGCCGAGGAGCAGCGCGCCGGTGGTGGCCACGGTCGCGACGCGGCGGGTGAGGGTATGCATGTGCGGCTCTTCCTGGTGTCGTCGGCCCGAATTCGCTCGCCGGACCTGCGCAGGGCCTCTCCGCCTCGGCACTGATGAGGTGCGGCGAAAGGCGGGCGAAGAATGGTCCGGAACGCGATGTGTCTGTTTCCGGGTTCGATCTTCGTGCTGCGCAAAGATTTTGACCAGGCTCGGCTCGTTGCGGAAGATCGCACGCCGGAATAGTGGGGTCAGGTGAGAGCCGTTCCGGTAATCGATATTCAGGAAGAGCAATTACAGGAAGCGGCACTTCCGGGAATTCGGGACGGGGGTCAGGCCGCAGCGACGGAGACGGCCAGGACCCCGATGACCATGTAGGGACCGAAGGAGACGTGCGTGCGGCGGGCGCGGCCAGCCATCATCCGCGCCATCTCCGAGACGGCGCCGACGACGAAGCCCGCAGCCGCTCCCCAGAACAGGATCGTCCAACTGCCCCAGCCCAGGAGCGCACCGATGGCCGGCGCGAACTTGACGTCTCCGAGCCCCATCGCGCCGGTGAACGCCATGAGGAGGAAGACGATGGTGAGCACGGCAGCGGCGGCGGCCGCGCGGCCCAGGCTCCCGGACTCGCCCGCCACCGCAGCGGCGGAAAGCAGGATGAGCGTCCCGCCGCAGGCGGGAAGGGTGAGGACGTCGGGGAGCCGCTGCACGGCGAGGTCGATCAGAGCCAACGCGACGCCGCACGCGGCCACCCAGTACTGAGCGGCGGCGAACCAGCCGTTCGCCCCGCCCGCCGCGACGACGGCGAACGCGATGGCGGCCGCCGCTTCCGGCGCAAGCGGGCGTGGCCCGATCGTTTCTGAGCACGCCGGACAGCGACCGGAGAAGGGCAGGAGCGGCAGCCGGCGGTCGAGGACGGCGCTGCCGCAGTGCGGACAGCTGCTGCGTGCGGCCGTAGGCGCCGGCACGGACCGGGCGAAGACCGCGGGGCGCGCGGCAGCGCCGGCCAGGGCTCCGACGGCGGCGGTCAGGGCAACACTGAGGGCGGACAAGACGGACTCCTCGTTCACGGCCGGCCTCCCCGTGACGGGCCGGTCGGATTCGACCCTACGACCCCCGCGCGACTGCTCCTCCTCCGCGTGCCCGGACAGCGGCCGGGCCGTGGACGTGGTGAGGCAGCAGGTCAGGCGCCTCGTGCTCCGGCGTCGAGGGTTTCCGCCGTGCTGAGTGCCGCCAGGACCTGGGCCTGCCCGTCGGCCAGGGGCAGGCTGCCGGCGGTGACCGCCTCGGCGATCCTCGCCGCGTGTTCCAGCGCGATCGCCACGCCGGTCGGTTCCCGGTGCGCGGTCAGCAACTCGTGCCCCGCGCGCAGCGCGGCCGCGAGGTCGCCGTCGTGGTCCTGGGGACCGTTGGTGGTCAACGGCACCAGCCACAGGGCGGCGTGGGACTGCACGATCTGGGTGTAGGGGCGGTAGTCGGTGACCGTGCCGCACCGTCCGCCGGCCCCCTCGGCGCTGCGCCGTCCGGTCCAGTTACTCGCCAGCCAGCGGTGGCGTCGGCAGACCTCCAGCCGGTAGTCCACCGACCGGTCGCGTGCGCGGACGCGGCGTTCGATGACGACGGTCGACGGCTCGGTGCACGTGGTGATCTGGCGCAGGACTGGCACAGCGGTACCCCCTCCTGGTCGCGGGTGAGGCTCTGATCATGACCAGTGGGAGGCAGGGCCAGCGTCCAGGATCGGACGCTACGACTGTGACCCGACTCTCATCCGTCGACCGGGGTGTGAGGCTGCGCGTCGCTCCCCGTGCCGCCCGGAGAGGCCGGGTGCGGCTCGTCGGCGTTCACCCAGACTCCCTCGGCGACCTGGTAGGACCCCGTCAGCTTCTCTCCGTCGGGCAGCCCGTTGGGGAAGATCCAGAATCCGTTCTCTCCCCGGTAGGCACCTGCGGCCTCGCGGGCCCGCTCGGTCTCCAAGGCTTGGCAGACGGTACTGCACAGCGTGCACGGGCATGCGGCCGGCCGCTCGGCTGCGACCCACGCCTCGTACAGCTCCTGCCCTCTGTCCGCGGGCAGCCCCCGAGCGATGGCGACCGCTTGGAGCATGGCGTCCCACCGGGCGGCCTCGGCCGCCGGCGGCTCGGCGGTGCCGGCGAGGGTCCGGTGGCTGTGCTCCTGGTGGACGTGGCGGAAGACGCGTACGGACATGCCGCGAGTCTGGCCCGCCGGGGACCGGCGGAGCCAGGGGTTTGCGGATACTTGCGCGCAATGGGTTCCGCGGCGTCACGGCCGGCCGGGGGAGGGGGCACGCCCGGACGTCGCCGGGGGGCATGTCGTCCCGGATTCGCACGTAGCGCACCGGGTGACGGTGCCGGCCTAGGTCGAGAGCGGTGTCGGCTTCGACCTCGGCGACGAGGTCGGGCGCCACGGGGTGGAAGGCCAACGGCTCCTTCACTCCCCACCCGGCCGAGAAGGTGCGGCCCCACCAGGGATGCTCCGCTCCCGCCGGCCGAAGGGCGGCGCCCAGCTCGGCGGCCGCCTTGCGGGGCAGCGGCGTGGAGCGGGCGACCAGGCGGAGCCGGCCCGCCGCGTCGAGCCGGCCGAGCAGGAGACTTCGGGGCGCGGCCACGGCGCCGGTGACCGCGCCGATGATCCCTTCCGTCGTGAGGCGGGTCCGCAGCTTCATCCACCCGCGCTCTCCGGGCCGGTATCGCGAATCCGGATCCTTGATCATGACCCCCTCGATCCCGGCCGTTCCCCAGGCCGGGTCCAGCCAGCCGAGGGCGAGCTCCCGGTCCAAGGTCTGCGGGCACAGCGCCCACGGTGCTCTCAGCCGGCGTCCGGCGAAGAGGTCCGCCAAGGCGTCCCTGCGCCGCCACAGCGGCTCATTGAGGAGAACAGCACCGGACATCTCGAGCACGTCGAAGACGATCAGGTGGGCCGGCCGCTCCAGCGCCGCCCGCCTGGCGGTGGCACCCCGGCGCCGGGCTCGTTCCTGCAGCGCGGTGAAGTCGAGCCCGTCCGCTCCCACCGTGACCAGCTCGGCGTCGAGGACCGCTTCGACGCCGAGCGCGGCCGCGGCCGCGACGAGTTCCGGGAACGCGGGACCCAGATCCGCGCCCCGCCTGGACTGGAGGAATGGCTTGGGGCCGGCGAACACCAGCGCACGGAACCCGTCGGCTTTCTGCTCGAACAGCGCGGGCCTGGCCCCCGCAGGCGGCAGTGCGGTGACGGAGCGGGCGAGCATCGGTTCGATGGGCGGGGACAGGTGCACCCTCCACTCCTACGCCCCGCGCGTCCCGCTCGCCCGTCGTGTTCGGGGCCGCCTGGTCGCCGGCACGGCGCTCCGGGGAGCACGGATCCTGCACTCTTGCCCCGAGCGGCGCACAATGCGGGGTCTCCACGCGCACGCCTCCCGCTGACGGGAGGGCTGCCGGGGCCGCGGCGGGCCTGCTTCCTTGGGGAACGACGGCTCCTTGGCCTGCGGCGAAGGGTCAGTCCTGACGCCACGGCTCTTGGGTGCCGCGCCGACTCGAAGAAGAATTCGAACACCTGATTGAATTGCGTCATGGAGCAGCACATCTATCCCCCCGACCTCGTCCAGGCGCAGATCGCCTTTCTCCGCACCTACCGGGCGCTCGCGGCCGACCCCCGCGCCTTCACCACCGTGCGGCGCCGTCAGCTGCTGCACCTGTCAGCCCGGGTCCTGTTCCACCCCTACTGGGCGGGAACCGTCGGCAGAGCCCACCTTGAGGGCCTGCGGCGGCAGGCCCGGACGCTGGAGCAGACCCCCGCCGCCTGAGCCCGGTGAACAACCGCCCCGGACCTCTACCTGCCCGGATACTGCTCGTCCTACCCGACGAGCAGACCGTGGAGGTACGTCTGTACGAGAGGTTCAAAAGCGCCCAGGGACCCCCGTGGCGCTACCGCATCGGCGTGCCCTCGTGGGTGGCCACGCAGGACGGGGTCGAAGCTGCCGAGTACACGGTGTGGGTCACCGACCGGCAGCTGAGGCCGATCGACGGAGTCGACCTGTCGAATGTCCCGAACCACCGAGACCCCAGGACCATGCCTCCGCCCAGGCCGACCGGCTGGATCGTCCGGCCCGCCGGCCGCCGCGGCACGGTCGTCCACGACGCCGTCTGCCCGGCAGCAGCCGGAGGCGGACGCGAGATCGGCACCCTCGAAGCACTGGATGCTCTGATGCGGCCCGGAGCCAAGGCGTGCCATGACTGCCTGGCCGCCGAGATACTCATCCCCGCCCTGGAACTGGGCCAGGGCTACGGCTGAACCTCACCACCCCGAAAACGGTGCGCTACCGACCCCACCCGATGAGGGGCCGGGTGACCTGCTCCTACCGCATCCGGCGCCCGGCCGGGCAGGGTCAGCACCCGTACTCGTCGAGCACCGCCCGGGTCGCCCGGTCGAGCGGGCGCAGCGGGTGCGTACCGCCGTCCTCGGCCGGTCCCAGGCGCAGCGTCGCGCCTCCCTCGACGGGGGTGACGGTCAGCACGCCGTCGTCGACCATGGCCCGGACGGCGTCGTGCCGGTAAGGGCTGGCAGCGAGGCATCCGTTCGCGTACTGGCGGTCGTAGCGGTCGTAGCGGGCCGGCGAAGTAGTAGTCGGCGACGGGCCCTTGGCCCTGCCACACCGTGAAGGCGACCACTGCCGCGACGATTCCGGGGAACAGGGCCTGGGGCCCGGGCGCGGTGATCAGCCTTGGGCCGTGCCGGTGGATCAGGGCCGTTCCGGTGCAGACGATGAGACCGGCCGCCAGGAACAGCAGCGTGTAGTGGGACAGCAGGTCCGCTCGCTGCCCGAAGGTGAGCGGCAGCCCGGTGCATGCGAGTACCAGCCAGCCGAGTCCGGCGAGTGTCGCGCCCTGGTAGCCGTTGAGCTTGGCCGGCCACTTCGGCCGGTCCGCCACCAGATGCTGCTCGCGCCCCACCCAGCGGCCGGCACCGCGCAGCCGTCCCGGATCCGGCGAGGCGCCCTCCGCGCGGTGCTCGACAAGGAGAGCGAGAACCGCGTCGCCGAAGGCGAGAGCTCTGGCGTGCACAGCAAACCGGTCGGTGCTCAGCTGGTTGAACTCAGCCTCCCGGCCGGGCTGGAGATCCGCGTGCCCGTGGCCCCGCCGCGGGGGAAGACCCGGTTGAGGGGGTGTCCGGGGTCGGGGAACCCGGGCAGTGTGGGGGCCGTTCGCCCCGCGCCGAGCAGACCGGCGGTACTGCCCGTCCGGTCAGGGATGTACGACTCGTACAGCCGGTCCACCCGTCGGTCTCCGCGGAGGCTGGCCTGCAGTGCCTCGGCTTGGTCGATGACGGCAGTGAGGAGAGGATCGGACGGGGCGCTGCGCATCCGTGCCAGGGCGGCGTCCCGGGGCACGGCCTGCCACACCCCGCCGAGCCGGTCCAGCGCCCGGTCCTTCCACACATCGCGCAGGCACGGCCAGACGCGGGCGACCGGCAGCCGCCGGGGCGGACGCCGGTCGGTGAGGTGCGCTCGCAGCAGCGTGCTCGCGCTGCATAGATAGTCGGTCTCGGCCGCGTAGGAGATCGCGACGGCGGTCGTGCGCTGCCCGCTGGGAACATCCTGCACGCGTTGGGCGGCGGCCCGGGCCGCGTCCCCTTGGGCGCTCAGCTCGGCGATCGCCCGATGCCAGCGGCTGCTCACCGGCCGCCCCCTATCTGTACCCGGTGTGGTGTCGCCCCTGAGGCTACCCGCACGGTCCGACACGGCATTCTCCCCCGGCTCGGTACTACCGGCCGGGGGAGACGGAAGCCGGGCAGTCAGGCCGCCACAGGTTGGTGGGACCAGTTCAGGTCGACGTGCGTGGCACCCTCGCGGACCAGGATGGGGCCGTGTTCCTTCTCCAGCCGGCGATACTCGTTGCCGCCGGAGTTCGGGTTCTTGTACCCGGCCCACTTGCCCAGGTCAGCCTGCAGCAGGGCTACGCCGGCGGCCTGGTGGGCGACGTAGATCCGCTCGGCCCGCTGCCGCTGGGTGAGGTTCTTCGGCAGCACGGAAAGGTCGATGTCGATGCTCAGCCGCTCCCGTGCCTCTTCGTCTTCCTCGTTGTCCGGCGGGTTGTCGTGCTCGGGGTCCGGCTCCTCGCCCTCGTGCTCTTCCTCCCCCTCCTCGTCGCCGAGGGCGGTCTCGCCTTCACCCGGCAGCGGCTCCTCCTCATCGAACTGACCGGCCGTGGAGCTCTCTGCGGCAGGCTCCGGGTCCTGCTCCGCTTCTGGCTCGGGCTCCGCCACCGGCTCGGGCTTCGGCTTCGGCTTCGGTTCGGCAGCGGCCTGGGAGCGCGGTTCGTCCACCGCAGCAGGCTCCGGGGCCTCCCGGTCCTCCTGCGTGGTCGGCTCCTTCTCATCACGCGGCGCGAGCGGCGGCGCGGATGACGGGGCGGCGGGTGGCACCGCCACCCTCGCCGGTGGCTCTTCGGCCTTCTCGGCGGTGGCCTGCGGGCCGCTGACCGGCAGCGCGTTGACCGGAGCCGCGCCGACCGCGGCGGCCGTGGCGGGGTCCATGACGGGCGCCGGGGCGGCGCGCTCCACGGTCACCTCTGCCGCAGGGGCCGAGGGGCGAGGGCGGTGGGAGCCGATCACGCGGACGTTGTCGACGGTCCCCAGGAGCTCGGCCCGCCACGCCTTCCACATCCTGACCGGCGCGCCGATCGGCCAGGGCAACCACAGCAGCAGGCTGTAGGCGCGGTCCCGGTCGGCCTTGCGGCGCTTCTGCCGGCCCATGATGACCTGCTCGATCTTGTACAGCAGCATCTCGAGCAGGATCGCGTACACCAGCGGCGGGACCACGGCGAGGAACGCGCTGCCGGCTCCCGCCCCGGGGGCGTGGAGCAGGTTCATCGCCGCGGAGGCGGACACGAACCCCATCAGCAGGATCCGCGTGATCGCGCTGGAGCGCAGGGTCAAGGCTTCGAAGAAGCGGATGAGGGAGAGGCTGAGGGCGCCGGCGTCCAGGAGCAGCGCGAAACCGGTCGCCGCGTCCCAGTCACCGCCGTTGTGCGCGTGGGCGTACTCGCGTTGCGCCCCGAAGGAGAGCCAGGCGGCGATGCCCGCGAGGACGAACATCATCAGACAGCCGACGCCGAGTGCGATCACGGCGAGGCGGCGCTGCCAGGCGTTGCGGCGCTGGAGGGCGAGCTGGGCGCGCTCCTCGGCGGTGGCGTTCTGCTCGGCGGCTCTGCGCTTGTTGCCGAGCACCATGGCGACGGCGGCCGCAGCGCCGATTCCGGCCACGGCGAGGCCGGCGGGCAGCGCCCACTGGAAGGTGGTCATCGGCGGCCTCCTTCCCTGGTGAGGCCCGCCGGGGTGGTGGGCCCGGCGGGCGGGATGAAGGCGTGCTGCCGGCGGCTCATGTGCGCGGTCTCCTTCGTCGGATGAACGGCCGAAGAGGCCCCTCGCTCTCTACAGGTGTGATCGAGCGGTGCGGTGTGACACCGGAGGTCAGTGAATCTGGGACGGATCATGAGGCCGCGGACCCCAGAGTGGGCTTGATCCTCTCGCCCTTGAGGAGCGTGCGGAGCAAGCCGACGGTCTCGGGCGAAGAATCAACGCCCTCTTCCATGTTGATCCGCGCCAGTTGGGCGGCCGCGCGCTCCAGGCCCTCGCGGTCGCCCATCTCGTGGCAGATGGTGAAGAGGTCCCGGTAGAGCAGCTCGCTCTGGGAGTCGACGAGCATGCCCTTGGTGACGGCCTGGGCCGCCGCCCGGTAGTCGCGGACTTGGCGGCGGCGCTCGGCGAGCTCGTGGGCGACATCGACGATGGCGCTGATCATCTCCTGGATGTCGGCCTCCGCCCAGCAGTACTTGGAGGGGTCGACGTCCGCGAAGGGGCGGCCGCGCACGAGGGCCAGGGCATGGGCGAGGGCGACGTCGGCGTCCTGCCCGTCGTGGTGCATGCCCTGCTGGTACAGCTCCTTGAACCGGTCCCAGTCCGAGGTGACCGCGGGCCCGAGGCGGTAGATACCTTCGGTGACCGCGGGAAGGTAGGCGCCCTGGGGGTCGTCGGCGGGCAGATGGGGGTTGGGGCCGAGCCAGGAGCGCAGCCGCGAGATCGCGGTGTTGCGGGTGCTGGAGGTCTTGCGCAGCCCGGGCCAGATCGCGTTGTCGAGGTCTTGGCGGCCCAGGCCTGGGTGCAGCACGAGCCAGGCGGCGATCTCCAGAAGGTGGTTGTGCCGGTTGCTGCCCACCCGGCCCTGCGCGCCGGTCAGTGTCACCGGGCCGAGGACTTGGACCTGGGGGCCTTCGGGCTCGGCCGGCGGGGTGGCCAGCGCGGCCAGGACGGTGGAGGTCGCGGCGCTGGGGCGGGGAATGATCCGTGCTTCGGCCGTTGTCACGGCTGGCGCGGTCACAGCGAGCGCGGCCGCGGTCAGACCAGACTCGGCATCGTCCTCTTCGTCGGCCAGGGCCGAGTCGTCTTCCGGGCTCCCCTCCTCGTCCGGGCTGTCGCCGAGCGCGGCGGCGGACAGACCGGAGCTGGCCTCTTCGTCGTCGGGCGGCACCGGGGAGTCGTCGTCCCGCTCGCCGAGCACTTCGCCGAGGACCGTTTCGAAGTCCTGCTCGGTGGTGTTCCACACCTCGGCACCCAGAGCGGACGCCTCCTCGGAGTCGCCGTCGTCCTCAGCAGGCTCGGGTACCTCCCAGCCGGTGGGCTCGCCCGCGGAGTTGCTGTCGGTGTCCTCGTCGGGCTGCTTGTCGAAAGCGGGGTAGCCCGCGACTGCGGGGGACAGAGCGCTGCCCTCCTGCTCTTCCTCCCAGCCATCGCCGCTGCCACTGTCGGCCGGGCCCTCGTCGGGCGTCAGGGCGGGGGAGAAGGCGGTGAAGGCCGGCAGAGCGGTCGCCAGGCCGCTTCCCTGTGTGGCGACCGCGGTGGTCACTGCGGGGGCGGCGCTGGTCTCCGGAGCGAGCGCAGAGTCCTCGCCCACCGGGACGGTGGAGCGGGGGCCGTTGGTGTCGGCCGGTCCGGTGTGTCCCGTCCACGCCGGCGGGGGGACGTCGTCGGTGCGGCTGGACGTGGCGATCAGCTGGACGAGCCGGTCGTAGGAGTCGGCATCCAGGTGCTGGAGCTTGACCGCGAGGTCCAGGTCGGGCAGTTCGACGAGCGTGCCGGGCTGGGCGGGCAGGATCCAGGCGCCGGGCAGGTCGAGTTCGCCGCCCGCGGCGGTGACGACCGCGACCGAGGTACGGGGCCGGGAGGCGAGGAGGTCCTCGAGTTCGGCGGCCGCCGGGCCGGTGGGCGGGGCGGTGGCGATGAGGATGCGGGGGATCCAGGTGTCGCCGCCGTCCTCACCCAGCCGGGCGGCCCGCAGGTGGTCGTGCCCGCCGTCGACGAGGGCCTGGCGCTGGAAGGCGTCGTGCGCCTGGAGGCCGGTGGTGGCCGGGCCGAGGTCAGCGTGGTGCTCGATCTGGTCGGGGTAGAGGTGGTGCAGGTCGCTGCCGGCACCGGCGAGGACGACCTGCGTGTCGGGCGCCAGCCGGGAGGAGGCAAGTTCGACGGCCAGGGCGAGCATGACCGCGCGGACGTCGGCCGGGCTGCCGCCCAGCCGCAGCAGGCCGATGGCCTCCAGGTTGACCAGGACCGTATCCCCGTCCTCGGTCTCGCCCAGGCTCACCAGGGCCGGGTAGGGCACGGTGATGTCGGCGGCCTCGTCCTCGTCGAGGAGAGCCGCCCCGCGGGCGGGGCACACCCACACCGTCGGCTTGTTCTCGTGCTCGGTGAACGGCGCGACGGTCGGGGTCACGGCTGCCAGGTGGAGCTCGATGCCGCGCGCAGTGATGCGCATCGCCTCGACCTCGGGCAGAGGCCGGCCGGCCTGACGGCAGTTGGCGGCCAGGGTGCGCAGGGCGCGGTCGGCGAGCGCGGCGCCAGTGATGTCGGACGCCACGCGCAGCTGCTTCTCGAAGTCGGCGGTCGCACCGGAGGGCATCGGGATGCGCCGCTTGGGGCGCCGGCGGCGCTGCTGACGCGCGCGCCGGGCCGCGACGACCGCGAGGACGGCCGCAGCCAGGATGCTGCCCGCCGCAGCGATCGTCTGCACGCTCTGGTCACCGCTGTCGGCGGCCCCCGCGGCGTCGTGTGCCTCAGGCGCCTGGGTGGGCGTGCCGTGCTGCTCCCGCTCGCGGTCGGGAGCCGGGTCCTGCGCGGGCGGCTGCTCGCTCGGCTGTCCACCGTCCTGAATGTCCTGGTCCGAGCCCTGGCCGGGGGTCTGGGCCGTCTCGCCCTTCTCCCCCTGGTCGGCACCCGGGCCCGGCTTTTCCTGGGCGGGCGGCTGCGTCTGCTCAGCGCCAGGCAGCTCCTCGGCCTTGCCCTGGTCGGCGGGCTGCTCACGCGGCGGCTGCGCCTGGTCCGGCTTCGAGTCGCTTGGGTCGCTGCCGGCCGCGGCGGGGATCTTCAGCTCCCAGCCGGGGTAGATCTCGTCGGGGTCGTCGAGGGCGCGCCCGTCGTCCTGCTCCACGCCCTTGTTCGCCTCGACGATCCGGGGGTAGGCGTCGGCATCGCCGAGCTCGTCCTCGGCGATGCCGGTCAGCGTCTCGCCGGCGCGGACGGTGTGGGTCTCGGACGCGGCCTTGGAGCCGGCGGTCTGTGTCCGGGCCCCGCCCTGATCGGCGGACGGTGCGGGCGAAGCGTCGGCGGGCAGGCGCAGGATCCAGCCGGGCTGCAGGGCGGTGGTGTCGGCGGTGACGAGGGAGCCGTCCGCCTGGCGTACGCCGTCGTTGGCGTCGACGATCCGGTGCCACTCGATTCCGGCGCCCAGGCGCTTCTCCGCGATGTCCCAGAGGGTGTCGCCGTCCTGGACCTGGTGGACCGGCCCGCGATAGGTCGACGAAGCCGGGGCCGGCGTCTCGGTCTGCGTGCCGGCGCTCACGGAGGCTGTGGCCGCGGTGGCCGAAGCGGCAGGCGCAGCGGTGGCCGGGGTGGCCATGGCCGTCCCTGCGGGCAGAAGAATGAGGATGCCGCCGACGAGGGCGCCGGCCAGTTGCTGGGAGCCCCCCAGCATGCGGATGCGGGGCGCCCGGACGTGGCGCAGCGCGGCGCCCGTCTCCAGCACGACGGAGATCACGAAGCTGATCCAGCCGTACCAGCCGATGAGGGTGACCGCGCCCAGGAACAGCTGGCCGGTGTCGGGGCTGGTGAGCGCGGTGGTGATCTCGCCGACACCCGGGACGTGGTCGGGCAGGACGCCGATGCCCAACAGCACGGCGGGGACGCCGGCCACGAGGGCGACCAGGGCGACCAGGGCGAGGAGCGCGCGGACGATCGTTGCTGCGGTGCTTCGGTTTCTCATGACCCCTACCCCTGGTAGACGAGGTTGGCGCTGCCGGTGCCGGTGACTGTTCCGCTGGCGCCCCCGAGGTAGAGGGCGGTGTACGTCTCGGTCACGGTCACCTCCAGGGACCCGCCGTCCTCACTCACCCGGACCGAGCCGTTGACGCCCTCGCGGCTGAGGTAGGTCCGCGCGGCGGCAACGGCCGCGTTGCGGTCCACACTGACGCCTTGGCCGGAGATGGCCTTGCCCGCGTCGACGGCCTGACCGCCGGCTCGTGCGGCCTCGTGCGCGACGCCCTCGGCGTGGGTGAGGGCCCGGAGCTTCCCGGCGCCGTCGTAGACGAGCGCGGCCACAAGGAAGAGCGCCACGATGGTGACGAGGACGAACAGGCTCATCGCACCGCGGTCGTCGCGCAGGGCGTGACGGATCCGCGAGGTGAGAGCGAAGCGGGCGGGTGTCATGCGGTGGTCCTGTCAGCCGCGCTGGCGGTAGGAGTCGATAGACGAGGTGAAGCTGCTGGTCATCGTCTTGGCACCGGGCAGGCCGGGCAATCCGATATCGGAGAGCCGCACGGTGCACGTGACCGTGGCCGTGGTGCTGGCCGGTTCACCGATCGGTGCGGCGAACCCGCCGGTGGACACGGAGACGGACGTGGCGGTGCACTGCAGACCCTGTTGGGTCAGCACGCTGCGCGCCATCTGCGATCCGGCAGTGCTGGCGGACCCGCCGGTGCGTTCCAGCGACGCGGCGCGCGCCGCGTTGCGGGCTGCGGTGTCGACGGCGTTGTTGGCGGACCCGATCCGGCCGAATGCGACGACAAGGAGCAGCACCATGATGAGGACGGGAAACAGGATGACCGCTTCCAGCGACAGCGAGCCGCGGTCGTCCCTGAGTCTGTGGATGATGGTCACCGGGCCTCCGTGACACGCTCGGCGGCCGCGTCGGCGTGCTGGTCGATCCTGAGCTTCAGACCGGGGATCATCGTGTCGACGTAGCCGGTCACGCGGATCGTCACCGTCGCTCCCTTGCTTCCACTCACCGACGTGCCCGAGATGCTGCCGCCGGCACGGGAGAGGAACTCGCGGGCCTCGGTGGTTCCGGCGCCCGCTGATGCTCCGCGGACACGTGCCGACTCCACTCCCAGCTGGGCGGCGGACATCGCCACGTTCTTGGCGTGCCACCACAGCCCGACGTGTACGACCAGCAGGATGGCCATCAGCACGACGGGAAAGATGATCAGCATCTCCAGGGACATGGCTCCGCGGTCCCGCGCGTCGCGTTCGGCGAGCGCGCGGGACCAACGGCGGACAGTCCTGCGGAGGCGCATCACTTGATCGTGGCCGCCTTCTCGCTGATCTTGGTGGCGATCACGGCGACGGCCACACCGGCGGCGACCACGAGACCGGCGATGATCATCATGGTCTCAATGGATATGGCACCGCGGTCGTCGCGGGCGTCGCGCAGCCGGTCGATGCGGGCGGCGAAGAAGGCCTTCAGGAAAGCGAAGTTCGGGTCGATACCCATCGTGTTCTTCCTTATCTCTTGCGGGCGTTAGCTGGCCATGATCCGCGAGATCGCGGGGTAGCCGATGTAGACGGTCATGATCAACACGAGCATGGCGACGGGCATCACCATTTTTTCCGAGGCCATGTTGGCCTGGGCTTTCGCAGCGGTGACCAGGGCCCCTGAGAGCGACTTGGCCTGCGCGCCCAGGGTGTCGCCAACGGCTGCGCCCTCCTCGCCCGCGATGGCGATGATGTCGGCCGGCGCTCCGAGTTCGGGGACGTCGAGTTCGAGAGAGAGACGCTTGAGGCCCTCCCACGGGCTGATGCCCTCGAGTTCGGCGCGGGTGATGGTGTCGCGGATCTTCGCGAAGACCCAGCCCTCACCGACCTCCGCGGCCCGCTTGAGGGCCTGGGTGGGCGCGGCGTCCGCGGCACGCTCGAGCTGGACCAGGCGCAGGTATGCCTTGACGGCGTACCGAAAGTCCTCCTTGGCCTCCACAGCCTGCTGCTTGAGCTGGAGATCGGGCAGCAACCAGAAGATGACCGCGAGCCCCAGCCCGGCGATCGCGGGAATCGCCACGGGGAAGGGGTAGCCGGCCAGGTTCGCCAGGCTCACCACCAGCACGGGAAGCAGCAGTCCGTACAGAGCGAGGGCGAGCTTGCGGCCCAGATGCGCGGCCGGGGAGCGGCCCACGAGTTCCAACTGCTGACGCGGCAGGCGCAGGGTGCCCTCCCCGACGGTACGCAGCAGGAAGACCCCGGCCTTCTCCATCAGGGAGTTGGCCTGGCTGTCCCGGTTGCGCTCCAGGTTCTCCAGCCGGGTGGCATCCATCCTCGAAAGGACGTCGCCCAGGTCGGGCCGGCCCGGGAGGACGCCGCGGGCGGCGATCACCAGGCCGAGACCTGCGACGGCGCCGCCGATGACAGCGTAAGGAGAGAGGTTCACGGTGTCTCCTCAGTGATCTGGCCGCCGGATCGGTCGGCCGGAGACAGGAACCGGGGCGCGGGCTCGATGATCGCCATGCGGCGCATCCAGACCTTGACCAGGACGAAGGCGATGGCGACGAAGACGAGGACGAGCTGCCCCGTCACGGTGTTGTAGGGCTCGACGTAGGTGCCGGAGAACGCGGTGACACCGAAGATCCCCAGGCAGAAGATCGTCACCCAGCGGTCGTTGGTGCGCGGCTTCTGCCGGTCGGCCTCGACCTCACGGCGTGAGAGGACCTCGTGCTGAAGTGCGCCGGCGAGCTCGCGCAGGGCCTTGCTCAGACCGCTGCCGCGGTCCGTGACGTGCAGGATCAACAAGGCGGCGACCTCGTCGACCATGGCGTCGTTCAGGTCATCGGCGAAGGCCCGGTAGGCATGCTCGGGCACCCAGCCGGCCTGCTGACGGGAGACGAGGAGACGCACGTCCTCGCGGATCGCCTTCGGCACGGTCTCCAGGCTGCGCTGAATGGTGGCCTCCAGGCTGACACCGACGGTGTGGATGTCGGACATGCGCCGCACCCACTCCTCGATCGCCTCCAACTTCTCGATCTGCGACTTGCCGGAGCCGGACGTGTTCAACAGCCAGGGCAGACCGGTCACGACAGCGACGGTGAGCAGGCCGCCGACCAGCCACCCGGTGAACAGCCACACCCCCAGGCCCGCCACCACGGCGCCGGCCAGCCGGACCTGGCCGCGCGCCCACCACGACGTCGGCGTACGGGTGTCCTTGACGAAGAACCCGCGGATCTTGCGCTCCAGACGGCTGCGGCGCCGGACCGTCGTCGAGGGCGCCCAGCCCACGCCGCCGGCCACGGCCACGACGAGACCGCCGACAGCCGCAAGGCCCGCGAGCGCGGCGAGCAGGGAGCTGAGGGTGAGCGTCACAGCGGCACCACCGTCTCCAGCGGCGCGCCCCAGCCGCCCCACGGGCGCTGCAGCACACTTCGGTCCAGGCCGGCGCGCACCAGGTCTTCCAGGTTGGTCTGGGAGATGTTCCCGTGCGGGACGGCCCGCGGTTCGCGGCGGCCGTCCTGCTCGCGCGGGGCGAAGACCATCTGGTACGAAGGCCGGCCGCCCTCACCGATGCCCGTGACCTCCATGACGTGACTGACGAAGCGGTGCTTGCGACCGGGCTTGCCGTCCGGGGCGACGAGTTCGCTCTCGTCGACCAGGCGTACGTAGACGACGAAGTCCACGGCCTGAGCGATCAGCCGGTAGGCCAGCGTCTCGGTCATGCCGATGCCGGCTTCCAGACACAGGGTGGCCAGACGCTCGATCGACAACTGAGGGCTGCGGGCGTGAAGGGTGGCCATCGACCCGCCCTCGCCTTCGTTCATGGCGTGCAGCATCGGCACGACTTCCTTGGAGCGGACCTCACCGACGATCACGCGCCGCAGCGACATGCGCAGCAGCTGCGGGAAGAGGTCGGAGAGGTTCAGCTCGCCCTGGAGGCGTCCGTCCGGCCCGCGCTCACCGTTCGACTCGCGTCCCTCGTAGGCGACGACCTCGGGACCGTCGGGGTCCTCGTGGAGGTGGAGTTCGTACTCCGACTCCAGCGTTCCCACACGCTCGGTGCGCGGGATCTCCCGGGCCATGGCACGCAGCAGTGAAGTTTTTCCCACGCCCTGGGAGCCCACCACGATGACGTTCTTGCGCCCCCGGACCGCAGCGCGCAGGAAGTGCGCGAGGCAGGAGTCGATGGTGCCCCAGCGGACCAGGTCGTCCAAGCCCTGGCCGCGGGTGCGGTGGCGGCGGATGACGATGCTGGGCCTGGGCGTGACGTACGCCGAGGCGGCAAGGCGGGAGCCGTCGGCCAGCCGGAGGTTCAGGTTCGGCGTGGCGGGCGTCAGCGCACGCTCACCCTGTCCCTGCATACGCGCGAGGTGGTTGATGAGGTTGATCAGGTCCCGGTCCGTCTTCGCGATCGGGTCCCACGTCATCGTCGGGCGGTCGGCGTAGTCGACGCGCACCTTGTCGCCGTAGATGATGATGTTCTCGACGTGCGGGTCATCCAGGAGCGGCTGGAGACGGCCAGCGCGGAACAGCTCGTCGAAGACGGCCTCTCGCACAGCCCTTTCCTGCTCAGGGCTCAGGTCCGTGCCGCTGGCCGCGTACTTCGTCGCCCATTCCGAGACGACCTGCCTGATGATCGACTGGCCGCGCTGCCGGCGGTCCTGCTCGGTCATGGACGCGTCTGCGCCCGCGGCTTCGCCGATCTTCATGCTGGCCCGGGAGCGCAGTTCGGCGATCACCTCATGCCCGACCGGGAGCGCGGCCGGACCGGAGGCGTCGGAGACGCGCAGGTCCTCGGGCAGCCGGGCGGGAGAGACCTGGGCGGACACCGGTCGCAGGACAGGTGCGCTCTGCCGGGTGGTTTTGCTGAGGGCCTGGGTGAAGAGGGTCGTGTAGTCGGGGGCCGGGGTCTCCGGCCTGATGTCGGTCATGATGCCCTCCCGGCGACCGTCGGCAATCCGGCAGGCCGCAGCTGCACACGGCGCCTGGTCACCAGTTCGTTGATCGTTTGGTGGGCGGTCCGTGCGGAGCGCAGCAAGGTCCGCGGCATCTTCTTGTAGGCCCCGTGCGTCAGGACGTCGGCACTGTCGGGGTCCCACGCGAGCATGCCGACCACGGGTGCCTGCAAGTGCTGCTGTACCTGGCTGGAGTTGAAGGAGCCCTCCTCGATCAGGAGCACCCCCAGTGCGTCGGAACCCGTCCCGTGGTGAGCCAGTTCCTCCCGAAGCACCCGCACCGCTGGCGCGGCGGCCGCGATGGAGGCCTGGGTGGTGCGTACGACCATGAGTACGACGTCGGCGCGGTGCAGCAGAGGCGTCGGGTAGCGGGTCGTGCTCAGCCGGGACTCGGACTCGGTCAGGATGCGGCCGGCGTCGATGATCACGTCGTGGCCGGTCTGGTCCATCACGCTCAACAGACGGGAGATCGGGTCCCAGGTGCGGCTGAGGGAAGCGGCCTGCGTGGGATCGGTGAGCCCCGGCAGGAGCAGCCGCTGCCCGCTGTTGTCGCGGTCCAGGCTGACGAAGTGCTGGGAGAACTCACGGGCGAGGGTGCCCTGGCGGTCCGCGGCCGCCAGGCGGTGCAGACCGACGGCTGCGCTGCCCTCGCCGCCCAGGTATCCGGCACGGACCGTGCCGCCGCCCGGGTCAGCCTCCACGAGCAGGGACGGCTTCGGCGAGGCCAGGGTGAGGGCGAGCGCCGAGCACGTGACCCCGCTGGACTTGCCCGACACCAGTGCGATGATCGCCATCAGCTGGCCGCCTTCAGCACGACGGTCACCGCGCCCCGGGCGGCCCAGGTGGCCAGGGGCGCGCTGTCGGTGCCCGCGACCGCCACGTCGACGACGACCGCACCGTTCGCGTCCGGCGCCGAGACGCCCACGACGATCGCGTTGATGGTGTCCGCGGTCTTCTGCGTGGACGATCCCTTCGCTACATCGGCGTCGTCCTGCGGCGTGTGGACGAGGGCGACCGCGTCGCCGGCGCGCAGTCGCTGCGCCGGGAGCTGTCCCGGCTTGGCGAGGATGCCCACGGTGTCGCGGTCCTTGGCGACGGGACTGCCCTCGCGCACCGAGGAGTCGGTGACGAGCGTGCCCTTGGGCAGGTCGGCGACGGCGGTCTTGCCGACGATGTCACCGCTGCGGCTGACCGGGACCGGCGCGAGGGCGGCATCGGGAGCGACTTGCGCGACGACGAGGTCGCTCTTCTTCACCTTCTCGCCCGCCTTGACGTCGTGCGCGAGGGCGATGACCGGAGTCCGGTTCCCGGCCTCGTCGACCTGCCACACCGCGAGGAGCGCCCCGACCGCCGCCAGGGCCAGGCCGGCGCCGACGACAACAGGGCGGCGCCGGCGCCGGGGGGCGTCCTGGGTGATGGGGACAGGGCCGCCGGGGGCTGCCGCGGCGGGCTGGGCAGCCGTGTTCTTCTTCGCGAATGTCGTCGCCATGATTGCTGTGCTTCCTCGTTAGTTGACGACTTGGAGTTCGCCGATGTTGATCGCGGTGCCGGCGTTGCGCGTCTCGTTCGGCAGCGTGCCCGTCTCACCGTTGGTGGCGGTCCAGTCGATCACCCAGGTAGTCGTCGCGGTGACCTTGTAGGAGCCGCCGTCGGGCACCTTGGTGTAGGTGTGGCCGCAGTCGGGGGACTCCTTCTTCCCGAAGGACTGCTGGTACGGAGTGCCGGGCTTGGTGCAGGTCTCGGACGAGCCGTCGCCCATGGACCAGGTGATGGACTTGACGTGGGCGGTCGCGGTCACCGACAGGCCTCCGGCGGCCGCGGTCGTGGACTGCGGGCCCCAGGTGTTGGGTGTCTCCTCGGTCCACAGCCATACCGGCATGCCGACCAAGCCCTTGGAGCCGGCGGGGGGTGCGCTGCCGACCTTGGCACCGTCCAGGCGCATCATGCTCAAGGCCCGCTGCGCCAGTTCGGCTGCCGTGGGGCCTTGCTGGCCCAGCGGATCGGTTTCGGACCAGCGGGCGAAACCGTCGGTGGGTGTGGGGCGGGCGTGGATCTGCGCCATGCACGCGAAGCCGTAGATGGCGCCGGTGGTGTGGCCGTCCCAGATCGGGTCGGACTTCGGGGGCTGCGGGTCGAGCTTGCGGATGTAACAGGCGTAGGCCTCGCTCCAGGTGCCGACGCCGGGAATGTGGCACTCCCATCCCTCGGTTCCTGGAACGGTCGTCGCGCCTGTGGCACACGTCTTGCCGTCGCCCTTGCCGCCTCCGCCGCCCCCTCCGCCGCCGTGCCCGCCCGTGCCGCCGTTGCCGCCGCCCCCGCTGCCTGTGCCGGGTACCTCGACGCCGGCGCAGACCCAGGAGCTGTTGCAGGAGCCGACGTCCGTGTCGCCTCCGTCCGCCCACGCCTGAGCGGGGAGGAGGAGGTAGACGATGCCGGCGAGCGCGGATATGACCGCCGCGGCCCTGCGGGTCAGCATGTGCGGTCCTGCTGCTGGGTTTCGACGATCATCCACTTCTCGCCGACGGTCCGGGCGGAGATCGTGGTGACGAAGCGGGTGAGCCGCTCCTTGGGCAGCTTGACCTCGTCGCCCGTCTTCTTCTTGAGCAGCTTCCAGTTGGTGACGTCGACGCAGTCGGTGATGGTGGCCTTCTTCGGCGACTCGTCCAGGCTGACCGCCGTGACCTCCGGGGAGAGCTTCGGCTCGCCCTTGATGACGTTGCCGCTGATCTTGAGCGCGACGAGTTCGGACTCGGCCTTGCCGAGAGCCTTGTCGAAGGCGTATTTGTCCAGGTCCGTGCCAACGGGGCTGGCCTTCGCGTACGCCTTGACCTGCGCGTCCCAGTAGCTGCGGTAGACAGCCAGGACGTCGGCCTTGGCCGCGGCCTGCGGGTCGGCGCTCTTGCTCGCGCTCGGGCTGCTCGAGGCCTCGGGCTTCTCCTTCTCGCCGCTCCCGCAGCCGGCGGCCGTGACCGCGACGCTGAGAGCCGTGGCCGCGACCACCGCACGACGCAGCCAGTGGTTCGTGCCGGAAGCGTTTGAGATCGACACTGGCGTATCCCCCTTGTGAGTAGTGGTGACGGCTTGGATCGTAGGAAACGGAGGCGTGGCCTCAGGCAAGGGCACGGCCGAAGCCGGGGGTGACAGGGGCCGGACGTGCGGCGAGGCCGGGCTCCGCCGGGCACCGGACGCCTACGCCTGTCGGCAGACAGGCGGTGCGCTGCGGCCCGGGGGGTAGGGGCACGGCTCCGGGCGCGCCGAGGCGCGCGGCAGGAGCGGCCGGGTGGCCGAGGCTGTTTGCGGAGCCGGCGGCGGTCTGGTTCAACGCGACTGTCCCCCTCGCGGTCTGGGACTGGGCGTCTCCCACAACGCGATCAGTCCGAGCCTGATTCTGGCCAGAAAGATCAGGTGCTGCCAGGCTCCGTTTTTTCCGGTAGACGCGCTACCGGTATATGCCGCTGGCGCGGGCGGTTCGAAAAGACTATGGCCAGGGTCTTAGGGCTTGATCAGCAAGGCTGGTCCCGAGGCGCGCAGAGCGTTCCGCGCGGCTTCCTGGTCGGTGCCGGTGATGGCGTTAAGTCGACGTTCCACGAAGGGCGTGGAGGGGTGGTTTTTGCCGTAGACCGACTGCAGCAGCGCCAGGAGAGACGTTCCGGTCCTGACGGCGTCGTGCGCGTTGGTGACGGTGAGCCAGGAGGCCGCGCCGTTGCGGGCCTGCCGGCGGATCTGGCTGTGCTCGGCATCCAGGACCCGCTGCCAGGCACCGGCGGCGTACACCGAGACGTCGGTGGCCATGGCGGGATGCCCGGCGAGCTGGGCGCAGAAGGCGACGAGCTCGAAGGCGTGGAGGGTGTAGTTATGCAGGGGGCCGTGGCTCTCGGCGAGCTCCTCGCTGAGCGTCCGGGCGGCCGTCAGGGCTTCGTCGCACCGGCTGGCGCGCAGCATCTGGCGGAGGCTCTCGATGCGGGGGGCAAGGAACTCGGGGATGGCGGCGGGGACCGGCAAGGCGATGGCGGGGCTCATGAAATCTCCCTGGGGCGAGGCGGCTTCGAGCGGATGCCGCCACCGGGGGGCCGGCGGCGGCATCCGGAATCGAGTCCAGCAACGGAGTGCTGCTCGACCGCGCACGTCAACGGGCGTGGGAGTGCCCTCGGTGCCTGGGTGGGCGCTCCCCCGTGCATGCACGGCGCGCCGACATCGGTAGTTGACCGGCTCGGGCGGCGCGGGGCAAGCCCCACGCCGCCCAAGCGGTTCATATTTCAATGATCGGAACGGAGCGGGCCGTGCTGTTTCACCAGCCGGAATTGGCGAGGTGTGGCCACCGGGCAGCAGATCAGGGTGTGAGAGGGCCGGCCGAAGAGCGGTCCCAGGCGATGCGCGCCGCGTGGTCCATCAGCTCCAGCAGGTCCGGGGCGGTGGAGTCCTGGTCGAGGTGGCGGTACTCGGTGCTGAGGGTGATCGCGAGCCGCTCGGGAAGGCCGAGGCCGGGGTAGCGGTTCTCCTTGATCAGGATGCGGGCCGCCTCGACGGCGGTCCGGCCCTGGCCGTGCATCACGTATGCCTGGTCCGCGAGGTCGTCGAGGTAGGCGATGTAGCGTCGCAGGCCGTCGGGGGTCATCAGCGGGCCGTGGCCGGGCACGATCCACTCGGGGTCGAGGTCCAGGATCCGCAGGCAGGCGGCAGAGACGCGCTCCAGGGGGCCGGCCCAGTGCGAGGGGTGGTCTCCCGCGAAGACGATGTCGCCAGCGAAGACAACGCGCCGCTCTGGCAGATGGACGACGAGGTCTCCGACCGTGTGGGCCGGTCCGACCTCGTGGAGCTCCGCGGGGATGTCGCCGACGCCGAGGTCGTGGCGCCCGGTGAACGTCGTGGTCGGCGGGAGAACCTGTATGCCCGCGAAGTCGAACCTGCCGAAGTGCTCCCGGAAGTACCAGCCGAGCGGCTGACCGGGGTCGGTCTCGTGGATGAGCGCCTGCAGCTGCTCCGGCTTCGGCTCCAGGCACTGGTGCTCGAGTGCGGCGTGGGTGGCGAAGACCTCGGCGCCGGGGAGTTGCTGAAGGCCCCAGGTGTGGTCGCCGTTGGCGTGGGTGACGGCGACCCGGTCCAGCGGGACGCCGGGGCCCGCGGCTGTGCGGGCCGCGGTGAGGAAGGCATCGGTCAGGGCGGGTGTGTAGGGCGTGTCGATGACGAGGGCCTGGTCCCCGGAGACGACAAGACCGCAGTTGGCCAGGCCCCAGGTCGCCCCGTGCCCGGGCTGCCAGACGAAGACGCCGGGCGCGATCTGCTTCAGGTCAGTGGTAGCCATGGGCATGCATTGTGCGGGCCGCGGCCGCCCGGACGAAATTTCTCCGCCGGGCGGCCGCGGGCTGGGCGTCAGGGGTGGGGTGTGAACGGAAGGAGAAAGAAGCGGGCACCCGGGCTGCCGAACGGCTGGGCGGCGCACATAGTGACGGTGCCCAGCTGGGACGGCGCGTGCCGCTCGCAACACCGGGTGCGGTGGTCCTCGGTGCCGCGCGGGGCCGCGTAGCCGGCGTGCCGCATCGGTCGGGCATCGCCGTCGGGGTGGATGTACGCGAGGCTGTGGTCGCGGTAGATCGGCCCCGCCACCGCGTCGTCGTTGACCTCCTTGTCGAGCAGCCGGAGGTCCTCGTTCTCGGGGTGAGCGGCCACCGCCGTTCGCAGCTGGGCTGCGACCTGCGGCGCCCAGCGTGTGTCCCAGTCGACCAGGTGATGCTCGCGCGCATCCTCATGCAGGAGCATCCACCGGATCAGGTTGCGTTCGGGCAGCTTCGGGGACTTCCCCTCGGGCTGCGGGAACATCCGCTTGAAGTCCTCGTTCGCGGCCAGCACGTTCCAGGCGACGTCGTTGATGTAACAGGGCTGCCCGGACACACCGTTGACGGCCACCTGCCACGCGGGGTCGACGTTCGACCCCGCGCACGGATCCATGGGGAACGGGGGCTCGTAGCCGATCGCGTAGACGTAGAGCGCGGTCCGCTCGCGCTCCTCCATGTTCAGCACCTTGGCCACGTTGTCGAGGAACAAGGTGCTCGGCTGGGATGTGTTTCCGCGCTCGAACTCGGCGTAGGTCTTCTCCGTGACGAACAATGCCTGCGCCACCTGGGCCTGCGACAGCCCGCGCGCGCGCCGGCCCCGGCCGGTGCGCTTGGGCCAGCCGAGCTCGACCGGGTCTATCTGCTTGCGCTTCCATTGCAGCAGCTGCTGCAACGCCTCCTTCTGATTCAACTTCGAACCTTTCCCCGTGTCGTCATCCCCGTGCTGACTCCGCGATATACCGGAAGCGCTCGCTCCTGAAATTCGAGGACCGGAAAATTCAGAGCCTGGTGAGCAGGATCTTGGCCGGTAAGAATCGTCCACTGGATCGAATCCGCGTTGTGGGAGACGCGAAGGTCCTCCACAACCGCGAGGGGGAGTTCGCGTTGCTGCATCCCGTTGCCACCCCGCCCGACCGCACCGGCGGCACCGTGGCACGCACCATGGCGGTGCTCAGAGCGCTGGTCTGCCTCGGGCCGGGTGAACACCCTCTGGCCTCGGTCGCCGAGTCCGCGGAGCTTCCCGCGCCGACCGCTCACCGGTATCTGCAAGCCTTGATGCGGGAGGGCGCCGTCGAACAGCGGGGGCCGCGCGCTCGATACGCGCTGACTGACGCGCTGCACAGTCCCTCCCCTTCGACGCCTTCCCAGCCCCTCCAGGCCGGCACGCCCTCCCCTGCCGTGAGGGCCGAGATCGTCACACTACAGTCGAGAACAGGCCAGGTCGCATTTGTTTACCGACCGCACCTGATCGGCACTCCGATGAGGATCTGCGCAGAACGGGCATACGGCCCACACGCTGATGAGATCCTCACATCCCCTCAGATCGCATTGCGTTCTCTTGAGTCAGCGCCGCTGGAGACCGATGCCGCCGGGATGGCGATCCTCGCCTGTCTCGGCTCCGTCGGCGCCAACAAGATCGACACCGCGTACGTCCGTGAGGAAGGTCACGCGATCAGTCCTTCGCCGCTTCCGGGCCGCACCATGATCGCCGCGCCCGTCTGGTACGGCTCGGCCGTCGCCGGTTCTGTGGCGCTGCTGGCCAAGGACGGGCCCATGCGAAGAGCAGCCACCCGCGCCCGGTACGTGACCGCCGTGATGGACACCGCCGCGGCGATGAGCGGACACCTCACCCGTTCCGGCGCGCGCCGGGCCAGCTGATTGACGACAAAGCCCCACAGAGTAGTACAGAAAGGCGCCATTCCGTGTCCCGTTCAGTCCTGATCACCGGCGGCAACCGCGGCATAGGCCTCGCCATCGCCCGTCACCTCGCCGAGGCCGGCGACCGCGTCGCCGTCACCTACCGCTCGGGCGAACCCCCCGAGGGCCTGCTCGCCGTCCGCTGCGACATCACCGACACCGACCAGGTCGACGCCGCGTTCAAGAAGGCCGAGGAGCAGCACGGCCCTGTCGAGGTTCTCGTCGCGAACGCCGGCATCACCAAGGACCAGCTCCTGATGCGTATGAGCGAGGACGACTTCACCTCCGTCGTCGACACCAACCTCGCCGGTGCCTTCCGCGTCACCAAGCGCGCCTCGCGCGGCATGCTCCGCGCGAAGAAGGGCCGCGTGGTGTACATCTCCTCCGCCGTCGCCCTGCGCGGAGAGAGCGGCCAGGCCAACTACGCCGCCTCCAAGGCCGGCCTCGTCGGCTTCGCCCGCTCCATGGCCCGCGAACTCGGCTCCCGCGGCATCACCTTCAACGTGGTCGCCCCCGGCCTCACCGAAACGTCCATGAGCCAGCAGCTGAGCGACGAGCAGCTCGACAACCTCAAGGCCCAGATCCCGCTCGGCCGACTCGCCCGCGCCGAGGAGATCGCCGCGGCCGTCGCCTTCCTCGCCTCCGAGCAGGCCGCCTACATCACCGGTGCCGTGGTGCCCGTTGACGGCGGCGCCGGCATGGGCCACTGACCGCCGTGACCGCCCGCCACCCTGGAGACCGATGAACGCATGACCTGACAGGAGGCAGTCCCCCGTGGGCTGCCCCGCGGCAGCAAGCCCCGGTGTGTCCAGCACCTCGGCCCGCCCGCCGCACTCTGCCACCACCGGGCGAGTGTCCAGCCCGCCCGGTGAAGAACCCGGTCCGAAGACCGGGCAGCACCGCCCCTGCCAGGGCGGATCACCTTGGTTCCCGAAGAACCCGGCCCCACCGAAGAGGGGCTCGCGCATGCCCGAAAGGAGGGCGTGCCCTGCCCATGATGCAGCATGCCCACGCGCCGGTCCACGCAGCCGCCGCTCCGCCGTGCCCTCCGCGCGGACAAAACCGAATATCCCCGAACAGCCGATTCACCCCGGTCTGTGCGCACGCGGACCAGGAGATCGGCACCACTGCGTCCCGGCGCACCCGGCGCGGTGACTTCCTGCGCGCCGCCACCTGGGCCATCACCCAACGCCTGCACCCCAAGGCCGGTGACACCACGCTGCGCGTCGCACGCGACCTCGCCACCCGCCTGAACGCCGACGGGCACGTCGCCTACTGCCGCGACACCATGTGGCGCCGCCTCGGCATCAGCCGACGCACCCTCGAGCGGCACATCGCCGTCCTGCGCGAGCTCGGTCTCCTCGTCTGGACCGTCCACGGAAGCCGCACCAACACCCGTCCCGCCGGAAGCGGCGAATGGGCCGGCACCGCCACCATCTACGCCGCCGTCGTCCCGCCTGCCTGGGACGACGCCCTCGGCCACCGCGTCTCCGGCCACGGCTACCACGCCCGGCACATCGGATTCACCGACCACGGACGCCAGATGGCCATCGCCGACGCCCGCCGACGCGCCCGCCCTGCCCACCGCCGCGATCGCCGTGACACCCCTTCCTGTAAGACCAACCCCCCACCTCCTAAAGCTGAGATGAAAGGGAAGAAGAACAACACCAGCGCGACCCGCGGCTCGCGGCCGCAACCCCGCCGCCGACACGAAGTACCCGAGCCCTACCGGGCCACTCCCGGCCAGGCCGCGCACGCCGTCTCGGTCGCCGCCTGGGTGCGCCCCAGGGTGCCCTGGACCCAGGGCGAGAGCCTGCGCCGCCTCGCCTTCGCCCTGCGGCCCTGGATCACCAGCGGCCTCTCCGCCGCCGACATCACCGCCGACCTTTCGGTCTGGCGCGTGCCCCGGCGGCCGGCCTCGCCGGCCAGCGTGATCATGGCCCGCTGGAACGAGACCGCCACCCAGGACGGGCCTGCCGCCCTCGACATCGGCGAGGACACGCCTTGCGGGGTTCCGCCCAACGCGGCCTTCCTGGCGGCCATGGACGCAGTCCGCGCCCGCCTCACCAGCCTGTCGCCGCCCGTCGTGGCGGAGCCCGATCCCCCCGGCTTCGTCATCCGCGACCGGATTCTTGCCTCTTTCGCGGAGGCGGACCGGGCCCGCCGCGCGCGCACCGCCGAGCAGTGTTCCACCTTCGCCGAGTGGGAGGCCGTCTGCGACGCCCGAGAGCGCGCCCTCGAATGACCCCGCGCCGGCCCAGGCCACGCACGTACGGCACGCACCAGGCCACGGCGCCGATGAGGAACCCGACCGCGAAGCTCTCCGACCGGAACACGGTGCCCCCTCCCTCAGGACGACTCGGCCGTCGGGGCGGCCTCGGTCACGGACTCCTCGACGGTCTCCCCCTGCGCCTTGCCTTCGGCGCCGCGCCGGCGCGTGCGGATGACCGCCCGCACCGACCGGAACAGGGCCCGGACCAGTCGCCACAGACCGACCGCGCCGCAACCCACCGCCGCGCCGCTGGTCCCCAGACGCGCGAAGGTCTCCAGCCAGCCGGGCCAGTGCAGGTAGCCCAGCGTCAGCGACGTGCCGATCAGGCTCAGGCTGAGCACCATCAGGACGCTGCTGTGCCCGATCACCCCCCAGGTGCGCTTCAGTTCGTCGTAGGCCTCCGGATTCACCTCCCGCCACGGGACGCGCCGGCCGGTCTGCTCGTGCTCACTCATCGCTCTCTCCGCTCCTTGCAGTCCGAGCTCCGTCGTCGTGGGCGCCGCCCAGCACCTCCCGGGCATGGCGCAGTCCTGCTTCCAACTCCTCCAGTTCCAGCCGTGCCTCGTCCAGCACGTGCCGGGGCAGCAGCCCTTCGGGCAGCGCGGGCCTGACGGGCGCGGCGGCAGCGCGGTCGTCGCGGATCGCCGACTCCACCGCTTCCTCCTGCCGTTCGACCTCGACGGCCTGGTCGACCAGGAGCGCGAGCGACTGCGCGTATCCGAGGAGAAGGCCGCGGGCTTCCACGTCGTCCGCCGCCAGCGGCACCGGCCCGGCCGCGTCCCACACCAGCCGCGGCAGTACCGCCGCCACGCGCAGTAGTTCATAGCGCTCGCTGCGCTCGGCGAGCATGCGCAAGCGCTGCTCGTCAGCCAGCAGCCGGAAGAAGACCGCCGCGTACGCCTCGCCCGTCTCGACCGCGCGCACGCGACGTCGGGTGAGGCGCCTGGTGGTCGCGGGCAGTCCGACGGCCGCGGCCACGCCGACCGCGCCGGCCGCGAGGAGACCGGTGGCCGCCGGCAGCAGGGAGGTCGCCGGGCCCAGAGCGGCGAAGGCGGTCGCGGTGAACAGCGCGGTCCGGCCGACCGGGAGAGGGCGGGGGAGGTCGAGGCCTCCGAGCGTCCAGATGCGCAGGGCAGCGCGACGCCCCCACACCATCCGGCACGCCCAGCGCCCCAGCCGGTGCTGCTCCGGGTCGAAGAGTCCCGCCTCACGCAGCGCACCCGTGCGGTTCGGCCCTGACATCCAGCGCAGCCAGCCACCCCCGGTCCGCTCGCGTATCAGCAGCAGTGCTTCCACGGCGGCCTTCTCGGTGGCCGGGTCCGGGAGTCGGCCACCGAGCTCGGCGCGCACGGCGTGGTGGAGCCGGGCGGCTTCCCGGACCGCGTGGTCCCACCGATTGCGGTCTGCGTCGAAGGGCAGCGGCTGTGCGGCCGGCTTCATCGGCGGGCCGCCTCGGCCGGACAGGATTCCAGGGCGGTGCGCAGGGCCGTCTTCTCCGACGGCGTGACCGACAGGCGGTACTTGGTCTTCACGCGGACCTGCGCGGTCGCGTACCAGCAGTGCGCCTCGGCGCGCGGAGGCATCCACGATGCGGCATCTTTGGCGCCCTTGCCGGCGTTCGTCGGACCGTCGGTAGCAACCAAATTCTCCAGGTCGTTCGCGTAGTTCAGCCTCTGCTCGGCGGTCAGCTCCCGGGCCCCCGACTGCCACCCGAGCGCCAGGGGGACGACGTGGTCGATCTGCACGGCCATGGACGTGCGAGGGCCGCGCTTGAAATCGATCGTCCGGCCCGTATACCGGTCGCGAAGAACGCCGGACATGACGGTGCAGCCGTCCTCGGCCCGAACGATGTCGTCCAGGTCGCGGGCCAGGACGTCCTGACGCGTCGGACAGGAGTTCCCCGACATCTCGACTGTGCCCGCATCGCTCCATGCCGGTCCGAAGGCGTCGCGGCTGTAGTCGGCGAGCGAGGTCCGCGCCTGGACCGTCAGGTTGTTCAGATGGGCCAGCGCGGTTCCATCTCCGGCCGGGCCGCGAGCGGGGGCGGCATCGGCGGAGGAGCCGGGGGGAGTGAGCGGTCCGCAGGCGGAGGCGGCAAGTGCGCCGGCGAGCACGAGGCCGGCGGCCAGAAGGCGAGGGGCCATGTAAAGGAGTCCTGTTCGGGTCGGAGAGGGCACTGTTCACCTGCTACAGGTGTGGCGAGGTCCGACGGTGTGACAGTCCGCCCGAAATTTTCTGGGTTCCTTCAGCCGAGCGTGCCCTCGAAGGTGGCCTTGGAGCCGCCCGCGTCGACTGCCTCGACCGTCACCGGGCCGCCGACGGCCGACTCCGGGACACGGAAGGAGACGGTCTGCGTGGCGCTGCGGTACGGGGCGATCGCGGCGTCGCGGTAGCCGTACACCGGACGGACGGTGGCGGCCAGGTGCAGGTCCTGGCCGGTCAGGATCCGCAGGGTGGTGCCCAGGCCCGGCATCGGGTCGCCGGAGCGGTTGACCACGCTGAGCTCCACGCTGCCGGTGCGTGAGGCACCCTCACGGCTCACCGTCACCTTGCTCACGCGCACCTGGCCGTTCCACTGCCCGAGCGGCGTGACCGACTGACCGGTCGGCGCACCCTGCGGCGCCTGGATGGCCGGGGAGGCGGCGGTGCCCGGCAGAGCGCCTTCGAAGAACAGCGGCTCCGGCTCGGCCAGCCCCTCCTCGGTCGCTTCCAGGGTCACCGTGACCGGCAGGCCTTGGGCCTGGTCGGGAAGCACCAGTTGCACGTCCCTGTCGACGGACCCGTTGGGGCGCACCTGTTGCGGCTCGTCCCTGGAAGAGGATGCGCTGCTGTCGGTGGCCTCGGCAGCGGTGCGGCCGAGAGCTCCGTAGCGGGCGGTGACGGCGGTCCGCGGCGCGGTCGCGACCTGTGCCCGCTGGTTGGCCACGGTCACCCGCGCCGTGTACGCGCTCGCGTCGGCCGGCACGCCGGGCACAGCGCCGGCCGGCAGCCGCTCGAAGCCCTGCAGGGTCACCGTCCACGCCCCGTCGCCGAGCGGCAGCGCGGTTCCCGGCTTCGCGATGCTGTCCGGCAGCACCGTGGAGGGCGAAGGCCGGACACCCGGGGCGCTCTTCGTCGGCTTGCCGTCGGGCTTAGGGCCGCTGTCGGAGTCGGCGCAGCCGGAGACCAGGACCGCGCCGGCCAGGAGCACGGTCGGAAGGGCGTGGCGCAGGCGCATGGTGAACATGGTTCCCCCTAGGTCAGGTACCGGATCTCGGTCGAGGGGGATCATGCCAAAACGCGTCCGGCCGGGGCCGGACGCGTTTTCTGGAGGTGTCTGATTCGGGCCGCCCGCCGACTGTGCGGGCGGCGGGTCACAGCGTGATGGGGATGGGGACCAGGAAGTACTCGGTGTCGCCGACGCGGACGCGCAGCGGGTGCCCGGGCGAGAGGTTGAGCAGCCGATGGTGCACGGTCGCCGGGGAGTTGCGCACGGACAGTGCGGGCTCCAGCGCGGCACGGACGGCAGCGCGGGAGGTTTCGGACAGCGGGTTGCGCTCGGCGATCTCGGCGCACTGGTCGAGCTGGGCGTCGGTCAGGTCGGGCCCGAGGCCCTGGCGGAGGGCCTCGACGGCGACGGCCGGGGCCAGGACCGCCCGGTTGTGATCGCGGCATACGTGGCCGGGGGCGCCGTGGGGCTGGAAATGACGGGCGGTGCCGATGGAGGTCAAGGGGAACTCCCGAGGGTGAGGAGGGCGGCGTCAGTGCACGCGGATCGTCGCGGTCTCGGCGACGGTCAGGACGTGCGCGGGGAGCGTTGGGCGGCCTTTGACCATCGCCCGGTACATGCGGTGCACTCCGTCGATCAGCAGGCGAGCCGGGCCGCTGTCGAACTCCAAGGTGGCGATGATCACCGGCTGGCTGATGTCAGTGCCCATCGCGTGTTCGGCGCTGAAGTGGGACTGGTCCGGGCCGAAGACAGGGCACCAGGCCGGGCCGTCGTAGTCCGGCCTGAGCAAGCTCAGATGGTAGGCGGCCGACCAGTCGTCCACGGGGGTCTGCTCTGCGGCGCGGGGGCGTTCCTCCAGGAGGCGCATGGCTCCGTCGATGTCGAACAGCCAGCGTCCGTACTTGAACAGCTGGGGGGAAGGGTTGGTCACGGTTTCTCGCTGACGGGTCGGGGATCGGTGAGGGGAAGGGGGCGGGTTGCGAAGGCTGGCAGGCACGAGGGCCGGCCGGGCGCCACCTCGGAGGTGGGGCGGCGCGGGCCGTTTCAGCGGGGGCCGAGCGGGATGACCAGGACGCCGACGTGAGGCAGGCTCATCTCGGCCATCAGTTGGGCGGCCCTGCCGTCAGGGGTGCTCGGATCGCTGGGATCCAGGCGTATGGCGCCCCGGTGGGGGCCGCGCGAGGGGTAGAGGTGCACCGTGTTTCCCGGTGCGTCGTGCTCGAAGACGCTGATGGCGGCGTAGTCGAACCCGCCGTGCTTCGGGTAGCGCTCGGCGACGGCCGCAGACAGGGCGGTGACGAGTTCGGGGCTCGGTGAGGCGACCGAGAGGGGAAGTGGGCAGCGTCGCGGCCAGATGCGCAGAGCAAGGGCGCGGATCAGGACGCTGAGAATGCCGAGGCCGAAGCCGATGGCGAGAGAGGCTGGCTGGATCACGGTGTTCCCCCTGGGGTTGCGGCCGGGCTGGTGGGGGAGCGCGGCTCTAGGCGCCGGTGGTGGTCACGGCAGCGTGGACGAGGCGGGCGAGCCCGCGGCGTCGCTGGCGCTTGGTCAGTCCCTGGACGCTTCCGGCGTTCTCGTGTCCGGCGGCGGCTGTCAGGCCGGACACGAGGGCGTGGACCAGTTCCTTGCCCTCGCCGCTAGGCGCGGCCGCCGTCAGGGCCCGGACGAGGGGCCTGGTGGCCGCGAAGTACGCCTTGACGAAGCGGGGGTCCCGCTCGGCCGCGACGGCGGTCAGCACGCGCATGACCGGGAGGTGACCGCTCCAGCCGTCGAGTACGGCGTCGACGAGCCGAGTGGCGCCGGGCAGTCCGTCCGAGGACCAGGCGCCGTCCTCGAAACCGGCGAGCGCCGCGTTCGTCTCCTCGACCAGGAGTCGGGACGCTTCGAGGACGACGCCCTCGATGTCGGCGAAGTACTGGTAGAACGTCGCGGGCGACGTGCCCACCACGTGGGCGATGTCCATCACCTTGATGTCGCGGTAGGGCCGAGTGGCGAGAAGCTCGATCGTTGCGTCCAGCAGCTTCTGGCGGGTCTGGAGGCCGCGCTGGTTGGGCACGCGGCGCTCGGGGGTGCGGGTCATGATGCGGGTGGGCACAGCCGTCTCCTGAGCTGGTGGGAGGAAGGGGAGTGGGTCAGGTCTGGGGGCGGCGCCGCCGAACCCGACGAATAGTCATATTACACATTGAAAACTGAATAAGCAACTAGTGAGGGTTCACGGATTTCCGCCGCTGGCCGAGGGTCAGCTTCTGCTTGCGGGGAGCGCCTCGGGGCCGAAGCGGCGCTCAAGGAGGGCGAGTGCACGCGAGCGCTGGCCGTCGACCCAAGCCCGTTGCTCGGGAGTGAGGGAGGCGTGGACGGCCACCTCGTAGTCGGACGGCGTCTCCCAGAGGGGGACAACGGCGGCGGCGATCTCGCGGGCGGCCTCGACCCAGTCGGCAGCGGCGTCCGCCGGAACGTTGAACAGCGGAGCGCCGGGACTGGCCGGGTACGGGTCTTGTTCGAGCGGGCCGGGTGTGCGGGCCAGCTCTGCGGCATGTGTACGAAGGTGTTCGGCGGGACAGGTTCCGTCGACGTACTGCTGCTCAACTGCCCTCCCGTGTTCGCGCAAGAGGGTGACGTGATCGGCGGGGAGCTTGAACTGCTCGTGCGTGCTGCGGCAGTCGCGTCTGTCCCGGCCGTGTCGTCGCACGACCTCGCCGCCCCGCCAGTCGTATCCGCTGCCGAGTACCACCAGGACGTGGTGGAGGGCCTGGGTGCGATTGAGTACTGAACAGGGGCTCTCTCGGATCATCTCGCTCAAGGTGTCTTCGACGCCTGCCATGAAAGACCTCCTGGGTGTGGTGGGTTGAAGCCGTCCTGGCTCACACTGCCTGAGCGGAGGGGTGACTGTTGACGATCCCGAACCCGATAGCGTGGGGCGCCGACATGCATGACTGTACATATCGAAACGCCAATAGGCAACACCTGTGAGTTGGTGGCCCCGCCTTCGATCTGCGCTCGCGCGGCCCTGGCGGCTGCGTCCGCGTTCTCGGCGTGAAAGGTGTCGATCCACCGGGAGAAGTCGCGTTATTCGCCGTCCAGTTCGACAGCGGCAGTGGCGTGTTCGCCCGGGAACAACACCGGCGATCAGCAGCCGTCGATGCGGTCGCATCGCAGACCGAAGACCGTGATCACCTCTCCCGTGCCGGGCGGCTCGACCTGTGCAGGCAGCCCGGCCGGATCCAGACCGACGCCGGCGAACATCTCCTCCAATGCGCCGGCCAGCTCCGCGGGCTCCGGTCGGCGCCCGGGGCCCGCATCGCGCAGGGAGCACCCACACGCGGAACAGAGACACCACGGCCGAGCCGCTCGTGTGGGGTCGAAGCGCAGCATGACGGTCCCCCGAGGACTTGAGGAAAGAGAGTGCCGGGCGATGCCCCGGCACGCAGTGACGGGGGCACTTCTCACGCCTCGGGCCGCGGCGTCTGCGGGGTCCGGGCGGACATGCGGTGCGTGAGGGCATGCGCGCCGGCGAACACCGCCCCTGCGCCGAGGGCCAGGTAGTCCGCTGCCCGTCCGCGCAGGACGAGCACCTCACCATGGCCGAGCAGCAGCACGGTGCAGACGGCGAAGGCTCCGGCCACCAGAGCGGCGTCCAGAACGGCCGCGGCAGCGCCCCACACCCAGTGGGCGCGAGCCGGGGCTACCTTGCGCTCGTCCCGCCTGCGGAGGACGGCGCACGCCCGGTGCCGGGCGAGCCGACGCGTTTCGACGACAAGAACAGCGAGCGGGACGACGAACAGCCACATGACGGGCTGCTCCACCAGGACGCCACAGCCGGCGAGCAGCGCCACCAACCCGTAGACGGTGTGCAGCGGCTGGCAACGGCGGTGCTGGAAGGTGCGGGGACGGAGGTCTTCGGACATGGCTCTCCTCGGCTGAGGGCGATCGGGCTGCTGGGCTTGGTGCACGGGTCGTGCAACCTGTGGCCGGGCGGGACGGGGCCCGCCCGGCCACAAGGGGGACTGTCAGGCGTTCGCGGCGCTCCGGGGCGTCGCCGGGGGGCGGAGCCGGGCGCGGCGCAGCCGGTCGGACCATGGAGCGTCGGCGGGCCCTACGGGGTGCTCGGGGATGGTGATCTCGTAGTGCGGGCAGCTACCGGGCTTTTCCGTCTCCAGGAGGGCGTGCCGGTGGGAGTTCGGGCACTGCTGGCGCTCGTGCTCCTCCCTCCAGTAGCGGACCGCCAGCGTGCGGCCGGTTCCGCCATCGCGTGCCTGGCTCGGCTGCTCCTCCCGGAAGCGCTCGCCCGCGTCCGGGTCCACCCACCAGTTCTCGACCTGGCCGGAGTCGCAGATGCCCCGTCGCCGTTCGGCCTCGCGCTTGCTGGGCTTGAGCTGGTGAACCTGGTGGGCCAGGACCCGCACCGTGGACCGCTTGTGCTGGGCCAGCAGTTCCCACAGGGCCCGCACGTGGCGGAGCATCAGCTCCTGGCCGCCCTGGCGGCCCGATCCGCTCAGGTACCGCTCAGGGTGGTGCGGGTCGCGAAGCCGGGTCTCGGGCTCCAGGACCTCGCCGGGGCGCGCCAGCAAGGTCTCGTACGGCGAGAAGGGCAGTTGTAGCAGCGACTCGTCGCACGTCAGCGCGGTGACCCACGTCCAGGGGGCGTTATCGGACGGAGGCTCCACCGGCTCCAGGAGCCGGTCGGGACGCAGAAGGAACCAGCCTTCTTCCGCCGGGGGCGACCACGGGCCCCACACGTAGCCGACGATGCGTCGGCCGTTGGGCAGCGCGAGGGGGGGTGTCGAGGAACAGCATGCCGCGCGAGGCGGGAAGGTGTGCGGGATCGAACGGGGTCGTGCTTTTCTCCGTCCGCCGCACCACGCGGCGCAGTGCCATCTGGCCGAGGGAGTCGCCGATCTGGAAGAGGCGGGCGGAGGAGGCCCGGTCGGCTTCCTGGCGCAGCTGCGTCACCACGGCCGCCTCCAGGCCGTCCGGATGTCCGTAGGGCGCCAGCCGCTCGCGCTCGCGGCGGTACACCTCGGCCTTTGCCCGCGCCCAGTCGAGACTCTGCCTGTGGGCTTCCACGTACCGGCGGCGCCACGTACGGATGTGGTGCTGGTCGGGAGTCTCCCAGGCCGCGTTGTCCGCGCGTGCGAGACTCCGGCCCGGGGTGGAGTCACCGGGACGCAGCCCCAGCTCGCGGAACCGGCGGACCTCGGCGTCGGCGTCATCGACGACGGCGTCCGGCGGGTCGATGATCATCCGCTGGTGCCTGTCGTTCGGATCGAGTGCCCATTCCATGCCCGCGAGCTGCGCCAGCACCGCGCGAAGGGTCTGCTGGTCCGTCGTCTTCAGGAAGTCGAGAACGAGCATCTGGACCGTGTTCGGGTACGCGTCGGCCGCCGCGAACCGCAGTATGCGCTTGAGGAACGCGCTGCCCGGGCCGTGCTGGCCACCGGACAGTGTCAGCAGCTGATCCGCCGCCCGCTGGTCGCCCAGTGCCGCGTTTGCCAGGTGGTCGTACACCTGCCGGAAGACGGCCATCTCCTCTTCTTCGGTGAGGATGCGATCGAGGGCGCCCCGTACTCGCGCCGAGGATGCCGGTGGGACTTCTGCCGCGACCGGCGGCCGTACCAACTGACCGGCAGCGGCGTGCAGCTCCCGGTACAGCTCCAGCTGGAGTTCGGTGAGGATCAGGAGGTCGTTGGGCTTGACCGGAGTCCGCTTGGTGGCACGAGCGGCGATCGCCAGAAGCTCGGAATCCGACAACTCGGGCATGTTCGAGTGCATGTCATCCCTACCTGGACGTGGGGTGTTTGAGGAGAGGTCGTGGGTGCCGAGCACCAGGCGATGACATGACAGTACACATTGAAATACTAATACGCAACATCGAGTGAAGTGGGGCCCGCGCCTGGCGGGTGCGAGCACCCGTCCATGACGCGGCCGTTCAATGCGCTGGACCGCGCAGGGGGCGAGACGGGATCGCGCCTACCGTGCGACGCCCGCCCCGGCCCCTTGCGTCAGGCCAAGTAGTCGGCGACCAGGTCGGCGAAGTCCTCGGGGGTGAGGACCGTGACGCCGAGCGCGGCCGCCTTGACTGCCTTCGAGCTGGGCTTGCCTCCGGTGGACGGCGCGGCGACGAGGATGGACGTCTTCGCACTGACGCTGCTGCCCGCGCGGCCGCCGGCCTTCTCGATCAGGGCGTTCATCTCGGACCGCCCGTAGGCCTCCAGTCGCCCGCTCATCTTGCCGGTGACCACCACGACCTTCCCGGCCAGCGGACCTGCACCCTCCGCCGCCGGCGCCCCCTGGGGCTCGGTCATGTTGACGCCCGCCGCGATCAGCTTGTCGATGACCGGCGCCAGTGCGGCAACCTGCTCGACGATGACCGGGGCCTTCTCGGGGCCGATGCCCTCGACGCCCTGCAGAGCGGCAGCATCAGCCTGCCGGATGGCGTCCATGGTCCCGAAGTGCCGGGCGATGCGCCGGGACATGCTGCGCCCGGTGCCGAGCACGCCCAGTGCGCAGAAGACCCGGCTGAGAGGGAGTGTCTTGGCCGCCTCGATCTGCTCGGCGAGCTTGACGGCCCGCTTGGCACTCTTGGACGCCTCGGTGAGCTGCTCGGCCGTCAAGGTGAACAGGTCGGCAACGTCGTCCACGTTGCCGGACGCGACCAGGGCCGCCACGTAAGTCTTGCCGAGGCCGTCGATGTCGAGCATCTCGCGCTGCGCGGCGTACTCGATCAACGCCGGGAGCGCGCACGCGGTGCCCTTTGCGCATCGCCACCGCTTCTGCGCCTTGTTGATCTCGCCACCACAGTTCGGGCAGACCTCGGGCAGCGGCACCTCGCGCGCCCCCTCCGGACGCAGCTGGACCACGGCCCCCTGCACCCGGGGGATGATGTCGCCGGCCTTGTAGACCGTCACGGTATCGCCGAGGTGGAGGTCGCGCCGGCGAATGTCGGCGGGGTTGTGGAGGGTGGCCCGGGTGACGTTGGAACCGTCGATCTCCACCGAGGTGAGGATCGCGGTCGGCGCGAGGACCCCGGTGCGGCCCACCTCCCACACGACGTCCTCCAGGACGGTCTGCCGTTCGACCGCGGGGAGCTTGACCGCGATGGCCCAGTGAGGGAAGCGGGAGCCGAACCCGGCCGCCGTCTGTTCTCCCGTGTCGTTCATCTTGATCACCACCCCGTCGATTCCGACGGGCAGATCCGCACGCATGGCGGCGATCGCGTCAACCCGCTCCTGTGCTGCGGCCAGGTCGGCGACGACGTGGAGCCCGGCCGGGGAGTCCGCGGTCGTCTGGATGCCGGCTGCGGCCACGGCGGCCAGGGTCTCGGCGTGCATGGCTCCGCCGGGCAGGAACGATACGCCGTCCAGTTCGACCGCGCCGTAGGCCCAGAACGTCATCTGGAGCCGGTACGGCCGGTCCTTCGCCCTCAGCGTCCCGGCCGTACCGTTGCGGGGGTTGGCGAAGACCTGCGCATTGTGAGCGGCACGGACCTCGTTCGCCTTCTCGAACTGCTCCTGTGTGAAGGCGACCTCGCCGCGGACCTCGACGGTGACCGGCTCGGCCAGACGCTCGGGGAGGCCGTCGATCTGGCCGATGACGTGGCTGATGTCCTCGCCGTGACTGCCGTCACCGCGGGTGATGATCTGCACGAGACGGCCGTCGCGATACCGAGCGGCCACGGCAGCACCGTCGATCTTCGGCTCCACAGTGAACCCGCCCTGCGGCGCGCGGCCCAGACGGCGCTGGACCGAGGCGCCCCATGTCACCAGGCCCTCGGCGTCGAAGACGTTGTCCAGGCTCAGGAGACGAGTGGTGTGCGCGACGTCGCCGACGGGCGCTGCACCGTCGGCCACGAGCCCGGTGGGGGAGTCCGGGGAGACCTCGGAGGGATTCTCCTCCTCCCAGGCCTGCACCGACCGTCGGAGCTGATCGTACGAAGCGTCGTCCAGGACGCTGTCGCCTTCACCGTAGTACGCCTGCGAGGCCTCGCGCAGGAGCTGGAGCGCGGCCTCGTACTCGATGCGGTTGGACACGGCAGACTGCGCCTGAGCGGCGGGAAGAGTCGTCATGAGGGTGATCCTCTCTTAAGGGTCTGACAGTGGCCGCGCGCCCGGATGCAAGGGCACGTAGGGCAACGCGGGTCACCGAAGGTGAGCGGATGGCTTGATGCCGGGACGGGCGGTTCACGCCCAGCGCCCCGAACACAGCGGGTGAAGAGAAGAGGTAGCAGAGGATTGTTCGGCCCCAGGCAGTGCTGAGGGGTGAAGAGGGCGGCGAACGGTGACGCCGACGAGTGGATGCGGAAACCGCGTCCCTAGCCGACGAGTCGCGAAGCCTCCGCGCTCACCAGGGCGCGCCGCATCGACGGCTCAGCTTGCCGCAGCAGAGCCACCGTGCGAGCGAGCGAGGAACGCGGCACTGTGCGCAGCAGCACGGAGGCAACGTCGTCTCGGAATGCGTAAGTACCGGGGCGACCGGGGACGGCACGGAGCAGGCCGCTCAGAATCACCTCGGCCAGGTGGCTCGGACACGGAGCCGTCCCGATCGAGCGGTGCACCAACTGCATCACCGGCAAGTGGGGGACGCCTGCCGCCAAGTACCCCGCGAGACGGACCGCTTCGGGGGAAGCAGTGGCGCGGAAGCGGAGGACCAGTTCCTCAGCAGCGAGCCCCGTCAGAGAGGCGGTCCCTTCGGCCGGAAGTGCGGGCGGAATGAAAGCGACCGCCGCCGGGACCTCGATACCGCCGCCGAGGAGCGCGAACCAGTTCTCCAGCCAAGGAGAGGCGGGTTCCAGAACCGGCACAGGGATGCTGTCCGCCCCCGTGTCGGGCGCACTGTCGTACGCCGCGAAGCGCAGTTCGGAGTTGGCGGCTCCGGCGGCCGGGGCGTAGATGCTCCCGGGCGTCCCGGGCAGCGCCGTGCGCTGCCACATGCGCTCCGGCAGCGGCTGAACCACCGCCACCGGGCGCACACGCGCCCAGCTGCGCAGAGTCTTGTACCAGCGTTCACCGGCCGGGCCGGGGTGCCACTGAGGGCCGGAGCAGTTGCTGAGCACGAGGGTCACCAGTCGGTCATCCTCGCCCTGTCGTCCTCGCAGCGTGCCATCGGCCTTGAGAACGGCCACCGTCACACTCTGGAAAGGGCTACTCCGGGCGAGGGACTGGCGCAGTTCCCGCAGCAGCGGTCCCCACATTGACATCGTGGGCCCGGCATCGAAGACAAGCTGGAGGCGATACGCCGGAGCCCTGTTCAGGGCTGAGGCCGTGTTCGTCCGTATGGTCACGTCGTCTCCTTGGGGCCTCGGTGAGGGGGCGAGGCCCGGACCGGACGGGGGGTGTCGGTCCGGGCCTCACGGCCCCGGCCGCCGAGGGGAGAGCCACGGCCAGGGCGAGCCGCGCGAAGCGGCTCCTTCGGAATTGGCTTGGTGTGGGGCGGCTTCCCGCCCTCATGACAACTACAATACATGCTGAAATAAAAGTACGCAACACTCGCTCCTGGGTCGGGTCGTCACAAGTACCTGACCACCCTGCCCCGTTGTGTCTCCCTTTCGGCGAACCTGGTCGCCGGAGAAGCCCAGGAGCGGCGGCGCGGCCCTCCGCACGCCGGCCCCTGCGGTCGCCTAAGCCGCGCCGTCCTGGGTCTGGCCCTCGACGCGATGCAGCACGTGCGGGGCGATGAGGTCAGCGCCGCCGTCATCCCACCGCACGGCCTGGAAGGCGTACGGGGCGGCGCCCTCCGCCATGCCGAAGGTGTGCCCGGAGCGTTCCGTCCCCCGGGCCCGCATGACCACGTGCGTTCCGTCCGCGTAGTAGGTGAGCGTGGGATCGAACATGGTCGCGGGGCGGGTCACGTCCGATGCCAGGGGGCGCGCCCGGATCACGATGTCTGCGACCTTGTCGGCGTCGACACCAGGGATGTTCATGCCACGGTCGGGCTCGACCTTCCAGGACAGGCCGGGGAACAGGCGGTTCACCTGCGCGCGGACCCACTGCCACGCCTCGTCCGAGGCCTCCTCGGTGGGCTCGTTCGCAGAGGAGTGCCAGCCCTCGGCACAGTCCGCGCCCTGTTCGCCGAGGAGGGCCATCACCTCGGCGCGGGTGATCTCGTCCGGGAGCTGGGTGCCGGCCTGCAAGCGGTGGGCGTACCGGTGGAAGAGCTGGAAGGCCAGGGACTCGCCGTCCAGGTGATGGGCGTAGACGATCCGCAGGACCGTCCCGTGTCCCTCGGAGTCGGGGACCAAGGTGGCGATGGCGGGCGGCGGTGTGGAGTTGATGGCCATGAGAGGGCTCCGTTTCGTGCAGGGATGAGGAGGTGAGCGGCGGCCGGCCGCGGGATGCGGCACGGCCGCCGCGCCGGGTCAGGAGGGTGGAACGAACTGCCACGGCCAGAACGGCGGGCGGGTCGTGGTGGGGTACAGCACCGGCCGGGCCTTCTGCTCGGCGCTCGCCCGCTCGGCGCGCCTTTGTACGGCCTGCTCCAGAACCCGGGGATGCTTCAGGGCGTCGCCGCAGGAGACGGTCACGTGCGGGCCGAGCCTCCAGAGCTGCGCGTTCACGGCGCAGCACGCGGCGTTGAGTGGGTCGAGGTCGTTCAGCCACCAGCGGTACTCGGCGGGGTCGGCGCCGAAGTACCGCATCGTGGCAGCGGCGGCCCGGGTCATCGTGCCCGTCCCAGCCGCGGGTTCGAGGAGCAGATCGCCGGGCCTGCGGTCGGTGGAGAGAAGGATGTCGCCGACGTTGTTGGCAGCCGCCGCCGGAGTGAAGAACTCGCCGGTCGACTGCCGTTCGCTGTAGCTGCGCATCCGGGTGATGAGCAGGCCGAGGACATCGTCGGACTCGGCGCGGGCGGTGTCGGAGCAGTACTCCAGCAGCCCTGCGCGCACGAGGATCCGGGCGTAGTCGGCCAGGCCGCGGACGTCGCTGTCGGTGGGGCGGGAGAGCCAGTCGTGGAGCGGGCGGGCGGCCTCGGTCAGGTCCGGGTCGTAGGTCCAGAACGAGTTCCATCCCGCTCGAAGGGTGTCGACGAGTTGTTCGTCGTCGAGGGGGAGCAGGAGCGGGCCGTAGTCGGGGCCGTCCGGTCGTGAGGGCGCGCAGAGGGCGAGCGCAGCCAGGGTGCCGACCGCGATGGCCCGGTCGCCGGAGCCCCCGCGGTTGGATGTCCACCAGGCGTGCGCGGTGTCTGCGATGGCGTGGGCGTGGTCCCGCCCGCTTTCGGGCGCCATGGCGCGGCGCAGTCCGGCGGGCGGGATGCCGTACAGGGTCACGCCGCGCTCTCCGGCCCCTGCGCGATGAGGCGGTCGAGCTCGGCGACGAACGGCGGCAGGAGGGTCCGCTTGCTGCCCGGGCGCCGGGAGCCGAAGGGCCGCAGCATCCCGGGGCGGCCGCTGCGCTGGAAGTCGCTGTCGATGATCCAGGTCGGGTCTCCGGGCATCCGGGACAGGCGGTAGGCGGCCTTGTCGAGCAGCGAGCTGTGCTCGAAGAGAAGGAGTTCGGCGTACCAGCCGGTGACAGCTCCGGCCTGACGCTCCTCAAGGACCGGCACGACGCCGGTGTGCTCCAGGGCGTTGTCCTCGTCCGGGACGGTGGTGGTGAACGTCTGGGCGGTGCGCAGCGGGGCCAGGACCCGTTCTGCGGCTCGATGGGCTTCGGGGTAGCCGATCGGGTCGGCGATCAGGCACCGTCCGGCGAGGGTGAGCGGATCGTGGGTGGCGGAGGCGGGGAGATCCAGCGGGGCGAGCTCCCGCAACAGCGCCTCGTGACCGAGGGTGGCGAGGTACCAGTGCTGCTGGGTACGGGTGTTCGGGGGCATGGTGTCCATGGGGCCCTTCCTGGGGGCGGCGGGCGCTGGCGGATGGGCCGCGCCCAGCGGGTCAGTTCGGGGGCGCGTCGTGGCGGCGGGGCCGGCCGCGGTGAAGGCCGATGACGGTGCCGACCTCGAAGCCGCGGGCCAGGCCGAAGAGTTCGCCCATGCGCCTGCGGGTCTCGGTGCTCTGCCGCTCACGTCCGGGCACGTAGAAGCCGTCTTGGGTGAGGAAGCTGATGATCTTGGTATTGACGTCGGCGCGGGTGACATCGAGTGCGGTGACGCGGCCGTGCGTGGTGTAGCGGCGGCTGTCGAGGCCGACGAAGGCGTCGTCGGTGCCGATGGTGAGAATCTCTCCGGGGTTGGTCCAGTTGTAGTCCGTGGCGGACACGCGGTAGTGCTGGTCGAAGGCGGGGATGATCAGTTTCATCGGGTGTGTTCCGTGGCGACCCAGCCGGGAGCGAGCGCGGCCGCCGGGGCCGAGTCCTCGCTCCCGGGTCTGGCTCAGGCGTGCGCCGCCTCGGCCTCCTCGTCCTCTGCCTTGAGGTCTTCGAAGTAGTTGCGAGCGCTGTCGACCATGCCGGGGACGTCGCACCCGAAGGACTCGGCCGCGTCCAGGAGCGCCGCGAGCATGGCGGCCTCTCGTTCGGCCCCGGCGGCGGCGACGGCGCACAGGACATCGAGCTTCACGGGGTACGCCTCGCTGCGCAGCCCCTCGGCGGCCTGGTGGAGCTCATGGGCGGTGACCCGCCCGTCCGTCAGGCAGAAGACCTGAGCGACCAGATCTCCGATCACGCGATCGGCGCTTTCCTGGTCGTCAACGACCCGGTCGTCGGGGATGCTGAAGGCGATCTGGGCCATGGCCTCGGCCGCGAGGACGCCGAGCCGTACGCGCTCGGCCAGCTTGGGAACGGGCAACAGGGCTTTGGGGGCCTGCCTGTTGTAGGCCTCCAGCGCCGCGTGGGCCCATGCGGCGCGGTCCGCGAGGGTGCACTCGCGTGCGGGGTTCATGTTGACGCCGGATTCCGCGGCTGCGGTGAAGCGAGCAGCCTTGCGGTCGGGGATGGACGTGTCCACGGTCGTTCCTCTGGGTGAGGTTTCAAGATGGTGGTGTGCGTGAGAGCGGTACGTCGCTCGATCACGACAACCACACTACATATTGATTCATGAATACGCAACATGCTCTAGTTGGGTCGACGGGCATCTGCCCACTTCGGGTAGGGGAGTGCTGGCATGCCGAAGACCGCCCTCGACCGCTCGGCCCGAGTACGGCCAACGGGCAGGGCATACCTATATGTCCCCGGGTGCCTCTGGCGCCTGGCCCCGATCTGTTCCAACGCGGTGCGCAGCCAGGCACGCCGGTCGGCCCCCGCAGGGCGCTGCGAGGCGCCCAGCGCCATGATGCGGCGCTCGAACCCGTCAGCACCACGGTCTCCGGTGACGAACTTGGCGATAGACCGGGCCGAAGCGCGCGAGTTCGCAGATTCCTGGACGCCCCTGGTGCGGAACCCGCGCGGGGATGGCTCTTTTCTGCCGCGTTCCGCGGCGGGTTCGAGCGGTGACTTGCCCGGTGTCGCGGTGTTCCAGATGCCCGTCTGGGATGCCGTCACTCGATAGGAACGGGTGGTGAAGTCCGGCCAGATCGACCGCCTCACGCCAGTAGGCTGGCCGCGGTCCTTTGACCACGTCCCCTCGCCTCCAGGAAGAGCTGCCGTGAGTAATCAGCCCCGCCTCCCCGAAACCGGCGACGACGCCGTCGCCCTGCGGGAGACGAGTCGGAACTATCTCCAGATGGTGGCGCAGTCCTGTGGCGAGGAGTATGACGCACCCTGGGCCTGGAACGAGTTCGGCCTGTGGGTCCCTCCCGAGGATCCGTCGGCCGCATTCGAGGAGGTGCAGTGGGTCTTCGGTGAGTGCAGCCCCGAGGACCCGGCCACCGTCGAGATCCTCTGGAAGCACTGGGACGACGCCGCACCGGCCTGGTACCGCATGCACATCATGGAGACCTACGCCGACCGGTCTCGGCCTGCGATGCGCGGCACCTGGGCGAACCCTGCGACCGGGCTGGTGGAGCTTGCCGACGTGGTGGCGGTGCGGCCTTCCATCGAGGGGTTGCCGCTGAGTTGCACGGAGACCGCGAGCCCGAAGTTCCGGCCCTCCCCGCTGCGCCCGTCCGCCGTCCCGGAGGACCTGCTGCCCGAGGTCACGATGACCCAGGCCGAGGCGGAGCTGATGATCAGCCTCTACCTCCACCTGGAGAGCCACCGTCTCGGCCCGCTGTGGACCACGATCGACGCGCAGGCAGCGGCAACCCGCGACCGCCTCGTCGACATCATCAACACCACCGGGGCCGCGGGCTCACGGACCGATATCAACATCACGGTCGCCGTCCGCGACACCTCCGTGAGCCAGTGCCCGCATCACGTCTTCGACCCGGCGCCGGCCTTCACGGACGTCGACGAGACGCGCACGGTGGGCCTGCACGAGGTCGCCCACGCCCACAAGGACGGAACCGTGGGCCTGGAGGAGCACGGGCACGAGTACCTGCGTGCGGTCCTGACCTGTGTGGCCCTGTACGGCGGGAGCGTTCACCTGGCCACCGTCCCCCTCGACGGCTCGGCGGTGCCGGTGGCCACCGAGTCCCTCTACCGCGTGCACTACGACTGGCGGTGCGAGCTCGTGGAAGACGCCGAGCAGCGCCAGATCCGCAACCTCAATGACATGATCGCCACCCGCGACGGCGGCCGCTGACCCGGGCAGTCTGTCTGGCGTAGGCGCCGTTATGCGTCGCCCTTGGCCCGGATCTTCCTGATGAGCTCGGCGTCGGCGCGCATGACTCCGGGGACCTTGGTGTCGGCTTCGGTCTGGCCGTGGTCCTCACCGCAGGGACACACGCTCCATCCGTCGGTCTCGATGTGACCCGCGACCTGTTCGATGATGCTGGCGGCTTCGTCGAGCAGGCCGAGCGGAAGTCCCGTGCTGTCGCTCGTCGAGTCTGCTCCGATCGCGAGGCCGATCTCGAAGATCAGGTCCGTGGCGTGCTGCACGGTGCGGGAATCGCCGTTGCTGGAGGCGTACTTGACTGCCTGGGCCAAGGCCATGAGCGGGCGGGAGCAGACCCAGCGGGGCACAAAGGCTGTCCGGTCGTCGACGCGGACCGGCCGTACGCCGTGGACCGTGTGGGCGCCGTCGGTGTCCACCGCGCTGGCCTTGGCGATCTGATCCGCCACCGCGGAGGGTTCGATGTAGCGCAGGGCCGAGCGGGGCTGGATCCCGAGCCGGTCCGCGACCATGGTGACGTTGTGAGCGAGGACGTTGGTCACCGCTACGGAGACGACGTCCAGCCCTCGGGTGAGGAGTTCGGCCTCCGTCTGGGGCGCGAGGGCCTTGAACGCCTTGGTGTTCCTGATATCTGCCACGGTGACCAGCGTAGAGCCCTCGCCGGAGGGCTCTCGCCGGACGGACGGGCTCACCCTTGGGGCTGGCCGGCGTAGGTCCGCGCTTGAGTACGCCAGAGGGTGGCGTATTCGCCGTCGGCTGCGAGGAGCGAGTCGTGGGTGCCCTCCTCCAGGAGGCGTCCGCCGTCCAGGACGATGATGCGGTCGGCGGCCCGGGTGGAGCCGAGGCGGTGGGTGATCAGGATGACGGTGCGCTGCTCGCTCAGTGCGCGGATGCGGTCGTAGACGGCTTCTTCCGCGCGGGGGTCGAGGGCGGAGGTCGGCTCGTCGCAGATCAGGACGGGTGCGTCCTTGCGGTGGAAGGCTCGGGCCCCGGCCAGGCGCTGCCATTGCCCGCCGGACAGGTCGCGTCCGCCCCACTGTGAGGGGGCGAGGTTGGTGTCGAGGCCGTCGGACAGGCAGGCGATGACATCGTCGGCTCCGGAGGCGCGGGCCGCGGCCATCACGGTCTCATCATCACCATCGCCTTGGCCGAGGGTGATGTTCTCGCGGGCCGATACCTGCCAGCGGGCGATGTCCTGGGGCAGCAGCGCGAGACGCGACCACACCTGCTCGGGGTCGGCTGTGGCCAGGTCCACGTCGTCCCAGGTGACGGTGCCAGTGGTGGGGCTGTAGAGGCCGGCGAGGAGTTTGGCGAGGGTGGACTTGCCCGCGCCGTTCGCGCCCACGATCGCCAGGACCTCGCCACGGCGCACGGTGACGCTGATGTTCTCGAGGACGGGCAGCTCGCTGCCGGGGTAGCGGAAGGTGACGTTGTGCGCGGCGATGACGGCCGGGCGGTCGGGCACGGGCACGGGTGTGGTGGGGAGCTGGGCGCGGTGTTCGGCGTCGGTGAGGAAGGTGGACCAGTCGCCGAGATAGAGGCCGGTCTTGTAGGTGGAGTTGATGCCGGTGACCAGTTGGCCAAGGAGCAGGCGGCAGGACTGTACGGCGATGAAGGCGGTGCCCGCTGCGGCCGCCGGGATATGGCCGCCGAGCACGAGCGCGAGCAGGGCGCCGTAGACGACGAGGGCGGCGCCTCCGGCCATCGTGTCGCCGAGGAGCTGGTAGCGGGCGGTAGTGCGGCCGATGCGGGCGGCGTGCTCGGTGAGCCGGTCGGTGACGGTGGTGAACTGGCCCAGGAGCCAGCTGCGCATGGTGTTGGCCCGTACGTCGAGGGCGGTGGCGCGGCCGGCGGTGCAGTAGATGAGGTTGTGGCGCAGGCGGCGGTCGGAGAGGGTGTGCCGCTCGGCGAGGTGGGCGGCGCGCGCCCCGCGGACGGCGGCTGCGCCGCGCGGGATCACGGCGAGCAGTAGGAGCGGGAGAAGTACGGGGTGGAGGGCGGTGAGGATGCCGGCGGCAGCGAGGAGGCCGAGGAGTGCTGCGGTCAGGGCGGTGAGCGCGTCGATCATCAAGTGGGCGTCCTTGGAGGCCCGGTTGGCGGCTTCGCTGTGGTCGCACCAGGCCGGGTCGTCGTATGCGGCGAGCGGGACGCGGGTGGCGGCGTTCAGGTAGCGCAGTTCGGCGATCGCGTCCACGCGGGGGCCGATGCGGGCGGTGACGGCCAGGGTGGTGGCGGCGACCAGGGAGCGGCCGACGGCGGCGCCGGTGATCAGGGCGAGTGAGGGCAAAGCCGTCTGGATCCGGTCGGCGGTCGGCCCGGTGGCGAGCAGGGGGGCAAGAGCGCCGCGGGTGGCGTAGAGGCCGATGGCGGTGATGGCGCCGGTGGCCAGCTGCAGGATGGCGGTGAGCAGGACGGCGCGCCGGTCGGCGTCCCAGGCCAGGCGGAGCGCGGTCGCGGCCAGGGCGGGCAGGCGCCTGGCGATGGTGGTGAAGTCGTCGGCGAGGGCGTTGTCGTGGCGCTCGGCGCTGACCGTGTACTGCGGGATGGGATCACCACCGGTGGGGCGGCGGCCTGGCCACGGCAGCCGAAGCCGTCGCCCCGGGGCGGGGGGCGTGAGGGTCTCGCGGGTGGCGCTGCGGTGCGCGGTGTCTGTCACATCCTGGGCAACGCCTCACCCATACGGGTGGTTGTGGTGGCGAAGGGTGGCGAATTTCAGTTCGAGCGTTCCACCTGTAGAGCGGAGACGTAGGGCCAGACGCGGTCGGTCTCGTCCTGCCCGATGATCGCGGTGCCAGCTTCGATCCAGGCGTGGGCCCCTTGAGGGATGAAGCGGGCTCCGACCACCCAGCGCACGCGGTGTCCGGTGAGCGCGGCCGCGAAGTGCGCGGCCAGGGATTCCTCCAGGCAGGCGGCGCGGCCGGGCCAGAAGCGGGCGGCCCGGCGTACCGCGGCGAAGGCCGCCTCCGCCTCCTGGGGCAGCGCGGCCCGCCCTGGCAGGAAGGTCACCACGCGGGCGCCGGCGACGGCGATGCGGATAGGCAGGAGGCGGAGCAGGAGGAGCGCCACGAACAGCCCGGCGTGTCCGGCCAGTTGTTGGGCAGTGCTGACGCGGACGAGAGTGGTGAACCGGACCTCGGTGCGGTCGGGCTGTGCGGCGGGGGCCGCGTGGTGGAGGAGGTCGGCGCGTTCCAGGTCGTCGGCGAGCGCGGTGAGGTCGGTGCGGACCTGGGCGGGGTCGGCGCCTTTGCCGTGCCAGTAGGCGGTGAGGTCGTCGACGGCCGCGGCCGGGGGCGTGCCGTCGGTGATCTTCTGCCACAGGCGGGCGCCGACCGGGTCGAGGAAGCGCCACTGGCCGCGCCCGGCGCGGATGTCCATCAGGGCGATGCCGTCAGGGCTGGGCGCCGCGTAGACGCCGTTGCGCGCGTTCATCGGGTGACCTCATGTGCGTGGGCGGTGGTCGTCTCCCACCACGTGGTGCGGGCGGTGGGCAGCGTGGCGAGCCACAGCTCGGTCACGATCAGGGCGTGCAGCGCGGCCAGGGGCGCGGGTTCACCACGGGCGGCGCTGTCCAGGGAGGCCAGTGCCTTCGATGCGTCGAGCAGGCCGGCCTGGGCCAGGAGAGAGCGGTCGAGGATGCGGCGCAGGGCGGGGGCGTTGGTGCGCAGTCCGGCGAACAGGCTGCTGGTGAACGCGGTCTTGGTGCGCCGGTGCAGCAGGTAGTCGGGGACGTGGCCGGTGAAGGCTGCGCGGGCCAGGGGCTTGAAGTCGCCGGGCTGGGTGCGGGCGTAGCCGGGGATCGCGTGGCAGGCGTCCACGACGAGGTCGTCCAGGAGCGGTGCGTGGACGGGCAGCCCCCACTGCTGGCGGCTGATCTGGTCGAAGGTGGCGTGGCCGTCGCCCATCAGTTCCAGGGCGAGCCGCTCGTGGAGCGCGCCGGGGGTGGTGTCCGGCCGGGCGCTCTGGGCGCGGGCGGTGACCAGGTCGGCGACCACCGCCCGGCCGGCGCCGGTGAGCCAGGTCATCGCGGCGCCGCTTCCGCACCAGGTGAGCATCTGCACGGCCGACGTCCCGGGACCGCGCAAGGCGGTGCGCTCGGGCCCTGCGTTGATCGTGTCCGCGAGGGCGGCGAGGGCCTGGGGGTAGGAGGTGCGCTGCGTGCGGGCAGCCTGCATGAGTACCGGCCACAGGGCAGCGCGGCGTGTGCGGGCGAACGCCGCGGTACGGCGCAGCGCCTGGTTGCGGTGCCCGGCCAGGTACTGGTCGATGGCCATGGTCGGGACCGCGTCCAGGACATCGTCGCCGCCGCGGCCCGTCAGGTGTGCCCGGGATCCGTGAGCTGTGGCCGGGGCGAGTTGCGCGGCTTTGATGGCCAGCAGGCCGAGCGTGAACGAAGGGGTGTCGGTGAACGGCAGGATCGCCGGGTCCTGAAGGCCGTCGAAGTGCTGCACGCCGGCCCGGGTGCCGTCGATCGTCGTATGGGTGATCTGCGGGTGGTCGTGGGCGATGCGCTCGGCGTAGCGCATGTCGTCCTGCTGGCTCATGCGCGCGTCGGTGTAGGTGACGGCCAGCAGCGGCCCGCGGGCGGCGGCCAGGCTGGTGACGGTGCCGCTGTCGACGCCGCCGGAGAGATCCGAGGAGATCGGGCCCGAACTGGTTACCCGCCGGCCGACGGCGGCGGTGATGGTCTCGCGTACCGCCGTAGCGCCTTCCTCAAAGGACGTCTTGGCCGTGAGAGCCGGTGCGGCTTCGGTTCGCGGCTGCCGGCCGGGGGTCAGGACGAGGATGTGTCCGGGCGGGACGCGGCGCACCGTGCGGAAGTGGCTATCGGTGGCCAGGACGTCGACGCCGCGCACCATGAACGCACTCAGCAGCACGGCCGGGTCGGGCTCGGCCTCGGCGAACGCGGCAAGCGGGGCAGCCGCCGTCGCCCACAGCACACCCTCAGGGACCGGGATCCAGTACACGGTCACCGTCCCCGCCCGGTCACCGGCGATACGCAGGCCGGTACGGTCGCGCACCACGGTGAGGCAGGAGCCGGGAAGGCGGATAGCCGCCGGCCAGGCACCGCGCTCGGCGGCCGCGCGTGCCGCGGAGAACTCCTCACGGGTGGCCAGGCAGCATCCGATCGCGAAGAGCTCGGCCTGGCCGCGTTGGCCCGAGCCGCGGCGGACCTCGCCCGGCTCGAACCCGGTCGCCCAGATCCGCGCCGCGTCGTCGGCGAAAACGTCCTGGGCTTCCCGAGGGCGCCAGTCGCTCCCGGCCCAACTGCCCCGCCCCGTATCGAATGTTCCGGCAATGAACCGCATGGTGGCCACCCCGATCCGCTCGTCCGTGTACTGGTCTGCCGCTGTTCACCGAACGAGCGCCCGGCTCGCCGGCCATCGGCCGACGCTCCGGGCGCTCGCTCACCCGATCACGCCCCGCTGGGGGCGCCGTACTACTGCCAGTACTGGGTGTCGTCCGCGTTGTTGTTGCCGGCGGAGCCGAGGGTGGCGCCGGTGACGGTGCCCAGCGCGCTCAGCACGGGCGCGGTGTAGGTCTCGGTCTCGGCGGTCGTGGCGGTGGTGTCCATGGAGTACCTCCGGTAGTCGTCGCGCTTCGGATGTCCGCCGGCCGCCCGGGGTGTCTGGCAGCTCCCGTACGGCCTCTCGAACTCCTCTATGACACCGCGCGCCAACCCCACCCAACAGAGCAGAAGTTGGGGACTTCGTAGAACCCGACCTGGAACGGAACTGGTATTCGACTAGGAGGTGCCGGAGTCAGCGTGGCTCCAGGAGGTCGAGGACGGCGCGGTGGTAGACCGCGTACACCTGCGGGAGCTCGGCAAGACTCGCGCGCTCGTCGATGCCATGCAGGCCCTCATACGGGACCCCGAATCCGGCGGTCGACGGGATGCCACCTGCTTGTCCGGCCAGCAGGTTGCCGATGTTCGACGGGCCGGCGGTCTTGGCCCGCACCGCCAGGCCCAAGGAGGCTGCAGCGTCCATCAGCGCGGCGGCGGGCTGCTCGTGCGGCTGCAACTGGAAGGGCGGCCAGCTGGCGACCGGTGTGACCCGGGTGGCCGCGGGGCCGGGCAGCTCGGCGTCGAGCTCAGTGGTGGCCTTGCGGACCAGCGTCTCGGCATCGTGGGCGTCGAAGCCCGGGGTCGTGCGCACGTCGACGTTCAGGTCGCATCGGTCCGCTGCCACGGAGAAGCCCTCGCCCCCATGGATCGCGGTGACCGACAGCTTCGGCGGCAGCCCGAACGCCGCGTCCGCCGCCGGAGGGCCGGGCAGGTCGGCGGTGTCCAGGAGCTGGACCAGGCGCGCGGCACGAGAAACGGCACTCAGAACGCTCCGGCTGGAGCCGGAGTGCCCGGAGTCGGCGAACACCGTGAGGGTCGCGCGCCACAGGCCCCGGCCCCCGACGACGACATCGTCCAGGCCGGGGTAGCCGATCATCACCCCCGCCGGGATGGGGGCCTCCGGGTCGGCGAGGTACGCGCGGGCTCCGCCGAAGCCGCCAGTGTGTTCGTCGACGTCCAGGAGGACCGCCAGACCACCACGCAGCGTTTCGGCATGGGGCAGCAGATCGGCGGCGATGTGGCAGAACATCGAGGCGGCGAGCTTGGAGTCGGCGGAACCCCGGCCGCGCAGAAACCCGTCGACGATGTCTCCGGCCGTCGGCGGGAACGTCCACGCTTCCTCGTCGCCGAAGGAGGCGGTGTCCACGCAGGCGTCCAGAGTCCACCACAGGCCCGGCTGGCCTCCAGCGATCTCCACCAGCAGCCCCACCAGCTGTCCCGCCTCGTCGTGCAAGCGCCGGTGCGGCAGGGCGCGACTGCTCAGCCAGTCCTCCAGAACGGTCAGGACCGGCGCGTAGTCGTCGATTCCCCCGCGGCTGGGCCTGCGGATCAGCTCCTGGGCCAGCTCGATCACGGACGCCGACCGCGCAGCGGCACGGGCCACCAAGTCCTTCTTCACGCTTCTCCCAGTCCTGGCGTTGCGCCGTGCCGGACCGGCAGCGCGCGAACGGCCTCCAACGTCTCCACCGGCCGCGCGGACGCGCACGCCTCCCGCCCATGCTGCACCAGTCCCACCGCGGCCTCGCGACCCAATAAGACCCCGCAGTCGAACCCCTCGGCCCCGTGGAAACTCGGCAGCGGGACCACGGCCGCGGTCTCCGAGGCCACGAAGTAGCGTTCCATCGCTTCCAGCGGCTCGACGAGTCCGATGTGGAGCGTCTTGACACCGTTACGACGCTCGCCGGGGTCGCGTAGCTCCAGCAGCCGCACCAGGTGCTCGGACAACCCGCGGTGACGCGGCGGCCCGTACAGCACCCGGTAGTGCACCAGATCGGGCTGCTGCGCCACGGCTGTCTCGATCGCCGCCAGGTACGCCTTCTCCCGACTGCGGGACCCCGTGACCACCAGGTGTTCACGCGCGCCGACCACGACCTCGACCATTGCCTCGACGAGATCGGTGTACCGGGTAAGCACCCGCACGACCACGTCGGTTCCGGTGGCCTCCAGAGCACTGGCAGTATCGCGCCCGTCCTGGTGGGCGAAGAGCACCTCGGAGCGTTTCCGGTAGAGCTGACTCAACGCCCGGCGGTTCCTCACCCCCGTGCGTTTGCGCCCCGACTCCCACGCGCTGAGCAGGCTCGCGTCCGTCGCACCACCCGTGATCTCGTTCAGCTGATCAGCCGCCTCCTCTTGCGTCAGGTTCTGAGCCAGCCGAGCTCGCTTGAGTGCCGAGTCTGTGCCTAACACTCCGGTCACTGCTACTCCCAGGAATGACATTGAGCGGCCGGGCCCGAGCTGCGCCGCGCCGCCACGTGGGCTGATTACACTGCTCTTTCCCCAGCCCCGACCCTTCGGCGCTTACGGCGCGGCCCTCGACCTGGCACCAGGTTCTCATCTTCCTCCGCCAGCAAGGGCGTTGGCTGAAGAACGACCGAGTTTCGGCAACGCGGGGGACACGGAAAGCCAGGCTCCGCCGAGACCCACACCCATCTCTTGTCGTTCTCGCACCGGCCGTCACCGGGGAAGCTGGGAGGTCTTCTCAGGATGAGCCGCGCCCACGTAGTGCATGGCGGTCTTCTCCGTGATGCCGAACAGGCGCATGAGCTTCAGCGGATCACCTGTCTCGAACGCCTCGTTCAGGATTCGGTCCTGGCGCAGGCCGTCCAGCGTGAACCCCTTGGGCAGATGCCTGTGGAGCATGCTCATGCTGACCGGGGGGTGGTCGGGGTCGAGTGCGGTGCGCTGGCTGACGAGCAGGTGGGGATTGGTCGAGGCTGGCCAGCGGCGATGGCGGTAGGTGAGCCACTCGGAGGCGAGGGTGTGGGTGAACTCCTCAATGTAGAGGGTGTGGCGCAGTAGGCCGCGGCGGGCTTCGAGGGTGCCGTGGGCGAGGTTGAGGTCGCCGGTCAGCAGCGTGGGGATCTCATGGCCGGGCAAGGCGTGGACGGCGGTCAGGGCGACGACGAGCCGGCCGAGCGGGGTCGCGGCGCGGTCGAGGAGCCCGGCCAAGAGGTCCGAGGGCACGGACTTCGGGATGCCCTTGAGGTCGCCGACGGGGAGCGTGCGGGTGGGGTCGCGAAAGACGACGCGTTCCTGGCGCAGGGCCTTGAACAGGCTGCGCAGGCTGATGGCGAGCTGGCGGCGGGCGCTCCCGGTCAGGTCGTCGACGGCGGTGGTGGCGTGGTCGCTGGTGATCTGCCGCAACGTTGTGACGCTGCTGTTGGTCCAGGCGGTGAGGATCGGCTCGAGGGCGAAGAGATAGCGGCGGATGCCGTCGTAGCCGCGGGCCTCGTGCTCGCGCCGGCCCTGGCCACGCAGGACCTGCACCCACAGCCGGACCTCGTCGGCGACCGTCGGCGGCAGCTTGCCGATGGTGGCTTCAATCCATACCTGGTCGGCGTCCCGGTGCAGTTCGGGGTCCTCGGCCAGCAGGCCGCGGGCGTCGAGGAACTGGCAGACTCGCTTGGCCGCGAGGTTGGGGTCGAGCCGCGCGAGGTCGTGGACGTCGCGCTCCTGGAAGACCGCCTCGGCGCCGAGCCAGTACACCAGGATCGTCAGGGTGCGGATGTCCTTGCGGTACGCGGGGTCCTGCTGGCCGCGACGTAGCCGGTCGAGTTCCTCGGTCAGTGCACGGGCTGCGCTGGTCAACCGCAGGTCCCTGTAGCTGCGGCGACGCAGATGGACCATAACTGGCGACCAGTCGCGCCGCATGCCGAAGAGCGGCTCCTGCCCGCGGGCGGCATGAAGGGAGGACACCGCCTCGTCCTCGTCATTCACCTGTGCGGACTCAGCGTCCGGGATCAGCTGGGCCTGGCCGGGAGCCCCATGGGGAAGGTCGATGACCAGCTGGGTGGCCTCGGCCGCTGCCGGGCCTGCGTCGTCCAGATGCCGGTAGAGGCGGCAGGTACGGCACCGGCCGCCGCGCAGCGGCAGCTCCTCCCGCAAGCACCGTCCGCACCGGCCCACTGGGTGCAGCTCGCGCCAGTGACGGCACGGATTGCAGCGGAAGCCTCTTTTGCCGCTGGCCATCCAGGCATCGCAGTCGCGGCATGACCGCGCTGCGGACGGCGGCAACGGTGCCGGGGCGGTGATGTAGGTGGTGGTGGGCTGGTTGGTGGTGGAGAACCGCATCGGCTCCGGCGCCTGGTCCAGCAGTCCGGCCCGCAGCAGGACCAGGCGCACCGCGTCCCCATTGGACGGCAGGTCCCTCAGCATCGGCTCGGGCAGCAGTACGGCGCCCTCCGCCTCCCGAACGGCCAGCGCGAGGCGGACCATCTCGGCGATTGCGCGCTGCCAGCCCACGGACAGGCCGTGTTCGGCCGCCATCGCCTCGATCACCAGGCGGCATTCCTCCCACCCGGCGACCGGCCGACCGACGATCGCGCTGACCGTGGTGTCGGTCAGCACCCTGGGCACCGTGAACAGTGCAAGCTGGCCGCACACCTGCGCCTGGAGCACCAGCGGCCCGGCCGGGGCGGCGCGCTGCTTCCGCAGCTTGATCCACCACCCCTGCCCCACCTTGAGTCCCGTCTTCGTGGGCCGGCGCAGCGGCCGGGCGTCCGCCGACCGATCACCGTACGTGCCGCCGACCATGAGCTGGACCGGCCGCGGCCGTGCTTCCTCCAGACCCAGGGCCCACTCGGCGTCGTCCTCGGCCCGGATCGCCTGCAAACACGGTTTGCACAACCCGTCAGGGTTGAGGTGAGCCTCGTGCCGGCATCGCGGGCACGTTCCGAGCTCGGGATGCTTCCTTTTCCACGGTCGGCACCCGTCGCAGACCCGGTACCAGTGCACCACCAGCCACCCCAGGCACACCGGGCAACTCCGCGCCAGCCCCTTTCCCCGTTCCACCGCCACCGGTCGGCCTTTCAGTTCGGCGGGAGCGAGCGTGGCCCGGCGCCCCGACGGCTGTGCGGCACCGGCCGGACCGGGCCCGCCGCATGCTGTTCCTCGGCGCCGACCGCCCGCTGGCCGGACTCCGGTGCCGCCTGGGCGCCGGCGAGCGGCTCGGCCTGGAGCAGGTCGGCGACCGTGCAGTTCAGCGCGGCACACATCATGTCCAGGTCCTCCAGGCGCACCGTGACCGGCGTCCCGCCCCACAGGGCCGCGACCTTGCTCAGCGACGGGTTGAACCCCACCTGCTGGAAGGCGGCCAGCACCTCGGTCGGCCGCCACAGATCCCGTTGCGCGGCCACCATCCGAAGGTTCCACTTCACCGTAGGTTCCCCTTATCCATCACCAGTCGTTGGGCCGCCCGGGAGCTCGCGGTCAGGTTCGCGTGCTCAGGGTCGGCGTGCGCGGTCGCCATGTACCGAAGTGTCGTGGTTGCCCAGTCGTGTCCGAGGACTTTCTGCACTTCCCACAACGTCATCCCGCGCTCGTAGTTGTGGGTCGCGCATGCGTGACGCAGCAGGTGCGGGAAAAGGTCGGCGACCGGACCGGTCAGGTAGCTCGCAGCGGCCGTGTGCAGCGCCTTGCGGAACGTGGACGGCACGATCGCCGGCGCGATCGGCAGGTTCAGCGCGGAAACTGCGGTCGGCTTGCGCTCGGAAGGCCACAGCGGCGCCCGCGGGTGATCGACGTCATCGCCGAACTCGCCCCGGATCTCCTCGATATACCACCACAGGAGGGCCCGGCCCTCCTGGAACATGTACGCCTCGCGAGGCCGCGGGCCTGAACCGTTCGCGCCCTTTCCCAGGACGATGAACCGCCCCCACTGGCCGTGCTCCCAGTGCAGGTCGCCCATGCACACGCCACACAGCTCCGCGGCGCGGACGCCGGAGAGGTAGGCGACCTTGGTCATCACGTAGTCGCGGCAGGCGACGAGGTACTTCCGGGCGTTGGGCAGGTCCTCGCGCCACCGGCCGAGGAAGTCCCGCATCGCCTTCTGCGACGGCGGGATCCGCAAGCCGAAGTCCCCGCGGTGCCGCGGCCGGTTGAACGGATCGATCGGCGACTCGACGGCGGCGCCGAAGCGCCGCATGATCTCGCCGGCGTACCGCTGCTCGAGGAACGCGAAGTACGCGTCGATCTTGCCGCGCAACGTCGAGGTCGCCCGCTTGCCCGGTCCGGCGAAGTAGCGGTCGACCTCGCGCGGGGAGAGCTGCCATGGCACGGTGCCGTAGTACTCGCAGACCTCCACCACCGGCTTGAGCAGGCCGTCGAGAGTCGTCGGCGCCAGCCCAGCCGCGTCTCGGGCCCACTGGTACTCCGAGAGCGTGTCGAGGAAGAAGCTCTCCTCGTCGACGGCGGACATGCGGGCCTGCCGGCGGCGCTGCAGGGTGACGACGTCCGCCAGCCCGGACTCCACCGACACCGCGGCCGGATCCACCACCTCGGCGGCGTCCGCCCCCGGGCGTACCAGGGTCAGCACGCGACTTTCGGAATCTGACACGAACCGGAAAATTACAGGGACTACACGCAGAATCTGCGAGTTACTGCTGACATCTCACACCAACGAGTGAATGTCCCCGAAGGGGGTCTCTGCCTGCTGAAATGCTGCTTCGCCGGGCCAGACCGCCTCTGACGAACCCGCGCGTACTCCACTAGGGAGCACCTGGCCGTCCGGCAGCACGATGACCGTCCTCGCAGTGCTGCGGCCCGTATACGTTGCGGAAAGGGCCTGGTAGATAACACCCAGGTGCCCTCGGGGCGAGCCGGCGGTGCGCCCATCCGGCAAGGTCCGAAGCCGTGCGACAGGGTCCGCGTAGGTGACCACCCCCCGCACCCCGTGGCCCGCGGCAAGACGCAGAGCCGCAGCGACCGTGAAACTCTCCCCGTTGCTCGCCACCGAGGGGGACAGGCACACCCTCGACATTTCCAACGCCTCCGTATAAGGCTCCAGCGACGGGAAAACCCTGGTCAGAGCCCGGCGGCTCATCGGAACACCCAGGACCACGACACCCACCAGCAGGTGGCCGTCGACCGCTTGGCCGTCGTCGCCCCCTGCTGCCTCGAGGTCCACCAGCCCAAACCGGTGGACCGCCGGCGGCCACCCCGACAGGTAGTGGTTCGCCTGGATGTACTCCCGGGCGGGCGCCTCCGCCAGCTCGACCACCTCGTAGCGGCGCCGGTCAAAGCCGCCCTGCGACGTGTGCACCCACGTCGGTACACCGCCGCTCCACCGCTGAGCCCAGCCCTCGGCGCCGCCGGCAGCCATGGCTTCCCACCGCGCCGGAGCGGGCCCGAGCGGCGCGCTCACCGCTCCTGCCCGGCTTCGGCCCGCGCGGCGAGACGGATCTGGGAGAGGCGTTGCTTCATCTCCCCGATCCCGCCGGCTCCGGCGAGCGGCGCCTCAAGGCCCGGCCAGGACTGCCGGGCGAGGGCCACGTACTTGCTGCCGGCCAGTACCGTCACCTCCGCCGACTCGATGCCGCGTTCCCGGACCTGCGCCTGCACGAAGTCCGCGCTGACGCTGCCGGGGTCGCCCACGGTGATGTCGTACGGGTCGATCTCCGTGGTCAGGTCCAGAAGCCCGTGGGCGGCGGAAAGGATGTACTGGCGGCCGCCGTCCTGAAGCAGGGCTTTGGCCGTCTCCCGGCAGGAGCCGTGGAAGGTGCCGACGTACATCGCACCGGCGGTCACGCGGCGGTCCTGCTTGGCCTTTCCGCAGCCTACGATAACGATCCGGAACCTGCCCGCGCCCTCGGCGCGGGCCCGCTGCCAGCCGGCCTCGGTCAGAGCGCCGCCCCAGACGTCCAGCTGGTCCCGCGTCGCCTCCTGCCCACGAAGGATGTCGCGGCTCTGGTCCAGGCCGACGTAGCCGGCATCGGCGAGGGACGCCAGGGTCCGGAGGTTGACGGACTTGGGCAGCAGCCCGAGAGGGTCCTTGGCCCCGGCGAGGAGGGCGCTGCGCTGGGCGGGGGTGATGCGGGGTGTGGAGGTTCCGGCCGTACGAGGCCGGTCCGGGGCACCTGGCGAAAGGGACGTGCCCGCAAAGCTGTTGTGGGTGTGGTCGGTGGTCATCATGTTCCTCGTGAGGGGGGCGGCGCCGGCTGGGTGTCGGCCCAGCGGGCGGGCAGGGTGGTGTCGCCGTCTTCCTCGCGGCGTTGGTCTTCCAGGTCCGCGGCGCGGACGCGTCCGATGTGCCACTGCTCGGCGGTGTGGCCGCTCGGCCGGCGGCACCGCTGTCGGGGCGCGGCTTTGCACGTGGGGCAGGTCAGGGACGCCGGGCAGGTGTCGCCGATGTCCGCGCCGTCGCAGAAGGCGCAGGGCCGGACCGTGGCCGGCAGTGCGCGCCCGGCGACGTCGACGAGGAGACCGGCTGCGCGCCAGGCGCGTTCCTCCGCTCTCGTCGACGGCGGCCCGAAGCTCTGGCGGTTCACGCCCCGCATGCCTCGGCTGCCGGGGCCGCGCGTACGAAGGTCTCGCCCTCGGGCCAGATCGCGATGATCTTGTGGTGGGACAGGAACTCCCGTGCGACCGGGCCCGGCTCCATGGTGAACAGCAGCGCACGGTGGGCGGGGGAGAAGAGCCGCTCGCAGTCGCTGATCACCCCGTACGCGGTGACGAGCGCGCGATAGTGGGAGCGGTGGCAGGCCATCACCAGTTCTCCGGCGGTCGCGTCGAAGAGGTCGGTGGACGCCAGAGCGGGATCCGTGACGACGCGGTGCCGCAGGACACGGTGTCCCTTGGCCGTCAGGTGGAAGAGATAGGCGGTCAGGACCGCGTCCTCCGAGCGGTCCGCCTCCCCGTCGTTGGCCCGGCCGGGCTGGGGCCGGGCGGGATCGGAAGGAGCGAGGAAGACGACGTGCGGGCGGTCGGTGGTCATGGTGTGGGGCGCTTCCGGATTCGGGCGAGGGTGCGGCCCGGTGACGGGACGGTCGGGGGCCGTATCCGTTGCGGTGGTGTGAGGGAACGAGGGGATCCCGGGGCGCGCCGCGGGCGAGCAGGCCGGAACCGGCCGGGGACATCGCGGAGTGCTCTGCAGACGCCGGGTGGCGGGCGGAGTGGCGGCGACGGCGCCTCGCCGGGATCCGGAAGTGAAACGCGGCGGCCCGGGGGCCCGTCTCGGGCGGCGCCCAGCATGCGGTGCTGCCCTGGCTGCGAGGGACGGGCGCTACTCCAGCGCGCGCCTGCGGGCCGGAGGCGGCAGCAGCGGCGACATGACGTGCCCGGCCTGCCCCGGGCTGGTGGCGGGCAGACCGCGGTCGTCAGCTTCGATCAATGCTCGGCGACGCCTGCTAGGGCAGCGGCGCCCAGTCGAGCTTCGAGTACCGTCGGCCGAGCTCGAACGCCGAGTACGTGACCGGACGCCGGTCCTTCTCGTGGACCGTGACGACGATTCCGTCCGGAGAATCGTCGAGCCCATCGACCCAGACGTACTGGAAGTACCCGCCGGCCGCGCTGTAGTGCATGAGGCGGTCCCCAGGGGCGACGGGGGCTTGGACCGTGCCGCCGGTGTACCGCTTGTAGGGCACGAGGACCCTTGGGACCCCTTCCGGCACGGCCAGGGCCCGATCGGTCAGCATGTCGCTCACATGCTCCCTGATCAGCTCGTAAAGGCTCCGGGGCGGCGGGTTCTCCGCTGCCGAGTGACACGAAGGCCAGCCGCAGCCCTTCGTCGTCCTGGGCGGGCGGGCGCTTGCGGCTGTCAGCGAGGGCGAGGACGTCTTCGGCGTACCGGTGGGCCAGACGTCCGCGGTGCAGCTGGGCGGTGGCGGGGGAGTTCGCGGCAACGCATGCGGGGCAGGACAGCGGGGCGTCGGTGACGCGCGCTGGATCGAGCTTCTCGTAGTGGTGGACGACCGAGTACCGGCCCGCGTCGCAGGCCACGTCAATCAGGAAGCCGGTGTGGCTGTTGAGCAGGCCCTCGTGAACGGCGCCGTCGTGGCCGGTGATGTTCTTGTGTTCCATTTCGTCTCGACCGCCCCAAGGGGCAGCGTCCTCGCCTTCGGTGTGTACGTGGTGGCTGGCGGCCTGTGGTCCGGCGGCACGGGCGCGGTGCTCGCGGCGGCACCGCGCCCGTGCCGCCTGGCTCACTTGCTCAGGTAGAAGGTCACCCCGCGGCAAACGAACCGGATTGGCCCCGTCGCGTTGATGATCAGCTGGTACGCCTCCTGCTCGGAGACCGAGCCCGGCTCCGTCACGATCTCGTCGAACCGGGTCTGGCCCTGGAGGTAGCGGACCAGCTCGTACTTGGCGACCGGCCCGTCGAGCGGGATCGTCGACCCCATCGGGGGGTGGAAACCGGTCAGGCCGCGCCCGATCCATCCGGCCGCGAGCTGGACCGGCGCGGGGAAGGGAACGCGGTGCGCCAGGTGCCGGGCGACGGCCTCGTGGGCACGCTGGTCCCACATTCCGTCCCAGACGTCGCTCGCGTTCCTGGCCTCCTCGTCGTACGCCGCCAGGGCTCGGCGCATGTTGAGGTACGCGTTGCCGTCGCGGAAGTGCCGGGACGTGGACCAGTTGCCATCCGCGTCGAAGCCGTCGTCCATCGACTGCCCGTCGTGCTGGCGGCCGACGATCCAGTGCCCCGTGGACTCGTCAACACCGAGCCACACGCCCTCGAAGGAGCCGCGCCACTCGCGCCGCGCCTGGTGGACCACGGTCCAACCCTGGTGCTGCCCGCCGGTCTTGATGCGCATGCGTGTCTCCTGGCCTGTCTCGTCGGTAGGGAAAGGCGGGGCGCTCAAGCCGGGAGGCGAGCGCCACCAACACGGATGACAGTACACATAGAACTATGAATAAGCAACGTTGCTTGTTGTGTTCTCCGGAGCCGGGTCACGCCTGCGGTAAGCCGGAGTCCATCAGGACCGGGCTGGAGAACTCCCCTTCTCCGAAGCACTGCTGGGGGCCGGCCGCAGCGCGGGGAAGGCGTCGGCCAGGACATCCTCGGCGAGGAGAGCTGGCGAGCACGAATAGGCGAGCGTCTCCTGCCCGTCGCCCGACTGCACGACGGCCAGATCCGCTTGCCGATCTGCGACTTGATGCAGGGCGCGGCGGAGGTCGGCGGTGCCGGTGAGAAGGAGTCGGCCTGGCCCGAGGGGGTCGGAGGCGAGCCGGGCCAGGCTGATGGAGCCGGCCACAGGGCCTGCGGTCCGGGCCGCGAAGTCCAGACTCGCGTATGCCTGAACGGGCGCGGGGCAGTGGCGGCCGGCCGTGCGCAGCAGCGCCACGAGGTGGCTTCGGTCGGCTGTGCGGTCGGCGGGAGGCTCGGAATCGAGCAGGTGGAGGGTGCGGAAAGGGCTGGAGAGCTCGTCCTCGATGTTCGCGGCGGTGTGGTCGCCGGGAGCGTACATGGTTACCAGGCAGGCGATGTCCGAGGCGAGTACCGACGAGGCCGGGGTCCTGTGCCCGGCCGCTTCGGCGGCGGCCGCCAGGCGCCCCTGCGTCTCCGCGCGGTTGGACCGGCTGAGCGGGGAGTATCCGAAGAGATACCGCCAGCTGGGCACGTGGCACTGCTCGGCGCTCACCAACCACCAGTGCAGTAGCCACAGGCTGCTGTCGAGTTCAAGGTAGGGATCGGCGCCGGTCTCGTCTTCAAGGAGCCAGCGGGCGCGGTCGGTGGGGACCAGGTCCTGACCGTTGCGGGCGGCCAGCCCGAAGGCCTGGGACCAGAAGGCCATGGAAGGGACCATGCTCTTGCCGACGCCGAGCACGACGGTCGCGTCGGGGCGGCGCAGGGCGGCTGGGTCCTGGAGCAGGGCGTCGTAGACCTTGCGCAGCCACCCGTAGCGCGGTGGATAGCCGCGGTGCCGGCCGAAGGCTGGCAGGCAACCGGTCATGGCGGTGCGGTTCGACACGGGGGGTCCTTTGCTCAGTCGAGGGAGAGGGGGCTGCGGTCGGAGAGGGTGAGCCGGGCGACGAGACGAGCGAGGGGGTGGGCCCAGTCGGCCGGGGCGTCGCAGATGAGGAACTCCTCGCTCCAGGTGGTGCCGTCACCGATGAGCGGTCGACTGGTCAGCCGGACCTGCCTCGCGCCGGCTGCGGCGGAAGAGAGGTCGAGTTCGTAGGACCGGGCCTCGGTGTCGATGTACCAGGAGAGATCGCCCTCGGCGTCGGGGCATCCGCAGGACAGCGTGTACACACGGGTACGACTGGGAGCGGGCAGGACGACGCGCAGCGCCCGGGCTACGCCCTGGGTTTCGCTGTGGTCGTGGGTTTCCGTCACGGTTCCTCCTCCGAGCCCGGCCCACGGGGTTGTGGGACGGGCGGAGCGGCTACCTGCTGGCCGTAAGGGCGTCCAGCAGCTGGTTGGTGGTGCGGGTGGCGATCGCGAAGCCGATCAGCTTTTTGACGTCGTCGCAGTGACGGGCCATGTCGCGCGCCTGAGCGAGGGTTTCCTCGGCCAGGTCGGGCTGCGCGAGAACGTCTCCACAGCCGACGAACGCACGGGGGCCCAGTTCCCAGACGAGGGTGTTGACGGCGGCTCCGGCGGCGGCCAGGGGGTCGAGTTCAAGCATGACCCAGCCGCGTTCCGCCGGGTCCTCTCCGTCGCGGCGCAGGTCCTGTGCGGCGGAGCGGAAGAGTCCTCCGGTGCCGGCGGTCGGCTCGAGCGCCCACTCGCCGCGTTGACGGGGTCGCTTTCCTGTGCTGCCTTCGGCCAGCACGTTGGCCATCAGATCGCTGATGTCGGGCGGTGTGTGGTACTCGCCGAGGCTGCGCCGGGAGTGGTGGTGGCGCAGGCTCGTGATGACCCAGGACATGAGGTCGGTCCGGGACCGCTCGGCGGGGTCGGTGTCTCCCGTGTGCTGAAGGACTCCGTGGCGCAGCGCGGCACGGGCCACGGCGCGTACGCCCGCGAGGTGGGTGTCGTGTAGGTCCTCCCTGGTCCAGTCGAACAGCGGGCGGGCAGCGGTCCACAGGTCGGGGCGAAGGCCCCAGTAGAAGTTGGCGCTATCGGCCAGGCCTCGGACCAGCACGCGCGAGGGCTGCGCGGCGATGTATGCGGCGATCGTGTCGGCGGCCTCGGCACCGGGGGACTTCTGGGGCCACAGGGCGAGGGCAGCGACGACCCCTGCGGGGATGTCGAGCCGACTGCCGCCGGCGGCGGCGTGCCAGGCCTCGGCGACCGCTTCACCGAGGACGGAGCCGGGGCTACGGCTGATGGAGATCGGGGGGCAGTCGGTCGTACCGGCGTGCCGGGCGCAGCTCGGATCGGTGCACTTGCGTGCCCCGTGGGTGAGCACCTGGTCGATGGCCTCGGTCACGAGGTTGGCAGTGGAATCAGCGGACATGAGGGTTCCAGGGCATGGGTGGGGTGTTGTGGTCAGGAAAGGAAGCCGAGGCCGGGGCCGCGAGCGGAAGGCGTCGTTCGCGGCCCTCGGACCTGCACGTTGGGGTGACGGATGCAGTTCGAGCGGCACCCGGCTCTTTCAGAGGATTCCGCGGCAGGCCAGGTCGGGTTCGCACAGGGAGCACGTCCCGCACGGAGCGCGCTCGGTGCACCCCGGCTGCCGGAGGGTGTCGGCCTCGGCGTTTTCGCGACGGATGAACTTGGGCCATTCGCGCTCGTACAGGAACTCACCGGCCCACTCCCGGGACTGGAACCCGGGGATGCGCGAAGCGTCGTTGGCCGCGTCCGGCTGGGCGACCCACGTGGTGGTGCCGTCCGAGAGGGTGTGTTCCCACACGTAGCCGTACATGGTGGAGTGGTCGGCCTTGCTCACTACGAGGAACCCGCGGGTGTAGTCGTCGTGGGCGGCCTGGAAGTCGATGTGCTGGGCGAGGCCGGGCAGCATGATCACGTCTCCGAGGGCGGTTGCGGAATAACCTGCCGCGCCCGGAGCCCACCGCCTCTCGGCGTACGGGACCGGCGTGGGTTCCGGTGGAGGGAACCCGGGCGCGGCGGCCAGACAGGTCAGGAGTTGCGCGGTGCGGTGGACGCGGCGTACCTCACGCACGCGGGCATGGAGCCACGCAGATCGGGGCCGCGGCCCCTGCGCCTTCCGGGAGCCCGAATCCCGCACTTGAGACGCTCTCGACCGTCGTCGAGCTGCCTCAACACCGTGTTGGCGCAACCTCCGCAGACGGCGGGCAGGTTGTCGAGATCGGCACCGAGGAGCGGCATCCGGGTCGCGGGATGCTCACCGCGGTCGAGGTACATCCGTATCGAGCCGCGGGGAGGGTATTCCGTGTCCGTGGAGGAGATCAGAGGCGTGGTCATGGTGAAAGTCCTTCCTGACGGGATCGTTCGTGGGACGGCGGCACCGCGGGCTGCGGCGCCAGGGCGGTGTCCGGCTACTTGGCCTTGCGCTGGTCGACCCGGTGGGCCTGGGATGCCGCGCGCATGACGTCGTCGAAGTCGAGACCGAGGTTCTGGGCATAGGCGCGCAGATCGTTGAGCAGCACGTGCAGCGCCTTCGAGAAGGTGGGGTAGGGGTCGTCCGCCATGTGCACGCGGAGGGCGGCGGCGGCGTCGCTGGCGTGCACGTACACGTCGAAGAGGTGGTCCCCGGCAGCGGAGTCGTCCGTGTTGTGGATCGGGGCGACGGACGGGTCGAGGTTCGGCATGGCGGCCAGGGACCGTTCGTCGAGCCGCGCCTTCGCGTCGCCGTCGAGGCAGCGTTCGACGTCGGCGCGCATGTGACTGGCCAGGTGCAACAAGTCGGTGGTGACGTCCACCAGGGTCAGCCAGACGTCGGCCCAGCCCCTCCGGTAGGCGAGAAGGGCGGCGTCTACCTCTACCTCGTGGACGACAGCAAGCATGGAGCACTCCAGAGCAGTAAGGGGGTTGTGCTGCGTGGCCTCGGAGGCCGCCAGCGATGCAATCAATCTACACACTGAAACACGAATACGCAACATCGTGGTGTAAACGCGCCCGCGGCCAGCCTCGGGACGGTGGCCCGGGCAATCACCTGCCCGGGCCCACCAACCGAGTTCCCATGTGTGCAGCGCACCGACCGGGGCGCCGGAGCCTTCCTACTCGCCGGCGCCCCTGCGCGCCCGCCGCTCGGTCGGCGGCTGCCGACGGGGCATCGTGCCGACGAAGACCAGGAGCGCCCCCAGTGCCACCCCAGCCGCGATGATCGCGCCGACAAGGCTCGCGGGCTCCAGTACCCACACGCTCACCAGGGCGACGACCGCACTCGGTAGGCCCCATCGGAGCGACCAACGACCCCACGGGCTGCGGCTCTTGCCGTCGACATCCGGCATCAGTTCCTCCTTGGTTGTGGATGCCCGGCCGACACCTGCATCCGTACGTGAATTCTGTGGCCCGGGAGGGCAGGCATCCCGGGCCGTGATCGGGTCAGGCGCGAAACTGTGCCCCGTCGAAGTACGCGCCACGGGCCATCCGGGTGTTGGGAAGGATGCCCGAGACGACCGGGGAGGTGAGGCCAGGGACGTCCGCGAAGGTCGTGTACCGGTCCAGGGGCCGGGCGGCCACCCGGGTGTCGCCCCACCGGTGCCCGACCGCGTTCAGGGGGCCGAGGGACACGTTCAGGTCGTCCATGATCGAGAAGCCGAGTCCCTGGTAGTAGCTTTCCAGCCCAGGGAAGCAGTTCAGCGTCAGCAACCCGTAGCCGGCGCGCGTGAAGCGACGTACGGAATGCCGGACGAGTTCGGACCCGACGCCTCGCCCGCGCTGCTCGGGGGCCACGGCAACCGCGGTGATCATCGCGATGCGTTCCGCCAGAAGGTGCGCCAGCGCCACGTCGACGCCGGGATGGCCGAAGAGCCACAGCGGGGGACCTGCGAGGAGGGCCCCGAGCGTCTCGCCTTCATTGCTTTCGGCCACGACCATCAGGGCCCGGAAGTGGGAGAGGGGTCCTTCTTGAGGCAGAGACAGGTTCGGCCGGACGTCCTCGAACGCGTCGGGATCGTCGGGGTTCACGTCGGCGAGGAGCCGCATGACGGCGTCGGCGTCAGCGGGGGCCGCGTCGCGGAGGGTGACGCCGGGCAGGCGGGTGCGGGTGGTACCCATGGAGGCTCCTGGGGTAATGCGAGGCGCAGCACGTCGCCTCTGCGGTGGTGGAAGAAAAGAGCGGCCGGAGGGGGCCTCAACGGCAGGCTTGGCGACGGTGGACCGTGGGCGGGAGTCAGACCCAGGGACCGGGCCGACCGGAGCCTAGGGAGCTGCCAGGGCGGCCCCGAGCACTGTGCCGAGAGACGTCAGTAGATGTGGCGGCCGTCAGGGACGGTACGGCCGATCAAGCGCCAGGGCGGCCCGTCGTTCAGGACGCCCATCGGGCATCGGTCCGGCTGATGTGTCGACAGGTCGGCCTCGATGGCCGTGTACCAGTGCCGCGTGAGTGGACACCGCGTCCCGCGTTCGCATCCCGGCCGGGCCGCGACGAATACGTGGTAGACGTCCGACGACGTGGGGAGTGACCGGCGGAAACCTTCAGAGATGTGCTTGCCGTAGGCCGACGGGCTCTCGCTCCGGTACCGCCCCCACACCTGTGTGCCGTAGACGAACTGGGTCTGGCCGTCGCGGTCGAGCCGCCAGCGCAGCGAGGAGCCGTAGCGCGGGTCGTCGGGGTCTGATTCGTCTGCGCCCGCGGGCACCGCTCCGGTCATGTCGAGGACGGTCTGGTCGGTCCCGGTGAATGCCTGGGGCACGGCCAGCGCCCAGTAGGAAGTGGCGCTCTCCTGCCACCGGTACGGCCTCCGCCGCTCGTTCTGCGTCCCGGCCTTGCGGCGCTTTATGAGCGGCTTGTTCCGCTTCATCAGTATCAGTCCCCTGGATGCGCTGAGACGGCGCGACGTCTGGAGCGGCGCTCGTCAAGTGGGTTGATGTGGCGGGGAGTTGGCCCGACCCGAGAATCACAGTACACAGGGAAATGCGAATACGCAACATCTCATGGAGTGGGTTCCCCGCTGAGCCGGGCGAAGTCCGCACCCGCTTGGAACCGGTCCCAGGCCAGCCGACTGTCGACCGCGTCCTCGATCGCTCTCCAGACAAGCCCTCGCGCGGGGTCCTCGGGAACGTGGGGCTCTCCGCCGTTGCCCCGGATCACCGTGACCGTTTCGCCGACCGGCGGCCGGGCCCGGTGCACGAGGATGCAGGTGGGTGTTCCGTGCCCCGGGATGTAGGCGCCGGAGGTGTCGATGATCCAGCGCGCGTCGAAGCGAGGAAGGAACTCGGTGACGTATCGCCTGCCGAACTCCCTTTTCATGAACGAGTTCGCGGTCAGCTGCGCCACGAAGCCTCCCGGGGCGGCCAGGTACTCGAGCATCAGCGCGGTGAAGGGAAGGGCCAGCGAGTACTTGCCGGCCGCCACCTGCGGGTACGCGGCGCGGACCTGGTCGCGGACGGCGGAGTCTTTCGGGGTGATGTATGGCGGGTTGGCCACGCACGCGTGGTAGGCGCCGGCTGCCAGCAGGGGCTCGGTGCGGTCCAGCAGGGAGTCGGCGGCGGCCACGTTGACGGGCCACGACGCCGGGACGCGGTCCAGGCCCACGCCGAGGACGTGCGCGGAGCACGCCAGGAGCCGGTAGGCGGTCAGTGCGGCGGCGTACGCGTCGAGGTCCACACCAGACACCGCGGCGAGCGCCCGCTCGACGGCCCGTGGCCCGTGCCCGACCGGGCTGGGCCGGCGGCCGTGCACCGGCGGGACGCGGACCATGTGGAATGCAGCCACGGCGAGGTGCCCGGTCCCGCAGGCGGGGTCGATCATCCGGACGTCGGCCGGCCCCCATTCCTCCATGGCCGGCTCCAGCGACAGGCGCAGCAGGAGACGGGCGACCCAGGGCGGCGTCTGACACAGGGCGCGCCCCTTGCGGGCCTCCTCGGATAGCAACTGGTAGGCGTCGCCCAGCGCGTAGCCGTCCACGCGACGCTCGTCTTCGAGGGCAGGGTGCCGGTCCCAGAACTCCTCGACGGCGGCCCAGGCCGCAGCGCCGAGCGGCTGCTCCCACAGGGGCAGTACCGCCGGATCGGCGAGCGGGGCCAGGGCAGGGTGGCAGTTCGCGAGGTTCTCCAGGGACTTCAGCAGGCCGTCCGGGCCCGGTGGGCGGTCGTCGGCCGGGGCCAGGCCGTGGTCGTAGGCGTGGCGGACGAGGGCCGCGGCGTGGATCCACAGGGCGGCCGTGTGCCGCTCTCCGGTGTCGCGTGCGACCGTGGCGGTGAGCCTGTCGTAGGAAGCCGGGGACAGGGTGCGGGTGGTCATCTCTCCTCGCAAGGGTGGGGTTACTGGTCGGTGGTCATCGAGGCCCACACCCCGGCGAAACCGGGGCGGGCCTTGTCCTGCACGCCGGCCGGGGCGGTCACGTAGAAGTCCTCGACCGTGCCGTACGTCTTGGAGTCCGGGCGGACGCGAGTGCGGACACGGTCGATGCCGACGCCGTGGGCTGTCGTGGAGTGCTCGACCGGGCGGTCCAGGGCCGTGGCGGCGTTGTGCAGGAAGGCGCCCACTTCGGTGCGGCTGCCGGTGCGGACGGTCTCCACGGACCGGTAGACAGTGCCCTTGATGCCGCTGTCGCGGCACTCGGGCTTGGCGCAATGGTCACCGTGAGCGGTCTTGCACTCGGGCCGGCGGCCGGGGGTGTAGGCACGCCGCAGCCGGTAGACCGCCCACGTCTCCTCGTCCAGCCGGGCGTTGAACCGGCCGAGCGCCTCGGCATTCTGGTTGTCGGTGACCCGCCTGAACAGAGTGTCGTCCTTGTAGAGGGACATGTTGTCGTTCAGGGCCATCGCCAGGTACGCCAGGCGTAGCACGCGCGCCGCGAGGTCGGGGTACTTCCGCAGCCGCTTCAGGTGGTCCGGCTGGGGCGAGCAGACCCCGGAGAACGGGCATACCGGACAATATGACTTGGTCATGTCAATTCCAAGGCGGTCCTTCACGTAGCCCTGCACGTCCTGGCGAGCCCAGCCGAGCCTGAGCAGCGGGTAGTCCAGGGCGAAGGTCTCGTAGCCCGCCGTCTGGTTGCGCTCGGCCTGGAATTTGTTGGCCTTGACCGCGCGCTTGTGCTCGTCGGCGTTGTAACCGAAGAGCTTGCCGACGGTCTGCCCGCCCGACCGCTGGAGCTGGAGGCGGTCGATCGGGAAGGCCTTGTGCTTCTGGCTGCATACGTGACCGCCGGCGTACTGGGGGACCGTGCCGTTCTCCTCCATCTCGTCCATGAGCGTCCACGGGCCCTTGCTGAACACCTTGCCGGGGTTCGTGGTGTCGGAGAGGACTTCGACACCTGCCGAGTCCGGACGCCCGGCCCGTGCGACCTGCGTGTACCGGATGCCTTTGTCCCGGAGCAGCGGGAGAACGTGGTTCTCGACGTCGGCGATCGTGTCGGGAAACTCGAACCCGGTCATCGCCGTCACGATCGAGAAGTCTGAGAAGTCCTCGGCGATCCCGAAGGCGGTTGGATCGTCGATGATCGCCAGGACCAGGGCCGTCGAGTCGACGCCAAGACCGAAGTTGAGCGACTTGTGCTTCGTCGCGCGGAAGGATTGCAGAGCCTCTGCGGAGGCAACCTCGGCCGGAGCCGGCCCGCCGGACGACGTGGTGGGACCGGCCTCGTCGAGGTCGGGATCGAACAGGGTGAGGGAAGTCATGGGCGCGTACCTGCGGGGATCAGGGCGGGTGCGGCCGGGAAGGGCCGCACCCGCCGGGGGAGCGGGGGATCAGGACTGGGGTTTGGCGGCGCGTGCGGCCTCGACGCCCGCGGGGGTGAGGAAGGGCCGGTGCTTCGGGCCGCTGCGGCCGTCGTCGCCGTCGGTGAGCTGCGGGACACCGTCGGCGTCGCGATACTCGACGAGGCGGAGGCGGGCGAGGGCGGCGGCAGTGGGCCAGCTGACCTCCCGCAGCGCGCTGCCCTCGTCGGCGGAGTCGATGGCCGCCAGCTGGGAGTCGTTCAGGATCGCCCGCCGCCCGGCGCCGGTGATGACGTACGGTCCGACGCCCTGCTCCTGCGCCACTTCCGCCGGGAGCCGGTAGCCGTCGGCGTCGTTGCGGTAGACCAGCCCATCGTCCAGGTAGACCTGGAGCGTCGTGCGGCTGCCGTGCGACGTGAGGTGCCCCGACGGATGGACGCATGCGGCGCGGAGGTGCCTGGGCGTCGGCGGGTAGGCCTTGATGGTCATCGCGGCCCCTCCAGCGCGAGAGTCGGCGCCGGGGCGAGAGCTGCCGCCTGCGCACCGATCGCCATCGCCTTGACCTGGCGTCCGCAGCCGGGGCGCTCGCACCGCTCCGTCGCCCGCGGGTTCGGCCACTGGCAGTCCGGACAGCTCCACATCAGCCCCGCTGAGACCGCCACCGAGAAGATCAGATCCCGCTGCTCCGGGTCGGCAGCGTCCAGGAGCTGCTCCAGCACGGGGGGACGCGGGGCGTAGTGGTTGCTGTCGTCGAAGACGACGGTGTCCTCGATGACGACGCGCAGCGGTACGGACCCGTCCGGCCTGACGACATGCTCGGGATCGGCGCTGTCGGTGTGGACCGAGACCCGTACGACGCCGTCCTCGGCGTCCACGTAGCCGAAGACGAGCACCCCGGCCACCTCGATGCACGACGGTCCGTCGTCATCGGCAGCGTAGAAGACGGCGCCGCGGTTGAGGCCTTCGGCCGTCACAGCGTTGGGGAAGGCGAAGTCCAAGGGAACGATCCGAGAGCGCTGCGACCGTCCCAGCTCCTCGGCATACAGCTCGAAGCCCTGATCGGGTACCGCGTCGCCGTCGGTTCCGTAGTAGAGGTCGATCGCCTCGGCGTCGTCGGCCGGAGGCTCATCGGGTACGTCACCCTGGCCGCCCACGTTGTCCCAGCTGCTGCGCACGTGGGTGGCGAGCTCGGCAAGGGCAGCGCCCTTCGTGGCGTACGGCGCCGTGGTGTCCTCGTGGCGGGTCCAGAGGCGCAGCATCCAGACCTGTTCACCGGGGCGAGGCCCCAGGAAGGCGGAGACGGCCGGGGACCTACGACCGGAGCTCTCGGCGACGATCTCGGCGTGAACGCGCTGGGCGAGCTCACGGTACTGCGGGGGAAGTTCGGCGGCGGCCGGGGAGTGGGCCAGGGCGCCGGCGATGCGTACCAGGCTTTCGATGTCGGAGGGGCGGAAACGTTCAGCGAGCATGGTCATCCTCGTGGGTGGCCCGGCGGGCACGGGCGCGCCCGCCGGGCGTTGAAGGGGGAGGGCTACGCGCCCAGTTCCAGGAGCGCCGCGACCATGGCGAGGGCGCGCTTGCGCTCGGCAGACACCCGCACGCGGCGGATGCGCTTCGGGCCGGAAGGAAGCTGGATGCCCACGGCACCGCCGCGGTCATCCCGGCGCAGCTCGTACTGGGGCGTCGAGAGCATCCAGGCGTCCCAGTCGTCGGCCTTGCGCCCGGCCCGCAGCTGGGATTCCGCAGTGGGCGCCGTCGCGGGGCAGGAACAGGCCGGGTCGTCGCACGGACGGCCCGCCGGGTGCCGGGAGATGACGCCGCCCGGACGGTAGGTCGCGCTGGTGCCGTTGAGCATCGGGCACGCCTTCTCCGAATACATCAGGCACGGCGGGTGGAGCCCCGGTTCCGGCGCGTACCCGACACTCACGTCCTGGGGGCGGACCAGCACGTAGAACCACCGCTCCAGCGGCCGTGCGCAGATCTGGCACAGGCCGTTCTCGAAGGCTCGGGCGCGCTTGAGCGGGTCGAGCCCGCCGAAGACCGGCAGACCGTTGTGCTCGAACGAGACGTACGGGACGACCAGGCCGCCATGGGTGGGACGGTGCGCGCACGCTGCGGGGATCGCCGGGGCACTCACTGGGAATCACTCTCGGCGAGCTCCCAGGAGGGGCGGGCGAGCTCGACCAGGAAGGTGTAGGCGGCGTCGCTGGCCTGGAGTACACGCACGACCGGGAGCTGCTGGTACCGGCTGAGGAACTCGCCGATGGTCAGAGCGGTGTCGTGTGAGTCGTCCGGGTAGGTGCCGCAGTCGAGGGGGACCAGGCGGTCGCCCTGGTGCTGCGGCCACGTGTACGCGGCGAGGAGCTCGGCCTGGCTCCAGTTGTGCGGGTTGGCGCGGACCTTGACGAGTTCGGCGCCCGGCGCCAGCTCCCTGAGCGAGTCGAGGGGCGCCGTCCGGCGCGGTTGGGGATTGCTCGGGCCCATGGCGGTCTCCCAGTTCGATGCGGGCGCTGCGGCGGCCCGGGGCGGTGAGGTGGAGGGCTGCGGGATGCGCCACGCAGCAGCGGTGCAGTGGCCTGGCGGCCGCCCTCACGGCGCCGGCGCGGGCCGGCACACGGGCTTGAAGGGGAGGGCGGCCGATCAACCAGACACCAGAACAATACATACCGAAAACTAAATACGCAACATCAGGGCGTGGGGTGCTCCGTCATCTCCTTCGGACACGGTGAAACGGGACGCCAGCAGCGACACACAGAGCTGCCGGATGCCTCCCTGCTCCCACAGCGCCCGGGACTCGGGCAGCGCGGCCGGCCACCACTGCACCGACACTCCGTCGCGCACCACGTCGACGGCGACTCCGTATCCGTCGTCCTTGCTCCAGTCGGCCATGCGCACGTGCGGGCGCAGCACCTCAACCGCCCCCTCGTAGAGGCGGATCGCCTCCTCCTTCGCGCTGCGCGCCGCCTGCCGCAGAGCCTTTGCCTGTACGGCGGACACCGGACGGTAGACGGTGCTGGTCTCCTCGTTCTGCGCGAGGACGACCAGGGCTCCCCCCTGCGCAGCGAGTGCTCGGTCCCGGCCGGCTTCGGTGACCAGCTCCAGCAGCTGCTCCGCGGAGACGGTCGTGGTGATGCCGCTCTCGGGAACGGCGGAGGCCCGGTAGTGCCTGTGCTGCACCAGGTCCAGGGCGTGCTTGACGTCGAGCATGGCGCGGGCGAGCTCGGCGGAGCCGGGCTGCCCGTTCGCTGCGTAGCGGGTCAGCCGCCGATGGACCTGGGCCGCTTCGCGCTCATCGGGTTCGTCGAACTGGCTGCGAGCCACCTCTCGTACGGCGAGGTCGATCACCTGCGCCAGGTACCCGGCAGTGAAGGCCCTGCGCCGGAGCAGGCGAAGCGCCAACTGTTTGGGCGAGCAGGCAAGGACGGCGGTTGAAGTCTCGGTCACGACGGAGTCCCTCCTTGGTTCGCCGGTCACGAGCCGGGCTGGTGGATGTATGAGGTCCACGCGTCGTACTCGGCGGCGGTGAGAACGGGGGGCGGGACGATGGGGGCGCGCCCGAAGCACTGGTCGCAGGTGCGTACATGCGGTTCGGTGCCGGCGGTGTCACTGCCGCGGCCCGGCAGGATGGCTCCGCAGACGGGCAGGTCCGGCGAGACGGACGGGTCCAGCCTCAGATGCAGATCCCGGCCGTGGAGGACCGGGCGGACCGCGACGGAGTCCTGCCCGGGGGCGGGGCCGAAATGCTTCGCCAGGAACCGCACGACGATCCGCAGGGGTTCCTGCTTCTCTGCGACCAGGCGGTCGACGAGGGCCTGGCCCTCGGTGAGGAACTGCGGGGCATCGCCACGGGGGTCGCTGCTGCGTTTGCCGACCCAGATCCACGACAGGGGCACGAAGGCGGCGAGCTCGCTGAGGAGGCCGTACCAACGGCTCACGGCCCACGTGGTGTAGGTGCCGCATGGCCTGTGGCGGCAGGAGCCGGCCGGCGCCTGGCAGGCGCGCAACTCGAAGCGGAGGCCGAGATCGGTCGCCTCGGCCCGAACAATGCCGAGCTCCATCACACCGCCGCTCGGGCGCGCCCGCGTCCACCAGGCCGGTTCACCGTCCAACAGCGGGCCGGGCTCAGCACTGCGCCCGGGTCCCTGCGCTTCCGCGGAACGGGCAGAGGCCAGCGTCCGATGAGCGGAGACGACACGGGTGCCGTCGATCACGAAGTAGTTCATCAGAGGTTTCTCCGGTCCGGCCGGGCGCACCAGCGCCCGGCCGTCGAGCAGGGAATGCCGGGAGGGGGGCCCGGCGACGACGGATCAGGCGAGCGACTTCTTGGGGGCGGCCTTGACGGGCTTCTTCGGCCCGACCTTCATGGCCGGGCCCGTCTTCTTGGCCGCCGCTCCCGTCTTCTTCGGAGTGGCCTTCTTGGCCATCGCCTTCTTCGCCACGGCGGAGGCACCGGTGAGGCTTCCCTTGGGAGCCTTCTTGACAGAGACCTCGCCGCCCTTGGGGAGCTTCTTGGCACCGCTGACCAGGTCCTTGAAGCCTTGCCCGGCCCGGAAGCGGGGGACGGAGGTCTTCTTGACCCGCACCCGCTCCCCGGTCTGGGGGTTGCGGGCGTAGCGGGCCGGTCGGTCGACCTTCTCGAACGAGCCGAATCCCGTGACGGAGACACGGTCTCCGGCGACGACGGCCCGGACGATGGCGTCGAGCATGTTGTCGACAGCTTCGACGGCCTGCTGGCGACCACCCATCTTGTCTGCGATCACGTCGACGAGCTGGGCCTTGTTCATGGTGGAACTCCTGTGAGTTGGCGTGCACTTCGATGCCGGAGCTGGGGCCGCTGACGTTCAGGGCGCGGTACCGACGTAGGGAAGCGGGGCGCGTCATCCAGGACGGGTCGAGCGCCTCCGACAACAATGACAGTACACGTTGGATGAGTAATACGCAACGCTAATCGTCACGTTGACGAAAGCAGTTCGGTCGTGTCATTCTGACGTGGCGACAGCGGGTTTGAGCGCCAGGCGAGTTCACGCCGCCCTCCCCGCCCCGCCCTCCTCAGACCACGCACGTAGTACATGACTTCGGGAGAACGCCCGTGAATGCCAAGCTCGTTGCCCTTACAACCTCCACCCCGGCCCCGGCGGCCCACTCGCTCAACATCCACGCCACTGACCGCGCAGCCGGCGTCCTTCTCGGCGCTGCGTGCGGTGATGCCCTCGGCGTTCCCTATGAGTTCGCCCGCCGACTGGGCTCCGATGAGCAGCCCGCCATGATCGGTGGCGGGCTGGGCCCTTACAAGCCCGGCGAGTACTCCGACGACACTCAGATGCACGTGTGCATCGCCGCCGTCGCGTCCACCGGCATCGACCTCACCAGCCCGACCGCACTCGACCAGATCGCCCGCAACTTCCACTTCTGGCGCGACGGGGGCGCAAGCGACATCGGGAACCAGACCAGCGGCGTGCTCCGCGCCGCGAAGAGCCACAAGACGGGCACGCCCGCCCAGGCCATGACGGCGGAAGCTGACGCCTACACCGCCCGCACCCGGTTCAGTGCGGGCAACGGCTCGCTGATGCGGACCGGCATCGTGGCCCTCGCCTACCTGGACGATGTGGACGGAATGGTCCGGGCCGCCACGGTGATCAGCTCCCTCACCCACAGCGACCCCGAGTGCGTCGAGGCGTGCATCCTGTGGTGCGCGGGCATTCGGACCGCCGTGATGGAAGGCACCTTCGACGGCGTCCGCGACGGCATCACACTGCTTGCCGAGGACCGGCAGGAGATCTGGCACGCGAGGCTGGACGAGGCCGAGGCGAACCCGCCGCACCACTGGGACCGCAACGGGTATGTCGTCACCGCCCTCCAGGCCGCGTGGTCCGCAATCACCCGCACGCCCGTTCCCGAGCTGGCACCGGAGCGTGGATCGTTCCCCGCCCAGCACTTCAAGCTCGCCACCGAAGCGGCCGTCCGGGCGGGAAACGACACGGACACCGTGGCCGCGATCGCGGGTGCCCTCCTGGGAGCGCGCTGGGGCGTCTCGGCCATCCCGCTCGCCTGGCAGCAGGCCGTGAACGGCTGGCCCACAATGACCGCCCCGGATCTCGTCCGCCTGGCCGTCCTGACCGCCCGCAAGGGCATGGACGACAACGACGGATGGCCCTCGGCCCCGCGCGTCAAGATCCCCGGCTACGCCGGAAAGGAGTACGCCACACAGCACCCTGACGACCCCGGTGTCCTGCTCGGCAACCTCCCCATGACTGAGTTCGCTGGCACACCGCCGGTCGATGCGGTCGTCTCCCTGTGCCGAGTCGGACAGGGGCCGATCTTCTCCGGGACCGACGTCGAACACGTCCGCGTCTGGCTGGTCGACAAGGAAGGCGAGAACCCCAACCTTCACTACGCCCTCGACCAGGCGGCCCGCCAAGTTCTCCGACTCCGCAAGGAAGGCAAGCGGGTCTTCCTCCACTGCGTCGCAGGCCGCTCGCGCACCCCCGCCGTGGCAGCGACGTACAGCACGCTCCTGGGAACGGACCCCCGCACGGCCCTGACGGACGTCTGGGCGGCCCTGGGCAAGCACTGGACCCTCCTGGCGCACCCGCAGCTCCACGACGCCGTCTATGAGCTGGCCGGGCAGCCGCCGTACCCGCCGCAGCCCCGTACCCGCCGTCGCTTCTTCCGCAAGCGCAGCTGACACGGGCGGTGCGCCACAGCGCTGAAGCCACAGGCGTGGCCTCTACCCGGAGGCCGCGCTCAGCGATGCCCACGCACGACATCCCGACAGGGGACAGAACTGGTGACGGTCACCGCGAGGTCGTCACCACGAGCGAATGGAACGACGATGCCCGCGCACGAGGCAGGCCACGAATGGATCTACCGCGTCACGGCTCTAGCCGATCCGCCGGAGAGCAAGTACGTCCTCGCACCGTACGAGGCACAGTCGCTCACGCGGCGCCTACGAAACGTCGGCTACGAGGCGCAGGTCGCTCGGGTCCCGGCAACCGCATTCGTCCTCATCAGCGATGAGGAACTCGACGCCCTCGTCGTCGCGGCGGACAACGAACCCGGGAGTACCCGATAGAACACCCCACGCCAGAGCGAAGCCTCCAGCAGCACGCGAACGCCGAGAGCCCGCCGGTCAGACGACCGGCGGGCTCTCGCATGTCCAGGACCGTCCGCCCTACCGATTCCCGTCCCGGGGGCCGGCCCGCCGAGCCAGCCGGCAGCCGGTCGGCGGCCATGAAAGCCTCTTAGCGCCTGGGACCGAAGCGGCCGGACCCCCTGCGACTGAGGACGAACCCGTAGACCGTCTCGCGATACCAGTGATCCTGGAAGACCCGAGGCTTCTTGCCGTCATCGACAGTCCGGTCGGCGTACGGGACCTGTCCACGGGCGTGGTAGGCACGGATGGTCTCGCGCGCGAGTGCCTCGCCCCGGGTGGTCATACCGAGCACCTCGGCGAAGTCGTAGATGTCCAGCAGGTCCCGCGGATCTCCCTCGGGCAGATCGTGGACCAGAGCCGGCCCGGTTCCCTTGAAAGCCGCCCAGACATGCGGACGGTGCTTCTCCACCCACGCGTCGACCTCGCGCTGGTCATAGGTACGCGGCTGCGTGCTCCGAGGTGCAGGGAAAGCCCGGCGAACGAGCTTGTCGCCCTCGCGCTTCTCCTTGACCTTGGTCCACTGGAGGCCGGTGTACTCGGAGACGCCGTACCGCGGACCGATCATCTCCGCAGTGAGCTGCGCCTGTTCACCCTGCGCCTCGGCGGCCGGCTCTGTCGCCGGCGCCGGGGCGGCGCGCTTCTTCTCGGCGCCGGCGTCCTCGTCAGCTGCCGACGGCCCAGCCCACGCGTGGCCGGACAGTTGAGCGCGGCGCTGGGCCGTGACCCAGGTCCGCCGGCGATTCTCGCGCACCCACTCGTCGACCTCGGCCGCGTTGTACCCGCGCTCGCCAGCCTCAGGGAACCCCTCAGCGCGGATCCACCCCCGGGCCGTCTGCCCGCTAACGCTGTATGTGGTCGCGATGGCCTGGGCGTCCAGGTGCTCCGTGCGCGCGGTGGACGAACGGCTCGGAAGCGCACTGCCGGCTGCAGGGGCCTGCGCGGTCCCTACTGGTTCCTCGGCCTTCGTCTGCCGGCGCATGCGCCGCGGACGGTTCACGAACGCGTAGGCCGTCTCGCGGAACCACCTCCGCTCCGTGACCTCGGGGACCTTCCCGTCTCCGGGCACGCGGTCAGGGCCGGGCATCTTCGGCGGCTTCTTGGACATGTAACTTCGCAGGGTGGCTTCCGGCACTGGTTCCGTCCGCCCGAGGGCCTTGCCCTCCCAGGCGCAGATGTCCGATAGCGTCACCAAGTCCTTCGGCCCGCCGGCGGGCAGACCGAACGGGTTGTCCGAGTCCTGCCCCTTGGCCCAGTGGACCGGGAGGTTCTCCTTCAGCCACTCGTCCACCAGCGCGGCATCGCGGACCAAGGTTCGTCCCGGACCTGACGGCCAGCCCTCAGGGAAACCCGGGAGCGTGGTCCAGTAGGCCACGTTGCCCTCATTGGCCTCGTACTTCTCCGCGATGTCCTGTGAGGTCACGAGTTCATCAGCGTCGGCGGGAATCACCGTTACTCCTTGTCGGACCGGCAGTGAACCCGCAGGCCGTGGTCGTCGGCCCCGCGGGTGGGGGCCTGGTCGGTCGAGCTCGAGGTGGAGCCGGCATCTTCGGCTCCACTGCGTCGGCCCCGATCGCGCAGGGGCAGGCGCTAAAGTACATCACGGTAGAACAATACGCAACGCCTCCCCCGGGGTGGCGCCGTCGCACGCCCGCGGGGGTGTTTTCGGGGCCGGGCGCACATACGCCCGGCCCCGAAAACACCCCCGCGAGTACTCAGTGCGCCAGCGTGAACTTCTGGCCCGCGCCTGCCTTCTTCGCGCGCAGCTTCTCGTCGCGCGCCCGCTGAAGGCTTCCGAATGTCTCTGACCTTCTTGAGAAGGTGCGGAATTCGATTCGCCGGGATTCCGACGAGCGGGGAATCGCTCAGGACCGAGCAAACCCAGCACTTTTGCCTGTCGGCGAGCCTTTGGGGCTTGCTTGAGCCGTGTGCGGTGAAAGCTGCTTGCACGGTTCTGAGGGGGCGGGGATGCAGCAATGCGTCCCCGCTACCCGACTGATCGTCGGCAAGGACAACCGGTCCGCCATCGGCACTCTCGTTGACCGCACGACGCGCTACGTCAAGCTCGTTCACCTCCCCGGCGGTCGCGGCGCCGAGCATGTCCGAGACGCCCTCGTCCGCACCTTCGCGGACCTCCCTCCCTCGCTCGCACGCTCGCTGACATGGGACCAGGGCAGCGAGATGGGCCGTCACGATGAGTTCACCCGCTCCACGAACATCCCGGTCTTCTTCTGCGACCCCGGCAGCCCCTGGCAGCGGCCGACGAACGAGAACACGAACGGTCTTCTCCGCCAGTACTTCCCGAAGGGCACCGACCTGTCCGTCCACTCAGCGGCCGACCTCGCGGCCGTCGCACTTGAACTCAATGACCGCCCTCGCAAGACCCTCGGCTGGCAGACTCCGGCCCACCACTTCAGTAGGCTCATCGCAACAGTCGAGTGACCAGGTGTTGCGACGGTTGCTGGAATCCGCCCTCCTCGACGCTTCCTCGTCATTGCAACACCTTTGGGGTCTTGTGTTGCGACGAGATCTAGAACCCACCCCGTTCCGGTGGGGCCAGAACAACCCGTCGCAGACAGGCAGACGTTGAAATGGCTTCCGTCGGGCATTTCGATCACAAAAGCTGGCAGAGTCCAGTTGAATACGCCGATCCTCCTTAGGTCCGAGTTCTGGGTAAGGAGCCGCTTGGGGGTGGTGCGGCCAGTCGATTTCGTGCTCTCAGACATCTCGTTCCTCGTGCTTCGAAGGGGAGGGGCGGGCGGGTGAGGTGCCGGGGCATCCGACGTGCGGGCGCATGCACGCGTGGATTCCGAGCGCGGTCACGCCGCCGTCGGCTCTCACGAGCACGGCAAGTCCCTGGGCGATGGCGGTGCGCGCGCTGCGCTGGTGGTGGCCGCCGTACTGGGCGTCGTCGCCGTGGCTGGCGATCAGGTCGGCGGCCCGCGTCGAAAGGCGCTCGATGTCGGGTTCTGAGAGGTCCCGCAATTCGGCGATGCACAGCGGGACCATGAACAGCAGCCGCGTCACCCACGTCGAAGACGCTGGCGTCGGGCTGTCTTCGGGGGCGGTGACCACCCGGCCGAATGGGCCGTGCGTGTCAGGGGTGGGCTGCACCGGCTCTTTGCCGGCATCGGAGGGGGAGTGGCTGTCGTCATGGTGAGGTGTCGCTCCATGCAGGGCACCCCCGGCTGTATTCAGCCGGGGGCGCCCGTTGGGGGAGGGGGGAAGCGCGATCAGTCGCCGCGTGCGGGGCAGTCGGCGGCGTGCGCGGGGGAGGTGCGCTGGCGGGGGGACCCCCCGAGCCCACGGGACTGGAGGAGGTAGTCGCCCAGGTCTCCCAGGGAGTTAATCTCCTCAGTGGGCACCGGCTTGCCGCACAGGGCGCACGGGGCGAGGAGGTCGAAGATGAGGCGGCGGCGGTCGTCATAGGTCGCCAGGAAGCCCAGCGTCCTGTCCGCGAAGGAGATGGACAGCGCCACCGCGGGGAAGTGCACGCCGTCTGCGACCAGCGGGTGGGTGTCGTCGTCCCTGGTGCGGATACCGATCGGGCGGCCAAGGGAGTGGAGCGAGAGGCGGTGGCGGAGTACCGCTTCGACCCAGCGGAGCTCGGCGTCATGGCTGTGGAGGGCCGGGTCCGGGCCGATCTGGCTGGCCTGACCGGACTGTGCGCGCTCCACCGCGGCCTGGACGGCTGCGGCCTCGATGGGGTTGAAGGGCTTCCTCATGGTGCTCGGCATGGCGTCTCCGAGAAGAAGGACCGGCCCGTGATCGGCACGCTGGCGCGCGTCATGGTCACCGGGACTGGATTCGGAGGCCGCGAACAGCGGCTCCGGTCGGCGGAAACTCCCGCCCGACACAGGTCACAGTACATATTGGAAATGGAATACACAACATTGAGAGTGAAGGGGTGGCCGGCCAGCCGCTGCTCTGCCCGGGAAGACGTACAGAGCAGCGGCGGCGGCCGGCCGGCTTGCCGCGGGTCTACGCCTGCGCGGCGGTGAGTTGTCCGACCTGGTCGAGCAAGAGCTGGGCCCGGGCGAAGGCGGCCGCCTTGTGACCGTACGACGGAACAACCAGGTGCATGGTCTCGTGCGCCAGGGCGCGATCGGCCTCCTCGCGCGTGGTCACCAGCTTGAGGTTGATGGCCATCAACGGCACCCGCAGCCGTGCGGTCTTCGGGCCCAGATACACCTGGGCGGCGTAGTGCGAGAGGTAGGGCATGCCGCTGATCGAGGCGTACGCCACAAGATCGGTGACGACATGGAAGTCGCGCCCGGACACGGTCGCGAACAGCTTGGCGCGCCGGCGCAGCCAGTTCACGTCGACGGGAAGGTCGCGCTCGTGTTCCAGGAGCGGGCTCCGCAGGTCAGCGTGCCGCTGCTCGGTCACCGGGTGCGCTCGCTCTGCCATGGGTCTCCTCCTCTCGAGTGCGGGCCGGCTCTTCGGCCGGGTCGTTCAGCCGGCCATCCCCGCGCGGGGGCCAGCCAGTGGTCTCCTCGGCCGTCGGCCGCGGGGACATCATGCCAACACGCCCCGCCGTCGCTCTTCGGCACCGGCGACGGGGCCGTTCACGCATAGCGTCCGTGCCAGGAGTCGGCATCCAGTCGACCCAGTGCGGCGTCCTCCTCCGGGGAGAGACGGTTGGTGAAGTCGTCCCAGCGGGTGAGCTGCTCGAGCTCGGGGCCGTCGGCCGGCTCGATCCGTGCCTTCTGCCCTGTGGTCAGGTCTATCTCCACTCCGTCGTCCACGACGTCAGCACGCGCCACCGGAAGGGATCGCCGCCGGGCCAGGCCGAGGTTGAACAGGTAGCCGCTCCCGGTGTCCTGGCCGCCGACCAGGGGCCTGATCCATATGACCTGGTCGCCGTCGTCCTCGTAGCGGTGGTGCCGGGCGAGGGCGGCACGGAAGACCTCCGTCCCGTCGGGGTCCGACACGACCAGGCGCGCGCCGGCGTCCACTGGGTCGCCGGTCGGGCTGTGGTTGCCCGCGACGAGGTCCGAGAGCCGCTGGTGCCACTGCTGCTGTGTTGCTGTCATCGAATCGCTCCTGGTCAGATCTAGTAGTCGGCTTCCGTGCACAGGACATCCTCGACGGGTTTCCCGCCGAGCTGGGTGATGCCCCGCGAGGTGAGGGAAGCGAGGATGCTGTTGCGCTCCGCGGCGGTGTGGCACACGATCCGGCTGGGGGCCTCGGCCCCGAGCAGGTCGATCCCGTTGCGGAACATGATTTCGTTGCTGCTGCCGGAGAACTTGGCGATCTTCATCGGGTCCCGCGTGATCGTCCCGGCGTTGTAGTTGTGGTGCGCGGGGTTGATGGCGCCGTAGTGGTCGCCGTTGTAGGCGTAGTAGTCGCTGCGCTGCATGAGCACGCTCGGGTCGTCCCAGATCAGCCGGCCTCCACCCGGGGAGCTGGGCGTCTTCTTGACCCGCAGGAACACCGAGTTGGCACCACCGGTCATCTTGTCGGACTGCTCGCTCATGCCGAGCCCGCCACCGATGCCCATCACTGCACGCTTCTCCGTGGAGGCCAGGACCCCCGTTCCGAGGAGACTGGCGAGATCGCCGCCGTTGAGGTTGTGGGTCAGCGACCGGCCCTTGAACGCGCCCTGGACCTCCGCCTTCTTTCCGGTCACGTCGAAGCGGGACCAGGTCAGCCACTTGCCGCCGGTCGACGGCGTCGGCTCGTAGCCCGGGCTGGCCGCGAGTTCGGCGCCGCTGGCGAATCCGGAGGCCTTTGCGACGGCGTCTCGGACGACCTCGACCTTCATCGGCAGCACCTTGTGGGATGCCTCCAGGTGGATCCTCTTCATCGCCGTCTGCAGGGCGTCGCTGTCGAGACCCATGAGGGACTCCATGCGCTGGTGAACGATCTCCTGGACCTGAAGATCCTGGAGACCCTGGGCCGTCTCCATAGCGCCCTTCATGCCGGCCGAGCCCTCCAACCCCTGGGCCCGGATGTTGTTCGCCAGGTACGTCCACTCCCCCTCTGCCGCGGTCATCGGCTTGTTCATCAGGTGCAGCTGCTCCAGCCGCTCCACGAGGTCCTTACCGTGGCCGGCGCCCGCAGGGGCGTGGACCTCGAGCTGTCCCCGCAGCGAGAACTCCGTGTTCGCCGGGTCGTTGTCCTTGTACGGGCGGTAGACGGCCTTCCAGCCGTCGCCCATGTCGATCTCGTACTCCGTGCCGTTGGCGGAAGAGCGGGTGACACCGTCCCATGACGTCTGCCCGGTCTCCGGGTCGAGGGTGGCCTTGATCCGGCTCGCCTTGCGGACCGTCGCGGCGAGCGTGCCGGGCTCCGGATCCCCGTCGGGCACCGGGATCTGCTTGGTGACCATCTTGGTCGAGGTCACTTCGTAGGCGTCCATCCACGGCATGGGCGCCCCGCCGTTGTCGATCTTGTCTTTCACGACGTTCAGCTGCTGCAGGTAGTGCAGGGCCATGGCCTTCTCGTCGTCGCTGATCGACGGGTTGTGAAGGACGTCGGCGACTGCGTCGTAGGCTGCCTGGTGCTTGGCGATCGATGCTTCCGACATCTCGGAGCCGGTCTTCAGCTTGTGCTGCACTGAGCTGATGGCGGTCTTGGTCAGCTCGGCCAGCTTCTTTTGCTTGTCGAGGTCAAGGCGCTCCTTGACCTCCTCCTCGACCTGGATCTCCTCCATGTGCGTGCCGGGGATGCTGAGCGCATCAAGCAGCTTCTCCTCTGCCTCCTCGGATATGTGCGTGAGCAGCACCTCCCGTGGACCGTCCGATGAGTCGTAGGCGACCAGGGTTGCCTCGGAGTTGATGAAGTCGTCCCCGCCCACCAGGATCGGCGTACCAGTGGGCTCGCCCACCGGAGGCGCCGCCGGCACCGGCGTCAGCGGCGGGTCCGTCTCCTCCTCCTCTTCCTCCTGGACCTCCTCGATGTCCTCGGCCTGGAGCAGCACGGCTTCCTCCGCAGACGGCTCCTCACCGCCGCTTTGCAGCTCTCCATCGGCTACCACGTCCTCGGCCTCGGCAGACGCCTCTGCGGTTTCCTCCTCCGGCGGTGCGGCGGACGCGGCCGGCTCGGGTTCCGATTCGGGTTCGGTGCCCAGGAGCGTCTCCAGCTCCGCCAGCGGGTCGTCGCCGGCCGGAAGTTCCGCAGAGGGAGCCGGCTCGACAACCGGCTCGGGCAGTTCCGGCACCTCGAACGCGGGCTCCCCCGCAGATCCCACGGCCGCGCCCGCAAGGTCTGCCGCCTCACCCGCTGCCGGCGCGCCGGTGATGTCCAACGGGGCAGCGGGGGCCTCGGCGAGCGCGGTGGGACTGACCGCGTAGCTCTGGTGGCTCGACTTGGATCCGGTTCCCATCAGCTACCACCGCCGTGCTTGAGGGAGGCGCCGGAGGGCAGACCCAGCTGCTTGACGAAGAAGTCGGAGAAGTTCTGGCGCAAGTTGTTCTTCCTCTCTACGGCGTGGTCCAGGAACGCGGTCGCGATCTGGTCGTTGCTGACCTGGGACTGCGGGATCTTCAGTGCCTTCGCTGCCCGGCTGCGCATCTGCGGCACCCACGCCACGCCACTCTTGGCACCCTCGTGCGCGGTGGAGTGCAGGATGGAGCGCAGCTGTGCGTCCGGCATGGACTCGAACTTCTTGATCACCGGGTGCGCGGCGGCAGGGTTGATCTTGACCCCGCTGGCGAGACCACTGCCCAGGGCTGCCTGGTAGAGCTTCTGGTGGACGGGAGTGAACCCGCCCCCGCCGCTGGGGGCGTAGTCCACCGACAGCTTGTCCGCGCCGAAGTGCTTGAAGGCCTGACCGCGGTCGATCTGCACGAGGCCGCCGGAGGGCGTGCTCAGCCAGTTGTCCTGGTGACCGTCGTGTTCGCCGACGAGCCACGACCCCACGTGCGACCGGACGATCGCGTCGACCTGGGACTGTGTCCACTGACTCGGGCTGGAAGTGAACGGCTTGGCGTCCTTGAGCAGCGGCTGGATGGAGCCGACCGTTCCGTCGGCCTTCTTGTGGTGATACACCGGCACAGCCGGCACGCCACCCAGCGACAGGACGTGGGACGCGGCGGCTTCGGTGTGCCCCAGGGCACCGCCGTGGTTGTGGTCGGCCTTGAACATCCACTGCGAGCCGTCGGGCGCAGCGTGGATGGTCTTGGCGTACGTTCCGCCGAGGTTCGACGCTGTGGTGCCGGGGCCGAAGGCCCAGCCGGCGACCTCTTTGGCGTCCACGCGGGCAGGCATGTCCTGGTGGGTCGCCTTGGCGTGCTGGACCGCTGCCATCATGGCCTGGACGTTGGCGTTGAACGAGCCCGGCTTCGGCGCCTTCACCGGCTTCGCCGCAGGTGCGGCCGGCTTCGCCCCGGAGCCGGTGGCATTCGCAGGCAGCTTGCTCGCCAGGGCCTGGACGGCCTCGTCCGAGGCCAAACCTCCGTCGGGCTTCATCGAAGGCGCCGCCGCGGCCGCCGCCTTGGCGGCCTTGGCCGCCTCCTTCTTCGCGACGTCCGCAGTGACCTTGTCCTTGATCGCCTGCTGGTCGTACTTCTCGTTGAAGCTCGCGGCAATGTAGTTCTGGACCTGGGCACGCGTGGCCTTGGCGTTGTTGTCCATCCCTAGCTCGGCCGCAACGCCGCGCAGGTCGGAGAGCTTCTGCTTCGCGGCCCACGCCTTGAAGTCGTTCGTCAGATCGCCGGGGTGAAGGTACTTCCCTGGCCCGAGGGCCGGATGCTCGGCGTACGGAGTGTCGCTGGCACCCCCTTGCTGGGTGTAGGCGTACCAGCCCTTCACGGCCATCTGCATGTCTTGGACGTCGCCGGCGTTCTTCGCCCAGGCGGCGATCGTCTGCGGTGCGCCCGGGTCGCCAGCCGCCGGGAGGTTCAGGGGCTGCCCGCCCTCGGGCGCCACCGCAATGTGCGCGGCGTACCCGGCGTCGAGATTCGACAGCTGCTCCTGTCGCTTGGCCGCCACGGCCTTCAGCGACTCCACTTCACTCTCGGGTGTGTTCGGCCGCATGAGTGTCACGAGCTGCTGGCCACTGAGGTGCGTCGCCTCGGTCTCGCTCAGCTGGCCAGTAGCGAGAGCCTCCTGAACCGAGGGCTGGACCACCTTCGGGTGCATGTACTTATGGGTGAGGACCTCGTCAACCGCCAACTTGGCCTCGGCCTTGGTCTTGGCCAGGTCCTCGCCGAGCTCAGGACAGTCGGCCGAGGCCAATTTCTGCTCGGCCGCGAGCATCGTTTGGAGGGCCTCGGCCTGTTTTCCCTGCCACTGGGGCCCGTAGGTCTTCGACGCGTCGGTCCAGGCGTCGATCGACGCGGTTACTGCCTGGGCGGAGGCCGTGACCTCGTCCGGCGTGGCCTTCCACGCGCCGCCACTGAGGGGCGGGTCGGTGCCCTCGATCTCGTGCAGGTCGGCCAGCGTCATTCCACCGACCGTCTTGCCAGCGAGCAGCTCGTTGTACCGGTTGAGGGCGGCGGCCTGGATCTTCGCCTTGGACGGGATGTCGCCCGGGTATGCGGGGTCGAGCCAGTGGATGAGGGGGTGCTGGCCCTTGCCGGACAGGCCCACAAGAGCGGGGTGCTCGAAGCCCTTGGCCTCGGCGATCTCGCGCAAGTCATCCTCGTCGAGCGAGTTCAGGTAGGCCAGGGTCTGCGCCTTCAGCGCCTTGGTGTGGGCTTCAATCTCCTCGTCGGAAGCGCCCGCCTCCTTCAGTTTCTCGATGGCGTCCTGAGCCTGTTCAACCTGGCCGACGAAGAGGTCGTACCGCTCGACGGGGTCCGTCGGGACCTCGTCCTCGGGATCGAGGGCGAACGGCGGGCCGGCGAGCTCCCCCATGAGGTCCATCGCGACCATTAGGTCGGCCTTGGCCTGGACCTCTTCATCGGACATCGCCTGTGCCGGCGCCTCGGCCACCACATCGTCGGTCTCAGATGCCGTGGTGGGTCCCACCGCGTAGGAAGCGTGCGAGGACTTGCTGCCGGTGCCCATCAGACATCACCGCGCGGCGGGAGCGCAGGGAAGACCTCGGCGAGCAGTCCGTCCAGAACGAGGTCGGCTGCGTGCGTGAGGTCGAGCGCGCCCTCCGGAACGTCCGCCGGTTCGAGCGAGCACGTGCCCCCGGACTGCGCAATCCAGCGCTCGATGTCCTGGCTGCTGGTGGTCTCGCCCAGGCGCTCGCGCCAGGGGGCGGCCGGCTCGTAGACGAGGGGGACCCAGCGCACGACCCGTTCGGCTGGCTGGCGGTTCTCGTCGAGGCCGAGCACGGCGACGGGGTCGACGGGGAGGCCGGCCGCGGGGTGCCAGACGAGCAGGATCCACAGTCGCCAGGCCGGAGCGGCCGTCGACGGCTCCGCCGTCTGGGTTTCAGTGGTGTCGGGTTCGGTCGTCACGGAGGCTCCTCCCAAAGGTGCTTTCACCTGCTACAGGTGTGGGAGGAGCCGCCGGTGTGACAGTGCGCGCGAAGAAGTTTTCAGCGACCGGGCGGGAGCGAGGCCATGTACTGGACCGTAGCGGCGAAGGCGTCCTCGCTCCGGGCGTGAACGTCCTCGCGACCGTTGGCCGTCATGATCGCGCCATGCAGGGCGTACTGGTGCGGGTTCTGCGAGATCAGGGTCAGCCGGGGGCCGAAGATCTGCGCCATCTCGGCAATGCGGTTGGCCCGGGACAGACCGGTAAGGAAGACCGGCATGTCCTCGGGGAGGTTCTCGGCCAGGAAGTGCAGACCGGGCCGCTCCCAGCTGTCCCAGTCGGCGTTGTCACGGACCGTCTGCACGTTGATGGCGATGGCGGCTGGCTGGGTGTCCTCGATCCAGGAGACGTAGCGCTGGAGGTCCTCGAGCCGGAACCAATAGCAGTTCGGCACGACGTTCACGCCGGCCTCGGCGAACTCCTGCGCGAGGAGGAGCGATCGGCGCATGTTGAGCAGGTGTTCCGTGCGCGGCCAGTCCCCGTAGATGCTGTAGTTGCACGAGAGGACCAGGTCCCACTCCTGCTCGGCGATCCGCTCGACGAGCCTGTCGGTGCCGCGGCGGGTCCAGAAGGCCTCGACGAGCGGGTCCTCGCCGTAGCCGACCAGCACGGCCTTCTGGTGGTCTTTGAGGGCGAGGGCCTGGCGGGCGGTCTGCTCGGTGAACCGCTTGTAGAGCGTGTGGGTGTCGGGCGAGAACACGCGCCGCAGACCGACGCCGTAGGCCGGCCAGTTCAGGCTGGCGTCGAGCTTGGTGACCGCGGAGCCGTCGGTCATGGGGATGAAGGACGGCAGGCCGTCGGGCAGCGTGCTGTCGACGTTGATGTCGTCGAAGGTCAGGGTGCCGCCGACGTCCGCCATCCATCCGGCTATGTCGGTCCGGCTCCCGCACCGGATCGGGCACTTGCGGGTCACGCACGCGTTCGCCGGTGCGTCGGCCTCGGCTGCTGAGCACCCGCAGAACCGGCAGTCCGAGTTCTGGCCGGTGCACAGGGGCTCGACGGTGGCCGGACCGCCCCGGCCGTCGGGCCCGGCGTAGAAGGCGCAGCTGTTGCAGTCGCAGCCGCGGCCCGGGAGGGGAACGCCGACGGTCGGGATGGGCAGGCAGACACTGGTCATGCTGCTTCGCTTCCTTCGGTGATTGCGTCGTCGTCCGTCGCGCCGTCGGCGGACGCGTCGTTGAGATGGGCGTGGAGCTCGCGCAGGGCGAGGCGCAGGGAGCCGCGGTCGTACCGCGCGATCTCCTTGCCGGCCCGGACCTCGGCCAGCAGCCCGCGGATGCCGTCCAGCGCGGTGCGGATCGTGTTGGACTCCACAGCCGGACGGCTCGGGGCGGCGTCGGCCAGCATCGCTTCTGGGGCGGCTTCCGGTGCCGGCGCCGCAGGCTGCAACGGCCTGTCCGGCTCCGCGATCGCTGCCACTTCGTCCACGCCGAGGGGCGAAGCAGCGTCGTCGCCGCCTTCTTCGGTTTCCTCCTGGCCCTCCGCCCGGGTGGGGACCCGGGTGAGCTTCGCCCGGCGGTCGGCGTTCGCCGCGTCCTGCCGCTCCTCGGCTTCGGTGATGATCTCTTCTGGCCCGAGCTCGGGCTCCTCCAGGCCGACGTTCACGGCCGTCGGCAGCAGGTGGAGCCGCTTGGTGGACTTCAGCGCGGCCCAGATGCCCTCGGCGGCCTGGGCCCGGCCGTTGCGAAGCTCGGCGAACCGGATCCGGGTGTTCAGGCGGACTGCGGCCTCGTCCATCTCCTCGGTGAGGTCGCGAGGCAGCGCGCGGAAGGCCCGCACGAGCTCGCCGGCCTTGCGCTCGTTGAGCTGCAGACCGAGACGGTCCAGCACCTCGCTCCAGGGGGCGGCACAGGAACTGTCGGTGCCGCGGATCTTCTCCAGGGCAAGGAACCGCTCGGCCGGGTCAGGGATCGCGTAGACCTCCTGCGGCACGGGCTTGCCGGCCTTCAGGAGCTTGCCAACGAGGATGGCGCATCGCTGGTACAGCAATGCGGCAGCCTGCTCGCCCGGGCGGAGGGGCTCGCGGGCAAAGTTTTCGACGAAGCGCCACATGTGGCGCTCCTCCTCGGACAACGGGCCCGGGCAGACCACGGCCGGCAGCGCCTGGAAGTGCGGGTTGTCCGGACGGTTGACGGCGCCCCAGCGCATCGCGCGCAGGCGGCGCTCCCCGGTGACCAGGCGGATCGTCGGCGCCTTGCCGTCGACGACGATCTCCTCGGCCAGGACCGGCTCCAGGAGGCCGATGACGGACATGGAGGAGATGAGGTCGGCGAGCTCGGACGGAGGCAGTGAGTCGGAGGGGTTGCGGGCGTGGGGCTCGGTGAAGGGCGCACCCTGCCCGCGTAGCGGCAGCATCTCGAATCGCCGCTGCCGCAGCTTGACGCTGCGGTGCAGGATCTCGGTGAGCCGGATCATGCTCCCGCCGTCCGGCGGAGCCGCGAGCGAGGTACTGGTCATGGCGCTGCTTCCTTCAGGGCCGCGGGGCGCGGCCGGTCACTTCGTGGCCAGGTAGAGGTCGGTGGGGGCAGGGCGGGCAGACGGCGTGCCGCGCAGCAGCGGAGTGAAGATCGGGGCGAAGGGCCCGTGCTCCTGGAGTTGCTGCAGGGTGGTGACGCCGATGCTGATGTCACCCTTGAGCCGGCCGAGGCGGACATCCGCGCTGGCGCGCGTGTAGAGGTCTTCGGTGCGCGCGGCCAGGCGCTGCGGGCGCCGGTCGGGCTCCCCGGCCTTCGGTGGTGCCGCATCAAGGATCACCAGGACTCGGGGGAAGACCGGGTAGTTGTACATCCACGCTGGCCGGGTCGCGTTCACGGTCCGGCGCCTGCGGTCCGCGCTCTGCGGAACGTATTCGTACAGCCGGCCGTACGCCTGCAACTTTGCGGCGAGCCGCGCGGAGGTCATTGTGGCGCGGTCGAACTCGATGAAGAAGCTGAGCATCGTGCGGCGGCCACCACGCTCCATGTGCACGTAGTTGAGGACGGCGTCGCTGATGACGTGGTCGTCCTCGAAGCGGCGCTGCCCGTCACGGATCCGGTTGGCGACCTCTGGGGTCCAGTCCAGCGGACCGCACTCGTGGCCGAGCCGGCGTGCCCACTCGACGAAGGCAACACCGACCTCGTTCACGCCGAGCGTGTGCGCCTGCCGGGCACCGGCGACCGACTCGGGCGAGACCCGGTACGGCCGGGAGGGCAGCTCTCCGGCCTCCTCCACCGACGCGGCGCCGGCGTCAGTGAGGAACCACAGGAAGGGCTGGCTCCGGACCCGCCCGCGGCCGCCGGGTCCCTGGGCTCGGATCCGGTCGACCAGCCCGGCCTGGTGCAGCTCGCCGAGCTGCCAGCGCAGGTACACGGGACGGGCCGGCCGCTTTTCGGGCAGGGTCAGCAGCACGTGCAGTTGCTGGGTGGAGAGCACTCGGTGCTGGTACAGCAGCCCCAGGACCTCACTGCCGATCGCGTGGAAGCTGCGCGTGGGTGCTGGTGCGGCAGCTTCGACAGGGGGGACAGTCATCCGAGCCTCGACTGGTTGGGGTTGATCGGGTGGACGTTGTCGGGGGCTTCACCGGCCGGGGCCGGGTCCGTGCCGCTGATGACGGGGCCTTCGCTGTCGTGGACCCGCGGCTTGGCCGCCCCGCCGCCGGATGTGGAGCCGTTGGCCGGTCCGTTCGGGTCCTGGGGGGCGCGCGGTGCGGTCTCGCGGAAGTCGGGCTCGTCCGGCGGCAGGTCGACGTCGGAGGGGTCGTCGTCCGGTGGGACGTCGAGCGTGACGATGAACCGGCGCAGCCGCCAGTCCAGGCGGCGCAGGTCGGTGAGGATGTCGCGGACCGAGCGCCGCTGCAGGTTCTCGTCGATGGCTCGCGCCAGCCGCTCCTCGTTCTGCGGCCGGTAGTAGTCGCCGTACAGGTCCTCCACCGAGGCGCCCCGGACGCGGAAAGGATCGGTCGTGCCGCCTTCGAGCGTCACGGACATCACGTAGTTGTACCGGTTGAGCTGGACGATGGTGTCGGAGGCGACCTTCTTGCCCCAGCGACGGGTCACCAAGGCGGCCTCGTCGACGTCGGAGGCGGTCGTCGACAGGATGGACAGGTTTTGCAGCAGGCCCTGCCTGGTGGTGGGGCTCAACCGCTGCGCCATCTGCGTCATGGCAAGCAGCTTCACGTTGTACTTGCGCAACTGCTCGGTGATCTGAGCCAGGGTGCCCTTGGCCGCGCCGTCCACGCTCGTCAACTCGTCGATGAAGGCGTAGAAGTCGCGCCGCTGGTCGGGCGCGGTGTCGCGTCGCGAGAGGCCGGCGCGGAAGAGGTCGTAGACCAGCAGGGAGCTGATGATGCGGTCGACGTCGCCGGTGCCGGCAGGGCAGACGAAGACGATCTTCCCTGTGTCCATGGCGTGCCGGATGTCGTACGTCGAGCGGCTCGATCCCAGGAACGCCTTGACGGCGTTGGAGGAGGACAGTCGTTCGATGATGCCGATGACGATCGGAATGGCTTCCTTGGAGTATCCCGGGAAGGTCTGCTCCCAGAAGTCCCGTACGTCCTTTGGCAGGTACGGCAGAACAGTCATGCGCCATACGTCGTCGGTGAGGATCGTGCGGATCTGGAAGACAGTGGGGGCCAGGTCCGGCCTTCCGGCCCGGCACACCTGCCATGACAGGTACACCAGGGATTCCACTGCCCGGGTCAAGATGGTCTTGGCGCGGGCTGAGGCATCGTTCCAGCCCACTGCGGCAGAGAAGCCGGTGACGATGTACTGGACGATGTCGGGGATCTCGGCCTCGCGCCGGCGCTCCATGGACAGCGGATTCCAGGAGCCGACCATCTTGTCGAGCTCGGGGCTCGTGAGGTCGATCTCCCAGATCCGGTCAGCCAGTTCCTTGTGCGCAAGGTACGGCCGGGCACGGGTCCAACCGTCACCGTGGGGGTCGAGGAAGAGCACGCCGAACCCGCCGTGGGCGATCGCGATCGCCTGCACGAGCGACATCTCGGTCTTGCCGAAGCCGGACTTGCCGAGGAAGAGGGCGAAGAGCAGGTACTTCAGCGGGACGCCGGCGAGGCGCTCCCCGCCGCCGGACTTGGTCACCCACCCCAGGGGCAGCAGACCGCGCTGGCCCGTCCACGTCGGGAGCGCTGCGGGGGGCGGTGGGACGACCCCGCCCGAGCGGGTGATGTTCGGGGCCATGTTGTGCTTGGTGGGCGGCTTGAGCAGCCCGGCGATCTCCTGGGCGGTCACCCAGGAGTGCCGGCGCGGTACGAAGAGCCCGGTCTCGAAGCGGCGGTCGAACTTGCCCCGGTAGATCCAGTGGTCCGCACGGACGCGGGTGACACCGAGGTGGAGACCGACGGGGCGGAGGTGGTTGTCGCCGGACCACGGCTCCAGGGCGGCGAGGACCTGGTCCAGCAGCATCCGGGCCCGGTACTCGTCGCGTGCGCAGGTGCGGACGAGCATCTGCATGGAGAAGACGGGTTCGGCGCCGGGGACGAGCTTGCCCATGGCGGCCTTCATGTCCGTGACGCGGTGGGCACGCTGCTGCTGGTGGTGCGGGCGCTGGCGGGCGCCACCGCCCTGGTTGCCCTTCATCTCGGTGGCGATCTCGGACATCACCTGCCCGAGGTCGAAGCCGAACCGGTTGGTGCGCTGCTGCGGCATGCCGGGTATGGCCGGCCCGTCGGAGGGGTTGCGGCGGGCCTGGGCCAGCAGGCGCCGGCGGCGGCTGCTGACACGGTTCGGAGTGACGGGAACGAGGTCCAGGACAACGTCGGCGCTCTCGCCGAGGTCCTCGCGGACGTCGGCTACCGCGTTGGCCAGTGCCTCGAGCGGATCCGGGGTGAGCGGCACTTCGCGCAGGGCGAGGTGGTCAGGGAGGGCAAGGGCGAGCTCGGCGCGGGCGTAGTGCATCTCCCGGGTAGCCGACTTGCCGCGGTCGTCCGCTTCAGGCTTGGCAAGATCGACGGGCGGAGCGACGGTCGTGTCTGGTGCGATGGTCATGATCTACCTGTCTGTGGTGTGGGTCGCAGGGCGTCAGGAGCCGAGCCGGATCTGCGGCCGTTCGCGCGCAGCACGGCCGTCTGCCTCCACGGGCCGCATCTCGACCTGGGCGTAGCCCTGGTGGCGCAGCACCGACATCGCCCGGTCCGGGCCCTCGACCCTCATGGACAGCGATCCGTTGGAGCACGTGAAGCGGACACGCAGAGCACTGGTGCGGGTCGAGGAGACGAGCCAGCGCGACACGCTCTTGTGCGCGCGGGCCATCTGGTGTCCGAAGCGGATGACCTCCTCCGGATTCGGGTCGAAGCCCGTGGTCGGCAGCACCTCCAGAACCGTTCGCTCGGACATCGGGCCGCGGGAAAGGGCCCAGCGGACTGCGGCAGCGGCACCACCGACAGCAAGGGCCAGCAGCGCGACCCACCAGGCGTTGGCCATCACCGTGTCCGTCAGCCGCTCGGCATGGCCGGGAAGGTCCCCGAGGAAGCCGATCGCACCGTCGACGAGATCGGTCGTGTTCATCGCCCACCGCCTGAGGACGAGGCGAGCGGCGGTGCCGCGGCGGCCGGAGCGGGCACGGGGGAAGTCGGGAGCACAGCGGCACCTCCAGAGAGCAAACGGGCCTTTCACCTGCTACAGGTGTCGAGATCCGGCTCGGTGTGACACTCCGCTGAGAATTTCTTCGCGAGGTTGCGCCGGCCGGCGGCACGACCCCTCGCAAGGGCACATGACGCCGGCCGACGGGTCAGATCTTGACGCCGTGACCACGGAGGTAGGCCACCGGATCGATGTCCGATCCGTACTCGGGCCCGGTGCGTATCTCGAAGTGGAGGTGCGCACCGCTGACGTTGCCCGTGGCGCCGGAGTAGCCGATCCGGTCGCCGCCCTTCACTTTCTGGCCGTCGACCACGGCCAGCGAGGACTGGTGCGCGTACTGCGAGTACATGCCGTCCCCGTGCTTGATCACCACCTGATAGCCGTACGCGCTGTTCCAGCCGGCTGTGACCACGGTTCCCGGGCCCACCGCACGGATCGCGGTCCCGGTGGGCACCGGAAAGTCGATACCGGTGTGGTAGCCGCTCGACCACATCGACCCTGAGACCCGGTAGCCGGTGCCGATGTGCTTGTCGGCGACCGGGGCGACCCAACTGCCCGAGCTGCCGCCGGTGGCGGGTTCGGTGTAGTCCGGACGCTTCATGATCAGAATCCGGTCCTTCCAGTACGACAGGGGCTTGATCCTGACCTTGGCGCCGGTGTGCGGCGCGTCGATCACCTTTCCGCCGCCGATGAACATGGCGACGTGCTCCGGGCGGGAGGCGCTGCCGTCGGAGAAGATGAGGTCGCCGGGGCGCAGGTCGTTCACCGACTTCACCTTGCTGCCGATCTTCACCTGGTCGTAGGTGCTGCGGGGGAGGTTCTCGCCCACCTTGCTCCAGGCGTACTTGACCAGGCTGGAGCAGTCGCACCGGTTGGCGCCGGTGAAGTTCGGCTTGCAACTGCCGCCGAACAGGTAGGAAGTGTTGAGGGCCTCTCTGGCACCGGCGACGACCTTGTCGAGACCGCCGGAGACCTTGCCGTCCATCGGCGCCGCCCACCGTTCGGCCCGGTCGCGGATCTCGCGGACGTACCTTCTGGTCTCCTCGTAAGGCGGGACCCCGCCGTACTTCTTCACCTTGTACCCGCCGGCGTTGTAGGCGGCGAGCATGTTGTCGACGACGTCGCCGGGCACACTGCGGATCTCATCGGCGAGCTTGCAGTCGTAAGACACCATCGACGGGACTGCATCCTCAGGATCCAGCGGATCCGCGCCGCCCTTCTTGTTGGCGTCGATGCCTTCCGTTGCCCAGGTGGAAGGGATGAACTGGGCGATGCCCAGTGCGCCGGCTCCGCCGTCGGGTGGGTTCTTGCGGAAGGTGGACTCCTGGTAGAGCTGGGCGGCGATCAGGGACGGTGTGACTTCGGCGCAGCCGTAGTCCCGTACCGCGTCCAGGATGATCGGGCGCAGCCAGTCGGGAATGTCCTTGGTGTCCGACAGGCCGCCGCCGAACCCGGCGTTCTCCAGTGCGTCGCTGGTGTTGTCCTCACCGATCGCCGACGTCAGTGCCAGCACCGCGGCCATGATCAGACCGAGACCGAGCAGGCACGAGAGGAAGGCCGCTATCAGCACTCGGCGCAGGGTTTTGGGCTCGCCCTGTTCAGACATTGGGCAACCCGACGACGCGCCAGCTCCCGTCGGCGGTACGGCGGAGCTTGAGGGCCACGTGCTCTTCCGACGCGACGGCAGGGCCGCTGGCCGGCGTCTCCGTCAGCTTGTAGAGCACACGGGCGAAGCCGGAGTCCTCGGTGGGGGCGGGCGCCCCGTCCGGCAGTGAGACCCGCAGAACCGTCACGGTGACCTGGACCTGGCGGTCCTTCCAGTCCTGCCACTGCCGCCCGCCGGCGCTGCCGCTGGTGTGGCTGCGCAGGTCATCGGCGAGATCACCGTCGGCAAGGGCGGCGGCACGTCGGGACGCGTCGCCGTACGTGGTGTCGTGACCGGGGCGGGCGTCGTGGCTTGCCCACGCGGTCGTGAAGGCCCGGGCTGCCTCCTGCATGGGAGCGGGCAGCTGACTCGGCGCCGAGGCGGCGGGAGACTCGGTCGGCTCGGCGACGGGCGACGCTGTCGCCGGGTCTGCACTGCCGGAGCTGCTCCCGGTGGTTGCCGAGGGCATGGCTGTGCGCGGAGCGGAGTGCGGGGCCGCGGAACGATCGGCATCACCGATTCCGAGGAAGAGGGCGACACCGATAGCTGCCAGGACCGCCGCAGCGGCGAACAGCGCGATCGTTCCGCGCTGGGCGCGGACACGCGCGACATCGGTTTTGGGCATGGGGGTCCCCCGTGAGGTGGTTCTGGTGCGGTGATCTGGGCGGCCGGGGCCTGGTGGACCCCGGCCGCAGTCCGGTTACGGCCGGGGCCTGGGCGGGCCGGGCGGCCGGGTGGCGCGCCGGATGGCCCGGGGCGGAGCCGGCGGCTTGGCCGGCGTCGACTTCTTCGCAGCCGGCGGTGTCGGCGGCGCAGGGGTGGGCGGGGTCGGCATCTTCGGCACCGCGGTTGGCCCGGCGGCCGGGGGCTTCATCGAACTTGGTGTCTTCGCGCCGGCTGACTTGGACGCGGGCTTGCCGGGCGTCTTGGCTCCGGCCGCCGACGGCGCGCCCCCGAGGGTCTTCGGCGCGATGGCGCCGGCCCGGGGGCCGGGAGGAGTCGCAGCACTGGGGGTCGACTGGATCTGTGCCAAGCCGAGGTTGACCTGCGCCTTCGTCCCTTGCTGCGCGACGAACCTGCTGGCCGTGGCGACGTTGCGCTTGTACTCGGCTCCGAAGTCCTTGGCCTCCTGGACCTTCTTGTCGACGGTGCGTTCCTTGACGGCCTTGAGCTGGTCGCGCACCTGCCCCGCACGGGCGGTGGCCGCGGCTGTGCCCCGCTTGGTAGCGGCAACGCCGCGCGGGACGCCCACGGGGGCGCCGACGGTGGCCATGAAGGCGAACTTCGTCGCCTTCGCCCCGTACTTGGCGGTGGCGGCGGCCGCCTTGCCGGTGGCCATGGTGGCCCTACCGCCCCGGGTCTGGGACATCTTGTTCGCCGCGGCCGTGGCAAGCCGCTTCTTCAGGGTCTGCTTGGCCGCCTGCTGCGCCGCCACCTTCGCGGCCGTGCTCGCGCCGCCGGTGCCGACGGCCGCGGCGGCGTTGGTGGCGAGCCGAGCCGCGGTCCGCAGCCGGCTGGCCTTGCGATTGGCCTGCGGCGAGCCGACCCAGGTGTTCTTGGCGGCCTTCAGGCCCTGGCCGACGGGCTTGCTCACGCGCCGGGCCTCGCCGCGGGCCTCGCCCCACATCTGCTTCAGGCCGGGGGCGGTCTCGGCGTAACGGCCGGGGCTGCTGAACACGGACCGGCGGCCGGCGCCGCCGACGCGGGCGTTGGCGAGCTTGCGATTGAGGTTGACCGCGATGCTCTGGGCGGTCTGCTTGATGCGCTTGTGACCGGCCAGACCGGCGACGGCGGTGACGTCGATGACGATGAACTTCACGGCGAGGACGTCGCCGGTGTCCGCGGCGATCAGGGCCAAGATGATCAGGATGAAGATCGCCAGGAAGAGAATGGCGATGATGATGCCCAGGACGGCCTTGGTGATCGCGGAGCACCATCGCCACAGGGTGGCGCGGCCACCGCCGGGCAGGATGCCGGCCGTGAGGGCCCAGTGGCCGCGGATCGCCTCGAAGGCCAGCCAGCCCTGCGCGGTAAGGAACGTGCCGGTGACCAGAATCATGAGGACGGCCACGATGACGGCGGCGATCGCGACAAACAGAGCGGAGAAGGCGAGGTCGGCCGAGGCCCGCTTGGCCTTGGGCTTCACGTCCCCGCATGCGGCCTCGAACTTCTCCGAGTTCTCGGTGAGCTGCCCGATGAAGTTCGTGTCGTAGACCGAGTCCATCATCGCGGCTTCCCAGTAGTTCACCCCGAGCTGGTCGAGGTTGAACTCGGCGAGCTTGAACTCGCGGAACGCCTTGTCGCACGCTCCGTCGAAGGTCTGCCCGTACACCATGAGCTGGTTGGGCTTGACGATGAACGCTTCGACGAGGGCGTCGGTGATCGGCTTGGCCACGTTGTTGGGGTCTGCGCTGCCTTGGGCGCTCGCGGGGTCGTCGGCCAGCACGATGGAGGCGACCTCCAGGGTGAAGTCCTTCGACTTCCCCAGCAGACCTTCCTCCGAGAGCAGCATGGTGGAGCCCTGCGGCTGCGCCTGGTCGTGCTGACCGAGCAGCACCTGGGCCGGAGAGACCAGCACGGTGGTGGTCAGCGCCGCGACCACCAGGGAGACCCCGATCTCGGCGAAGCCGCGCGAGCGCTCCTTGAACAGGATCAGCCAGCCGCAGTAGAAGCTGGCGAACGTCAGGAACAGGCCGGGGAGCCCCAGCCTGTCGATGACCTGGCTCTTGATGGTGCTGGAGATGTCCTCGACGGGGCCGATCATGACCTTGGCCAGCCCGAAGTTCAGCGCCCACTTGATCAACCAGCAGGTGAAGCCGATGACCCACTTCGAGACGCCGAAGAGCAGCTGGGCGACGATGTTCCAGATCTTGAGGTCGATGTCCTTCCAGCCGCCCGTGTCTGTCTTGACGGTGTAGGAGCTGATCGGGACGCCGTCCTTGTCGGTGACGTTGAACGGCTGGAGGAGGCCGTCGCTGCCGTCCTTGGGCTTCTGGTTCAAGTTCTTGCCGGCCGGGCCGGCGGACGTGCTGGGCGACGGCGACGGGTCCGCCGTCGCCGCAGGGGCCAGCACCACGGTGAACACGGCCAGCAGAACGGCGATCAGACCAAGGCGCCGCTTGATGCCCCTTCCCTGTATGCGACTCATGCCAGGGCTCCGTCCGCCTTGGCGAACTCCACGGCCTCGTCGTCCTCTTCGGTGGCCTGCCCGGGTGTGGTCGTGATCGCGGCGGCCGCGTTCTCGTCCGCCGGGATCAGCACCTTGATGCCCGCGATGCGCTTGCGGAGGTCGCGGTACAGGCCTTCACCGGCCCGCAGGGCGCGCTCGGTCTCGCTGACGTTGAGCGGAGAGAGGTTCTCGGTGATGACCTTGAGCATCTCGTCGTCGGTCGGGTCGAGGTCGAGGAACTCCAGGCACCGCGCGGCCAGGGCCTTGCCGCGGTGGCGGAAGACGAAAATGTGGCTGAGCAGCGCCCGGATCTTGTCGCCGATCTCGGACTTGGGGCCGATGTCGTAGGGGTCGTGGCTGCCGGCGAAGGCACCGGCGTTGTGCTTGCGGCCGTCGGCGATGAGCTCGAGCATGAGGTTGGAGCCTTCGGCGGAGGAGGTGAGCCACCAGCACTCGTCGAGAAAGACGCCAGCGAACTCGTTTGGGTCGGCGAACGCGATCTCGCGGCAGAGAGCCGTCATCAGGTACATCAGCCGCCAGCCGAACCGCTTCTCGACCTCCAGGCTCGGGAGGCGGTGCTCGGAGAGCTCCTCCTTGGTGGGCAGGCCCAGGCGGTCGACGGCGAAGACGATGCTGTCGGAGTCGGTGATCCGCACGACCGGAAGCGTCTGGTCGAAGATGGTGCGGCCGAGGTCCTTTTTCGCCAGCGAGCGCAGCTTCCGGACGAGTTCGGAGGCGGTGGCGCGGACCGCGTTGTCGTTCGGCTCCTCCGGGTCGGGCGTGCGGGCACGGTCGGCGAGCGTGTTCATCAGCGCGTTCATGCTCGGCTTGGGCCCGAGCCGGGTGGCCTCGATCGCCTCAGCGAGGGTGATGCCCTCGATGCTCATCGAGCCGATGTCCAGGAGCGGGGTGAGGAAGGACTCGGTGTAGCGGGCGGCGCGCGGGCCGCGGAAGACGCGCAGGGGGTCCAGGCTGACGCCGGCGTTCTCGTCGACGTTGATGATTTGCGTCGTGCCGGGGCACGCGAGCGCGAACCGCGACCATTCCTGCTGTGGCGTGCGGTCGATGACCAGGGCGCGGCCGCGGGAGTTGCGCCGGCCGGTGCGGTGCCCGGTGGTCAGGATGCTGTACATCGCGCACTTCATCGCGACGGACTTTCCGGAGCCGAGCTCGCCGACGAACGCCGCGGACGCGGAGGCGTTGACGCGGGGGCCGTGGGAGAAGTCCACGAGAACGGGGCGGACGCCGCCGCCGTTGAGCTGGAGGCCGAAGAGGCTGCCGGAGTCGTCGCCCAGTCCGGCACCGCAGAACGGCATCGACATGGCGAAGTCGCGGGCGAGAAGGTACTGGGTGTAGTCGAGCATCGGGCCCGGGGTCTTGGTACCCGGCAGCATGCCGTGGAAGAGGGCGACCTGGTCGCCGGTGGGCCTCACGAGCGTGTAGTCGTTGCCGCCGAAGTGGTTGGCCAGCGACGTCGCCTTCTCATCCGCCTCCTCCGGGGTCGTGCCCCACACGCAGGTGGCGACGGTGGCGCGGATCTCTACCTCGGTGCTGGAGGCGGTGAGCCGGTCGCGGTACTCGTCCAGGGCGAAGGACGCCTTGTCGAGCGAGGCCGGCACGCCGGAGGTCTCGCCGTCGTATTCGCCGCGCTGGTGCGCGAGCTCGCGCTGCTGGCGCCGGCTCTTCGGCTCGGCCTTCGAGCCGGCCTCGACGTTCAGCCGGACGGCCCAGTCCACGGGGAAGTTGAATTCGTCCAGCGCCGCCAGGTACTCGCTGCCGGGGAACCGGAAGGCTTCCGGCATCTCAGAGAGAACGCAGAACGCCTGGTAGGAGTCTCCGTGTTCACTGGTGGCGCGCAGGTAGCGGCGCTTGAAGGGGTTGGTGGGGCCCTTGGAGGCCCGGGTGCCGCGGCCGCCCTCGTCCAGGATCACCTGGGTGTGGGCGGTCACCGTGTGGCCGCGGCCGCGCAGGGCGCGCGGGGCGCCGTCCTCGGGCAGGAGCGGCTCGGCGAGGCCGCGGCGAGCGCTGTGCCCGTAGATCCACAGGATTTCCGCCTCGGTGGCGGGACGCATCTTGATGCCGGAAGGCCAGCCGGCGGCCAGGCGGTTGGCCTGCTCCAGGCGCTGGCGTTCCTCAGCGAGGGATATCGGGGCGACCGGCAGGCCGAGGGCGCCCATGACCTCGACCTGGAGGGAGGAGAAGACGGCCTTGGTGCTCTGCTTGAAGTCGAGGTGGGGCAGGGGGACGGCGAGGAAGTCGACGCGGCCGGTGAGTTCGAGGTCCTGGAGCTGGTCGAGGACCTTGAGGGCCAGGTCGACGTACTCGGGGGAGGCGTCGAGGTCGACGCCGGCGGTCATGCGGGTGACGACCGACGCGGCGTCGACGCTCGGGCACAGGCTGAGCAGGAGGGCCTCGCCCCGCAGGGACTTGAAGAGGGACTCCAGGGCGTCCAGCCGCTCGCGCTTTGTGGACTTGCTGGCGTGGGTGTAGTTCTCGGTGTCGACGCGCCACACCGCCCACACCGTGGCGGCGGTGGTCCAGATCAGGTGGCCGCTGATGTGCCGGACGGGGAGACGCATGGGGTTCTTCCTTCTGTGCGGGTGGTGGGACGAGGCGGTTGATCAGTGCTCGTCGAGGGAGGCGAGGAGGGCCTGCAGCCCGGTCTTCGGCTCTGTCCGGCCCGCCGTGGCTGCAGCTGGTACCGGGACCGGGCGGGCATTTCGCCTGGCTGCGGGAGCGGGCTGCGGGACAGGTTTCGTGGCGGCCGCCGGGGCGGGCCGCTCGGCGGACCGGACGCGCACCGTGCAGGTGGCGGTGGCCAGTCGCGGTCGAGCGGCCCGCTGCGGCTTGCCGGCCAGGCGCCCCTGGGCCGGAGTGGAGGAGTAGATGAGCAGGCTGCGCACGGCGCGGGCCGGGTCCCGGCCGTCGAGCCGCGCGTACCGCAGCACCCAGGCCAGACCCCACGGGATCAGTGCCATGAGGATGAAGTTCATGGCGCCGAAGTGGGCCCACAGGTCCCTGGTCGTGACGAGGAGCCCGAAGCTGATCACCATCGTCATGACCTGGGTGATCGTGTAGGGCCCTCCCGGGAGCCGACCGGCTCCCGGGAGCTTGCCAATGACGAGCGGGTGCCGACGGGCTCGCGTGTACGAGTGCCCGACCAGCTCCTCCTCCGAGGCGCTCACGCGACCCGCCGGCCCTCACCCGCCAGCGCGGGTGCGCCGCCGGTGATGTCGACGACGGAGGCCGAGCCCGCGGTGTCGTTGATCTCCGAGCCGACCTTGGTCTGCAGGACGTTGAGGTTGCTGATGCCCCACAGCACGAGGGCGGCCAGGACAAAGGCCACGAGGGTGCCGACGAAAGAGCGGGTCTTCCACCAGGCCATCAGCACGGCGATGATCGCCATGAGCGCGGCCACGGTGAGAACCAGCGCGCGAACCTGGCCCGTCTTGGTGTTGGCCCAGTCGAGGACGTCGCCGGCAAGGACGACGTGGTCCGGGTTGGCTGCTGCTGCCAGGGTGTGCATGAACGTTTCCTCTTTCTTCAGGAGTTCGACGGCGAGGGAGTTGCCGCAGCTGCGTCGGGGCTAGGGGTGGTGGTGTGCGGCGCCGCCGAGGGCGGGCTGCTCGCGCGGATCGCCGGGGCGTCGTCGACGGACGCGACCTCCCAGCGGCCGGCGCGGGACTTGAGGGTGAGCGCGTAGCTCAGCGAGACCGGGCTGCCGGCCTGGTCCGTGGCATCGACCTGGACCAGCTGGTGCAGCACCGTGCCGTCGGCCGGCACCTTCTGCTGGCCGGAACCGGACGAGTCGTCCTGGACGCCGGTGACCTTCACCGCGGCGTACGGCGCAGGGCTGATCGGCTGGAGCCGCGTACCGGGCGAGGTGTACCGGTCGAGCTCGGTCGTACCGGTGAGGTAGGCGGCCAGGAACCCGCGAGAGGTCTCGACCGACGGGTCTGCACTGCTCGAGCCGCGGTCGGTCTCGTACGCCAGGCCGCCCGGCTTGAGCGCGGTGGGCGCGGCCACCTGCGACGGCAGCGACGTCGCTGCGTAGCCGGCGGTGGCGCCCGGCTCGGTGCCGCCGGCACCAGCCGGGCCGGTGGCCTGGATCCCGACGCGGAAGTACTGGATGCCCAGCCGCTTGGACATGCCCTTGTCGTCGTGGGCGGTGACGTCCGCGGCGACGGTGATGGACCAGTAGCCGGGCTGAACCTCGCGGGACGCGATCACAGTGGACTGCGTGGCCGTACGGGTCCCGGGCTTGACCGCGAGCGCGACGGAGCCGGAGTAGTACGGTGCCAGGTCCCGCTCGGTGCCCTGGCCGGCCTGCAGATAGGCGGCGACGAACAGCTCGGCGAAGCCGGCCGGCCCGACCGGTGATGCCGGCGACGCCGCGGCGACCGGCTTGGCCGCGCCCTGGGCGGGAGCGGACGAGGAGAGGAACGCGAGTGCGCCGAGGACCGGGCCGGAGACAACGAGCACCCAGACACCGGCACGGACCAGCCGGGAGAGGCCAGCCATCTGGGCCGTGCTCGTCTTCCACCCGGTCTCATCCGGCTCGTCCGCCGACGTCTCCCGGAGCTCCTCGACCTCGTCGTCCCAGGCTTCCGCCTCGACGAGCTGCTTCTTGGCCGCCGTGCGCGGCCGACGCTGCCGCTTCACGACGCCGTCCGCAGGGCCTGGACGGTCAGGACCGTTGAGATGCGCTCCTTGAGCTGGTCCGGCGTGCGTTGCAGCAGCACGTCCCACGACGCCAGAGATGCCTCCGACTCCCTGTCGAGGAAGGCACGCATCTGCTCATGCAGGTCACGGTCCATCGGCCGGCTCACCAGAGCAGCGGCGATCTTGGTCAGTTCGCGCGAAGCACGGGCCACACGGGCCTCGTCGGCGTCGAGCAGCTGTCGGCCGGTGCTGGCCGGGGACATCGTGGTCACGTCGGTTCTCCCGGAGTCGAAAGGGTGGGGCGGGGCGTTCAGGTGGGGCTGGACCGATCTGGCGGCCCTCTCGCCTGCTACAGGTGTTGAGGAAGCGCGCGGTGTGACAGTCAGGCCGAGGTTTTTTCGAGCAACTTCTGCGGCGCCCGATCCGAGGGGCGCCGGCGGCTCTCAGGCCGCAGCGCGGTACTGCGCGAGGTCCGACTTCGCGCGCAGTGTGCGAACGGCACGGCTGGCGTGCTGCCGCAGCAGGTCTCCCTCGTGGCCCATGGACCGGGTGGTCATGTGCCGCTGGTCGGGGCGCTGCGAGGTGGACAGGTAGTACCGGGCGATGCGCTGAGCCTCGAACTCCTTGAGCGCTCCGACCTCGACGGCCCACAGCAGCAGGTCGAGGACCTCCGTCCGCGTCTCGTGACGCGACAGGGCTGGCTCGTTGACGTCGACGAGCTCCATCTGGGCGGCCCGCACCAGCAGGTCGGCGAGCTCGACCGTGCGGTGCGGGGTGTCGGGGTCTTCGCTGGAGACGACGTGCGCGTATCGGGCGTGGCACTCGGCTTCGGCCAGGGGCGCGACGCCGGCGGCGAACTCCTGGACGTCCTCCACGTCGTCGAGGCAGGCGGCCAGAGTGCGGCGGGTGAGCTGCAGGGTGTCGAGCGCGAGGTTGTTGAAGATCCGCCGCGGCCGCCGGTCGAGCGGGTAGGTGCGGACGACCTCGAATGCCGCGCCCAGCACCGTCGCGCACACGTCGTCCCACGGCAGGCCGTAGGACCTCCGCTGCGTCTTCGCCATCAAGACTGCCTTGGGCAGCAGGACTCGCACGGCCACCCGCCATGCGAGGTGGGCGTCGAAGCCGATCCCGCCGGCTCGCTCGACCAGCAGGTGCATCACGCGGTCGTGGCCGTCCAGGTCCCCGCAGCGGTGGTAGGCGGAGATCTTGTCGACCACGTCTTGAGGACCGGCCGCTCCGGCAAGGTCCGGGTGCTCCTCGGCCCACGCCGTCACGCGGTCGGCCGCCCGGAGGTCGCGGCAGAGCGCGACCCAGTCGCGGTTCATCACGGTGAGCGTGTCGTAGCGGGTTGTGGACTCGGAGGAGTCGAGTGCCGGGGTGTGCTGGGTGGTGGCCACGTCCGTGTCCGTCCTTTCGCGCCATCTGGTCTCGATGGCGCTCACACTCCCGACACCCCCCTTGACCGCGGTCTGACCGCTCTCGCGGCGCGACGAGGTCAAGGGGAAACATGCCTCGGCACCTGGGTGGCCCGGGTGGGCAAGGGGGGCCGTGGTCAAGGGGTGGGCGGAGTGGTCAAGGGGGCGGTGCCCACCGGGTGGGGGCCACTGGCAGTGGAGGGACTTCGGGGTCGACGCCGGCTCACCCACTGGATCGGGTGGAGCCCACCGAGTGGATGGATCGCGGCCTCGTTGAAGGGCTGCGTACATCCGCCCACCGGCCACCTACTGGACTCGGCGCTCCCACCCATCGCCGCCGCGATGGACGCCATCGCCAATTCGGGTCGAGACCCGCGGGCTGCCATCACATCTGGACGTCGTTCTGTACCGCTCCGGTGCGCGCTGGGAGGGGCACTGCCCGGCCTCATTGGACCGGCCCCCGGTGCCGGTGAAGTGCGCCAGCCTCCGCGGCGGCGGGGGCGGAAGCGCCCGTGCCATTTCCCCTTGACCTGGGTCGAGGTCAAGGGGAAATGGCAGTTGCCCAGGCCATGGTCAAGGGGTGGAAGAGAGCCCGGTCAAGGGGTGGGCAGGGCAGGAAGGGCGTCACCAGAAGCCGCCCGCCGGGAGGCGGCACGTGCCGCCTCCCGAAGGCCCGGCCCGCTCCGATACCTGGGTGGGCAAGGGGCCGTGGTCACAGGGTGGGCGGAGTGGTCAAGGGGGTGTCTGCAGGGGGAGGTGGTTGGGGGTGGGCTCCGCTCCGATCGGAGTGGGGTGAAGGCCACCGGCAGTGGATGGAGCCCTCGAGTCGATAGACCGCTCGTCGCGACGCTTGCGTACGACCACGCGCTGGCCACCCCTCGGCCCGCCCACCCATCCACCCGTCCCACGCGATGGACGCCATCGAAAGCTCTGGCTGGACCTGCCGAGCGCCGTCGCCTTCGCGGTGATCCGCGCGCGCCGGGGCCGACAGCCGAGACCCCTTGCCGGCCAGGGTGATCATCCGCAGGTTGGCCCCATCAGACCACCTCGGGCGTCGATGAGTGCGCCGGGCTTCATCCTCTTACGAGGAGGGGCCCGCACGCGTTTCCCCCTTGACCTGAGGTGGGGTCAAGGGGGAAACGCGTGCGGGCCGGTCGGCGATCAAGGGAGGAAAGGGGGCCGGTCAAGGGGTGGCGAGCTGCTCGGTGAACCTGGTCAAGGGGGCCAGAGAGAGCAGAGGGGCGTCGTCAGAAGACGTTTGCCGGGGCCGTCTCGGTGAGCGTGACACGCTCTGCTTCACCTTCCACCGACACTTCGGGCTGACGCCGCCTTCCGCCTTGGCCTCGGGGATCGAGTGGAGTCCACTGCGTGGGTGGGCCATGGCCACTGTGGCACCCACCGGCGTTGCATGGGTCGGTGGGCCACATCCGGTGGCGTGGGCGGACTCCATCGGGTGGGCATCAGGGTGTTGCCGAGGTCCGGATGGAGCCCACCCGGTGGGTGGACTTCGACGCCGGCTGCCCGCTCCGTCCACTGGATTGGATGGAGCACATCGAGTGGGTGGACCAGGACCCATCGCGGGGCGTTCGGGCCCATCCACGCGCAGGCCCCCCGTGCGCCGGCCGTCCACACCGCGATGGACGCCATCGCGAGGTCGGGCTGAAGACCCGGACCGCCATCACCCCTGCACGGCGTACCGCCCGCACCGGTGTGCGCGCCCAGGGGAAGCCTGTCCGTCCCGTTGCTCGTCCGTTGGTGGCTGGCTCGTGTCGAATTGGCTGCCGCTGGCGTCAGTGGAGCGCCCCAGCCGCATCAGTTTCTGGACGGTGAGTGGCCGCCGGGTTTCCCCTTGACCTGGGCCGAGGTCAAGGGGAAATGAGGAGGGCCACGGCCCGCGGTCAAGGGGGGAGGCAGAGCCGGTCAAGGGGTGGGGAGCTCGCGCGGTGAACCTGGTCAAGGAGGGAGAGAAGCGCGAGGGCACCCCCGGGCGGGCGGGATGCTGCCGCTTCTCCACGATCCCCTCTGGGCTTCGGGCAGATGCCGTCTCTCGCCTTGTCCGCTGGTTCCCATCGGTGGCACCACCGGTGCGCTGGGACCCGGGGGCATCGAGTGGAGTCCACTGAGCTGCCGCCAACTTGAAGTCGCAGGTCAAAGGGCTGGTGTGACCGGCTCTCGGGGTGCTCATGCTGGTCGTGGGCGGCTGTCTGCGGAGTAGATCGTTTGTCAGCGGTTGACTTCGAGGTTCGTCAGAACGAGCAGGGCGCGCAGGAGGCGGGTCGCTTGGGCGGGGTCGGTGCGGAGCTTGGTGAGGATCCGCCAGTTTTTGAGGTGGGCGAAGCCGTGCTCGACCGGTGCGCGTCCGATGGCGAGGACACGGTTGGCGATCTTCTCGCCGGGGGTGAGCTTGTGAGTGCGGCTGGCGTGGAAGCCGGTGACGATCACGGGATCGAGTAAGTCGTTGTCCGGGCCGCGGAAGCCGAGGTCCGCCAGGGCCCCGAGGCCGACGGCGCGCAGATGGGCCAGAATGTGGTCGTGGCGAGCGGCGGTGTTGTCGTGGGTGCGGCCGGGCCGGGCGGCGGATATCCAGATCAGGCGGCCCTTCTCGTCGGTCAGGGCGAGGAAGTGCAAGCCATGGCTGCGGTGCTTGCCGGAGTAGTTGCGCCGGTCGGCCTTCCCGGTGCGGCGCTGGGTGTGGATGGGGGTGCCGTCGATCAGGACCACCTCCCCGCCCTGCCGGGCGACCTTCTTCAGGGCGCGGTCCAGGCGCGGGGCCTGCGCGGCGAGCAGGGCGATCAGCTCGTCGCGCCAGCGGCGGACGGTGGACTCGGACACGTCGTTGCCGCCAGCCATGTCGGCCAGGTGCTGGTCGTGGCGCAGCACGGCCAGGACGATCACCGCGATTCGTCCGGGCGGCAAGATCCGCCATCGTGACCGGATCACTTTCAGGTGACGCCGCAGCAGATCGGCGAGGTGGTTGACGGTGCGCGTGGACAACGGCAGACGGCACCGGTAGACAAGCGGGAGGGTGTCCTCTGTGCGCTCTTTGGTATTCGTCACACAGTTCCAACGGCCGCCGGGGGCACCCCGGTTACGCCCGCGCCGGTCCACTCCGAGTAGTGGCTTTCCTGATCACAGGCGGGTGGTGAACCGGCCGTCGGGCAGCTTGCGGAGCCAGCCGCGATCGACGAGTCTGATCAGCTTGCTGCGTAGTGGTTCGAGTTTGGCCTTCACGCTGGTGTCCACCCCCACCATCTCGCCGACCTCGCGGGCCATGACCGGTCCGGCGGCCTGCCGCACGGCGGCGAGGATGCGCTGATAGTCCCTCGGCAGCGAGTCCTCCTCCACGCCCGATTCACGGTGCGGAATCAGCATCACCGCCCGGCCGCCCACCTGCCCGGGCACCGGACCGGTGGAGGCGCGTTCCTCGGCGAGCTGCCCGGTCATCCGTTCAAGGACGCGCTCGGCGACTGCGAGTTCGTCCCGCTCAGCTCGCACTTCCGCCAGCTGTTTGGCCAGCTGCTCTTCGAGTTCGTCCAGTTCCGCGCGCCGCGCGGTGATCCGTTCCAGCAGTTCGGGATCCAGCATGCACCGGATCGTAGAGGGGCACCCGACCCCAGCAGGCAGGAATTGGTTGTCCGGGGAGTGTCGGGTGGCTCGATCAGCGGGACGGGAGGGAAGCCAGAGAGCGGTCCCACTCGTCAGCCGCGTGCAGCAGCGTTGCGGTGTCCAACCTGACCTCCACGACGTACTGGTAGATGTCAGCCCTGTCCTCACCCTGTTGCCACGGAGGCGCCGCCTCCAGGGACAGATGAACGCGAATCACCGCGGTCCCACCTGCGATTCGATTGGCGAGGCTGAAAGCCAGGACCGGCTCGATGAACGACAGGTCCGGGGACAGTTCACCTTCGGCATCAGGTTCGGTGACGTCCACCGTCCCGGCGGCCACCGCGCGCAGCCACGCGGACACCTGGCGGGCCTCATCGGTGAGCAGACACGGATCGGCGAAGGACCAGTTTCCCTCAGGAGTCGTCACCGTGCCCTCAATGACCAGCCAGTTGTCGTCGTACGAGTCGCCCCGAACGGTGGCGAACTGATAGCGCACTGGGCGGAGGTCGACACTGCTGGAGAGATCGTTCAGGAGCACCGGACCAGGATGTCATGCGCTGGCCAGCAGCGGACTGCGCCCCCAGCCCAGGTGCACGGGCCAGAGCGCCGCCCCTGACTCCGTTTCGGAGACAATCCCGACCTCTGTCAGACGATCTTCTCGATGGACTCCCGCCCACGACCAGCACGAGCACTCTGAGGACCGACCACACCAGCCCATTGACCTGTGGATTCAGGTTGGCGGCAGCTCACTCATTCTGTGGCCGCGGCCCTCGGTCCCACTCCACGCCGGTGACTTCGAGGTGCCGCGGCGCCCGACGATGGACGGTGGAGTTCCCCTTGCCCCGGACCGCGTGTCAAGGAGGCTCCCCAGCGGGTGGGGAAGGCCGGGCCGGCCAAGGGGGGCCTCCGCGCTACGAGGAACCCTGGTTCTGAACGGTTGACCGGGCGCCGACGGAACAGAACGCGATCCGTGGATGCGGCTCGGGGCCGCCTGGGAGTGTCGATCCTCGACGGGGGAGGGGCGGCTCAGGATGCGGCCCATTCCATCCGGCGGGTCCGGCATCGGACGCAGAGCCCGGTGGAGCCGAGGGCCGGCCGGGTGCATCCACTGCCGTCCCATCCCGCGCACACTTCGAAGTGCGTCGACGGGGACGGGCCGCTGGCCCGTCCACCCTCGTGCTCCTCTCGGCACGGCTTGCACCTGGGGGCCGGCTCGGCGCGGTTCAGCACCAGGACGGCGCAGCCGCACTCCGGGCACCGGCCCCGGGGAGCCGTAGGAGTGGACGGCTGGACGGGAACACGAGCAGGTACGGAATGGACGATGCCGGGGGCGGGCGGCTCGGGCTGCGCCGTGGCGCGGCGCCGGTCGCGGACGATCTCCTCGCACACCGAGCATCGGCGGCCGCTGCTCCACAGGACGCCGGCCTCGCAGTCGAAGATTCCGCAGCCCCAGTGGGGCAGGCCGACACTGAGGATCCACCGGCCGGGATCGCGGATCTCGTCGGTGAAGGTCTGGGCGACCCGCGTCTGGAGGCGCTGCCGCAGACGGGCGTCGTCGACGCCGGAGCGCAGCTGTTGGCCGACTTCCCGGGCGATGCGCCGCTGCATGTAGACGCTGGTCTGCCGGTAGAGCCAGTGGACCGGCTCAAGGACGCCGTGCACCCGGGTACTGATGGTCAGCCGAGGCCCGCTGTAGGCGCCGGTGGGGTTGGTCAAGGGGGTGGTCAACGGGGTCTGGTGGTCATCCGCGCGCAGCGCGAGTCCACCTTCGTCCCTGCCGCGTGGCGGTTGCGCATCGCGGTTTTCCACACCTTCACCTACCTGTACTTCGCCTACGGCGGGTGAGAAGAGGGCTCGCTCGTCATCAGGTCGGTCAGTCCTAGGTTGTTCCTTAGTCGCGAGTGATCCCTCACCAGCCGACAAACCCGATCCCTCACCAGGACCAGAAGTGGAGGAGGGCACGACGTCCGTGGAGGACGGTTGTCCACAGCCCGGGTCCTGAGTGGCGGGCGGGATGTCGTGAGCGACGAAGTGGTGGCGGCCACGCACGCCGGCGCGCCGCTCCACAGTGATCCACCGCGTCGCCTCCAGCTCGTCGACGATCTCCCCGGCAGCCGCGGTGGTGAGCGGCTGGCCGGACCGTCGGCCGCTGTAGTGGTGCAGCGCCCCTGCGATCTCCGACTCGGTGAGCGGGATCTTCTGGGCCTGGGCGTAGGCGATGAGTGCGTACGCGCGTAGCTGGCGCGGGGTGAGGTCCTCGGACGCCGCGACGGGGATCCACACGAACCGCTCGGCCGGGGAGAGAGGCCGGGTACGGCGCACCGCCGAGGTGCCGCATCCGCCGGGCAGGGAACGGCGGGTCGAGGACAGCTCGACGACGCCGTCGGGCCCGGGGCGCATCAGCTGCGTCATGCCGCGTTCGACGGAGGCCTTGGACAGGCCGACGTACTCCGCGATGGTCACGGTCGCCGCCGTGCAGCCCTCCGGACGCGACGCCAGCGCGGCGATCTTCACGTACGCGGTCAGCGCGACGTCGGCGTAGTGCGGGTTGACGACGAGGCGCAGGGGCACCTTGACCCGCTGGCGGCGCTGCGGGCGCGCCTGATCGCCCGCCGGCGGCGGGCTGCTCGGTTCTGCTGCTGTGCGGGGCACGCTTCTCCTGGCGCACCCGGCGCCGCGGGGCGGCGACTCGGGTGCGCTGGGTCTCGACGGCGTCCGGCAAGGACGCACGGTCTGGGGTCTGGCCAGGGGCACTCGGGCGGAAGCTGAAGGAACGGGTCCTTCAGCTGCTACGGGTGTCGAAAAAGCCGACGGTGTGACAGTCCGGCCGAGAAAATCCCTGGCGAGCCTGTGACCTGCGGGTCAAGGGGGCGTCCGGAGTGGCGGCAGACCCCCTTGACCGGGGCCGTGAAGGTCCGACGGCCGGGCGTAGGGAGTGAGGCGCCGGCCTTGCTGGTCAAGGGGGGCTGACCGGGACTGGTCGAGGGCAGATCGCCGGACCGCTCTGCGCCGCGGCCGATCCCGGCCGGAACCCTGACCGTAAGAGTGGGCACGCAGCGTGGCGCTGGCGTCACGGACGGGCGAAAATTCGCTGTGAACGGCCTGCTTCGGTGGCGTCCGAGCTGACAAAGGGCATGGGTGTACTGCAAGATGGACCCCGTTCTCCCGGGTCGCCCCGGGAAACGACGAACCCCTTCGGGGGGATTGCTGCTGGAGGGCAGTGATTGCCGGACCATTCGGTCTGGCCCTCGCTCAACTGGGCCGCTAACCCAGGACTGAGCGGTGACGGCCGGCAGAGGAGCTGCTAACTCCGAAGCCGGCGGAGAGGGGCGAGGAGCAGCCTTTGCTAGAGGCGCCCGCCCGGAAGACCTACAACATCCGCAACTCCCCCTTCCCGGGGGTTTTCGCGTTTCTGGGCCCGGTCACGCAGGGCAGCGCCGCGCCCGGCGCGGCGCTGCCGCTCGGGGTCTGTGCGGTGCTGGTCATGGGAGAACCGCCTTCTCGGTTCACCGGGCTCCTCCTCGGCGCTGTGCGCCGGGGGCCCGAGGTGAGGCGTATTGGATCAAGCGGAAGTCACCCTATCCCCTGACCGCCGCCGCGCACATGCTCTCGGCACGTTGTCCATTCGGCGTCGAAAGCGAGGCCAAAGATGGGCAGTTGACTCAAAAGCTGCTAACTGGCGCTTCTCATACGGATAGTCACGCGATCCGCCCGTACTACCGTCAAAAGGTATGAAGTTGGGCGCTCGTCCGTAAACCCCGTCCTTCGAATCTCGAACACCGCGGTGCCGACTTTGGACTTGAGGAGCGAGCACTCCTCAGCGGTGGCCGGCCTCGCGCCCCAGCTGCTGGTGTGGCTGTCCTCGCGCCGCAGCGGGCCCACCACGAACGGCGCGACGGTGACGGCCTCGGCCGAGTTCACCACGAGCGGCTCCGGGGTGAAGAGGGTCTGCAGCGCCCACGGAGCGCCGGCCTGCAGCAGCACCGCCTGCCGGGCTGACAGGACGGCATTCGGCGCCAGGTCCAGGGCCTCGACCGCAGGGGCATCGGTGCCAGGGTCTCCGCGCCTCAGGTCGGTGTGGCCGTTGTCGACGGAATCCGCCGGCCGGAACAGCCCGTCCTCGTGCAGCCAGACCTCCATGGCGGCGGCCGGCTGCAGAACCCGACTGCGGCGGCGCGGGGCCGTCTCGACCAGGCCCTCCCCCTCGAGGAGCCGCAGCGCTTGGGCCACGGTGTTCGGTGCGACGCCGAGCTTCTCACCCAACTCGCGCTGACCGGGGAGCTTCTCGCCCGGGGCCAGCCTGCCGCTCAGGATGTCGGCGCGCAGCGCGGCCGCGACCTGCTCGTGCGGGTGATGGGACGTCGTGGGCATGGGCACATCTTGCCGCACCCGCCAGAGCTCACGGCTCATCCGCTGGACCTTCTTCCTTGACGTGATCGCCAACAGCATGCATCATTTGACGCATCTGCATTAAGGCAGTTAAGGCAGATGGCGCGTGGAAAAGCAAGAGCGACCCCCGGGGCTGGTCCCCCCGGAGGCCGCGAACGCGCCTCACCACCCACCAGAGCGTCACAGGAGATGAGAACGCGTGAACACCATGATGGCAGCCCGCCCGCCGGCACCCGCCCGCCACCGCGGAATCGCCGAGGACGGCATCGCCGCCTACATCGCCGAGACCGTCCCGGTCGACTCCCTCGTCGCCGGCGGATACCTGGCCGGCCACGACGGCCGCCTCATCGCACACCAGCTGCGCGCCCCACAGCTGCGCCAGGCCATGAACCGCTCGGTGTGCCACGCGGTTCAGCCGGACGTCGACAGCTTCTTCCAGGAGGACGGTGAGCCGGACGCCGACTGGAAGCAGCGCCGCACCCGCACGGTCCGCGACCACTGCACCGTCTGCCCGGTGCGGGCCGCGTGCGCCGAGCTCGCCCTCCGCGACGGTGACACCGCCGGAGTCCGCGGCGGCCTGGACCCGCAGAAGCTCGACCGCCGGCTGGCGGCCGAGAGCAGCAGGCTTGAGCGTGCCCGCGTGGCCGACGAACAGGCCGGCGAACAGCAGCGCGCCCGCTTCGCCGCCGGCGCCGAGCTCCTGCGGCTCACCGGCCAGTACCTCGGCACCGGGCAGCCCCAGAAGCGCAGGGAGAACGTCGAGAAGATGCGCGAGGCCGCCCGTCGGCGCGACGAGCTCGTCGCCGCCCACCGTCTCACCGCCGGCTGGACAGCCGCCGCATGAACTCCGCCGGCGACGTCTACGCCCTTAACCGCGCCCTGGTCAGCGCCCTCGCCCGCCGCGACGACGTCCTCTTACTTCCCGTCCTCGTACCGGCCGGCGCCGACATACCGCCCGTCAACCCGCTCACCCTGCTGCTCCTGGTCCTGCTCGGCCAGGCCAGGGCCGAGCGCGACGCCTACAGGAACTGGGTCACCCAGGACCCGGCCCCGCCCAACGACGACCCGCTGCGCGCCCAGGCCGCCGAAGCGGCCAGCAACCTCGCCCGGAGGGACTCCCCGTGACACCCGACCTCGCCCCCCACGGCGCGGCTCTCGCCGACCTCTTCGGCAGCTGGCAGTTCGTCCTCGGGGCGCTCGTCCTCACCCTCGGGCCGGCGATCGCCCTGCGCCGGCGCCGCATCGCCTTGGCCGCGCTCGCCGACAGCGAGCGCGCCGCGGCCGTCGACCGCCGCGGGCGCCGGGTCGAGGACCTCCTCACCGTCGTCATCGCCGCGGCCGCGGCCGCCCTGTCGGCCACCGGTCTGCGCCGGGTCGGCCAGCACCAGATGGGCCTGGAAGCCCCGTTCGACCTCCTGCCCTTCGTCGCACTCGATGTCGCGGCGATGGTCTGCGGCCGCCGAGCCCGCCGCCGCGCCCGCGACGGCGACGGATCAGGCCTGTCCGGAGCCCTCTTCTGGATCCTCGCCGGCATCAGCTCGGTCTTCTCCGCGTCCGAAGCCGACTCCCTCCTCGGCGGCGTCGTCCGCGCGGTCTGGCCGGTCTTGGCCGCCGTGCTCTGGGAGATCGGCTCGCTCGAGGAGCGCCGCGCCGCCCGCAACAAGGGCGGACGCCCGGACCGGCGCATCGCCCTGGTGCGCCTGCTCCACCCCGTCGAGGCCTTCCGCGTCGCGCTGCTGCTCGCCGCCCGCCAGGACCTGGCCCAGGAGGAAGCCACCGCCGAGGTCCGGATCTCCCGGGCCGCCTACCGCTGGTACCGGCTTCGCCGTGCCCAGGACGCGGTCAAGCAGGCCGGCAGGATGACCCGCTGGGCATACCGCCTCGCCGAGATGCATGCCGACGGCCGCGCCCAGGATGCCAGCGAGCGAGCGGGATGCTCCGACCCCGCCATCCTGAAGCGCGTCGTCGCCCGGCTGCAGCTGCGCGTACGCCAGTCCGACATCGCCGGGATGAACCTGCGCAATCCCGTCGCCTTCGAGGGGATCCTCAACACCCTGATCGGCACCATCCCGACCATCCCATCCCAGGCGGCCGGCCCTCATCCCGTTCCGTCATCCCACTCGGATGACGAGGAAGAGGTGCAGGTCAAGGACGGGATGGGGCAGAGAGACGAGTCCGGGAAGGACACCGTCGACGAGGACGTCACGTCGTCTGGCGCGGACGTCGATGCCGAGCAGGATGAGGACACGGCCGCCGGGCGCAAGACCGACGAGGAAGTCATGGCCGCCTTCGTCCAGACCGTCCCGTTCAAGGATGACGGCAAGCCCGCCTGGGGCATCAACCGGATCGCTGCCGCTCTCGGTATCGGGAACCCGCGGGCCAAGAGGTTCGTGGACACACGGGCCGAGTGGCTGCCCAAGGCTCTGGCCGCCCATCCCGCCGCGCGCGTCGCCGACGGCGAGCAGCCCGACCACTTCGACCAGGCCCTCGCCCTCGCGAACGAGCCATCGCCGTCGGCCGCGGGCCCTCAAGACCTCCAGCCCGCCCCGGCACCGGCCGGCCCGCAGCCGCCTCTCGACGAGCTCTTCCACCTCGACCCGACCGTGGGCGACCACTTCGAACAGCACGACAGCGGCCTCCTCGTCCCCGCCGCCGGCAGCCGACCCTGACGCCCCGCTCCGCAGGGCGCCCAGGAGGGCTGCCCGCGAGCACGACCGTGAGGACCACACATGCCCGCCACCACCTTCGACCAGCACGTCAACGAGGCCCTCGCCCTCATCGCCCCGGCCCGCCGCCCGGCAACAGCCGCCCGGCCGGCCCGATCCGCCGCCGCCCCGCAGCACGGCCGGCCCCGCCTCGCCCTCGTGCGACGCCCCGCCTCCCACGAAGGGAGCGAGCAGTGAGCACGACCCCTTCCACCCGCGGCCGGACCAGCCGGGCCCACTCCCGCACCCCCGACAACGAACCGCCCCAGACCCCGGAGACGGACAGCGGCACGCCGGACGACGAGACGCAACTGCGCCGCTTGCTGACCCGTATCGGTGTCCGGCCGCTCGGCCACGCCGAGCAGCCTGTCGAGGAGGAGCCCGAGCCAGGCGCTGCCCGCCCCGACCACGCCCTGGACTCCGCCGGTGCCACCCGCCGGATCTCGATGTCGCCCGGCGGACGGCTGCCCGTTCCCGGGCAGACCATCGACCTGACGGACCTCCAGCAGCAGCAGGCCCCGGCCGACGGGCCGATGCCCGCCGAGAATCAGGACGCCACACCTGACCCGGCCGGGCCATCGGAGTCGCAGTCCACGGGCGGGCAGGCGAAGAGCGCCTGGCCGCCTCGCATCTCTCGGCGCCGGCGCAAGGGCGACGACCAGGCCGAAGACCCGGCCGCCGCGGATGCGGAGGGCGACGGGCCCGACTGGTTCCGCGTACGGAAGAGCGCCGATCCGCAGGCATCGGACCCGGACACCTACGAGGTGCACAACCACTACTACGGCACTGGCCAGGAGCCGTCGGCATCTGCAGGGGAGAGGACCGGGCCGGGCCGCAACCGCAGCTCTCACCGCCTGGTGGGCGTCGCTCACACCGCTGCAGCGGTTCATCCTCCACAACGGATCCGCCGCAACCGCCGGTGCCTGGAGCTGGGGCGTGTTCACCGCCCAGTGGGACGCCGGGCTGCCTCAGTGGACGCTCGCCGTCATGCACGACGCTGCCGCCAGCAGCAACGAGCCGTCCACCCCGTTCATCGTCGGTGGCGGCGTGATCCTGCTCGCCGCAGTCGTGGGCGGCGGCATCTCCGCCTTCGTGGAGAGATGGCTGTACCGGCTGCCCTCGTTCTGCGCCGCGGTCCGCTTCCTCACTCATATCCCGGTCGCCTCCGCCGGCATCGCCGTCCTGCTGTTCTTGCCCTCCACCTTTTAAGGATTCCCGTGACCAGCCTGCTCGCCGCCGGGGCCGGAACCAGCGCCCTCGGCCCGATGTCCGCCACCGCCGTCAGCATCATCTTGATCGTCACGCTCATCTACGGCATCTGGGGCAAGGGGAAGAAGAAGCTGGCCCGGGGACCGGCCCAGGCCATCGGCTTCTTCGCCGAGCTCGCCTTCCTGCGTGCCGACTCCTGGCCCCACGACCTCGGCACCGCTGTCCAGGACATCCCGCGCCAGATCGCCGCGAACCCCGACCTAGGACCCATCGGCATGACTGCCGTGGTGATCATCCTGCTCGTGCTGTCCGCCTTCGCCCCCATCGTGCCGTTCACCGGCGCCCTGTGGGGGATGCTCACCGCAGCCGCCATGGCCGCCGCGCAGGGCTCCATCTGGCGGGCGGTCGTTGCCGTCGCCACTGCCGGACTGTCCCTGGTGGGCGCATGACCGGGAAGTCAGACACGACGAACACCTCCAAGCAGAAACGGCGGACGATCAGGGTGGAGCACATCCCGTTCGTACGCGAGGTGCCCGTCGTCGCCAGCGCCACCATGGTCGCCCTGCGCTACGTCGGCGCCTGGCTGCGCGCCGGCGACCAAGAGCGAGGCGGGTTCCTCGTCCGCCTCGGTGCACTCGGCCTTGGCGGCTACATCGCTCTCTACTTCACTGAAAAGCATCCCGGCCTCTGGTACGTCTACGGCGCAGCCGGTCTCGTCGTCGTCACGACCGTCGCCATTTCGCACCGGTCTGTCGGCCGGCCGCACGGTGAAGGACCTGGAAGTCGCACACGCCACTGCCGCGGCGGAAGAGCCGCAGGGGAGCGCCACCAAGAACGATCATGAAAAGCCGGGGGAGCAGGACCCCGAAACGACGCCGGCGCAGGTCACTTCAGCCGAAGCCGATGCCGCCTTCGCAGTGTTCATCGAGCACAGCGTCGCCTTCGCCGTCCGCCAGGGCCGCAAGGGCGTCCACACCGACACCCTCCTCAAGCGGATCCACCAGGAGAGATTCCTGGCCGATTGGACGGAACCCATGATCAGGCAGAAGTGCAAGTCCCTCGGCATCCCCGTCCGAACCCAGATGGGCATCCAGGGGAGGAACTACTTCGGGGTGCACGTCGAGAACCTCGAACAGGCCCTCGGCAGAGCCCTACGGATCCCCGCCCAGCTCGTCCCCGACCTCACCCCGAACGCCCCCGCCGCGCCCCCTGTCGGGGCGCCCGCCCCACCCCCCGAAGTCGCCTTCCTCGCGGCCCCCGCGGACGCCGACTGATCCCCTGCACCCGGGAGCCCCCTCGCCGCCGCCCAGAGGGAGCTCCCGGGTACCCGAAACCTCCTTCGGCCAGCTGCCTCTCCCCTCCCCCACAGGGGCCCCGCCGGCCATCTATCGGTCACATCTACGACCGTCTGACCTGCGGATCTATCCCAACGGTAGAAGCATCTACCGACCTCATCTAACGGGCCTTATCGGCTTGTTCTCCTCCCGCAGTGCGCCGCCGCCCGGTACCGTCGAACCACATCCGAAAGGACCGGTGGAAGGGGAGCCCACGGTGGCATGGCGGTATGAGTGCGGCCCGTGCGGGGTCACGACCGGGTGGCTACCGAAGGAGCAGGCCTCCGCCAAGCGCGACGAGCACCGCGACAGCGACCATCCCGGCATGATCCCGACAGCCGAGGTGTTCGAGTCCAACGCCAAGCCAGTCGCCAAGGATCCGGCCGCCCTGCGCATGTGGGCGGCCATCGCCGCAGTCTGCCTGCTCGCCTGGATCATCCAGTCCATGCGCTGACGCCCGCGATCGCCCGCTCAGCGCTCAGGCGCGCTCACAACCGGGCAGTTCCAACAACGTCTCACGGTGAAGCGCAGAGTCACATCCTCATCAAGCGAACGTTGCCTATTCATGTTTCACTGTGTACTGTGATCTTCACGGAGAAGGTTCCGCCTCTGTGTCACACGCCGCTCGCGCACAACACCTGTAGCAGATGAGCGCACCCACACACCCTTCCTGGAGTCCACCGTGACCACGCCCCGCACCCTGACGCTCGGCACCGCTATAGCGGCCGCCGCGCTCCTCGCCCTCACCGGCTGCGCCAACGAGCCCATCGAGCACGGCGAAGTCATCGACAAGCGCGGCTACGCCGGTCGTTGGACCCCCGAGTACAAGGACGTGTACCGCCAGGACTGCTCGACCATCCGCACCAGCTCGTTCACCACCACCGCCTTCGCGGGCCGCATCGGCGGCTCCAGCGGAGGCAAGTCCAGCTCGTCGGGCAGCACCGGCAAGAAGAACAACGACACCACCCCCGACGGCTCCGGCGGTTCGTCCGGCGGCACCCCGCCCGGCAAGTCGCTCACGAACGGAGGCACCTCCGGCACCGCCAGGCCCGACTCCTCCGGCTCGACCACAGACGGCAGCAGCCAGCCCACCAAGCAGTGCCAGCGCCACCACGTCGGCCGGAAGCAGACCGGCCAGCGCTGGCAACTGGGCAAGTGGGAGCTCCAGCTCCGCGACGGCGACCGAACCGGCTGGGTCACGGTCTCCGAGACCACCTACAACGACACCGATCTCCACGACCACATCTGACCGACCCCGGAGACCTCGACCCCTATCAGGAGTATTCGTCATGCCCCGTGAACCGGAGTACACGTCGTTCAGCATCTACATGCTGGAGCCACACGCTGATCATGCAACGGCCGAGAACGGATACATCCCGATCGAAGCCATCGCCGAGCGCGTCTACGGCAAGCCGTACAGCTCGCTGCGCGGATGCCAGTGGGACGACGAGCACATCGGTAATGACAGCGTGAAGCTGTACGAACTCGCCTCCGACGGGGACTACGAGGAGGCACTCGAACAGTTCGACGACGCCGAGCTGTACTTGGGCTGGGACTCCCGCATCGGTGAGAGCGTCGTCAAGACCGGCATGACCGAGCTGGACTACTGGCTGAGTATCCGCGTCGCTGACGAGCACACGCCAGCCACTGTCGAGGCGAACCCGCCTGAAACGCAAGACCTTGAGAACGCCGTATTCGAGAGCCGATTCTTCGCCGATCGCGCCTTCTCCCCGTCGCTGAAGCGGATCCTCGCCGATCTCATCCGACGCGGCGAACTCCCGCGCAGTGACTACCTGTTCCGACACTGGTGGTGATCGAAACGGAACGAGGACCGACGCCACGGAGCCCCGGTGAGTCACGACTGACCCTCTTCCCTGGCGATCCGCTGCCACGCGACCAGTTACCGACCCCCAGCACACCCGCTCCGACTACCTCCGATGCGGGGCCACCATCCGGTGGCCCCGCATCATCCGTGGGAGACACCAGATGCACCCCTTCGTTCTCGGAACCGTCCTCGGAGCCGCCGTCACCCTGCCCGCTCTCGCCGTCAGCCGGCGCCTGCCCCGGCGACCGCACTGCCCCTGGTGCGTCACAGCCTCGGCCTGGCCCACCTCCCAGCACAACCCCCTGCACTGCCGCGGCTACGTATAGGAACGCCGCCGCGAGCGCCTCCGGGACATCGCACACGGACGCCCGGTTCCGGAACCGAACCCCTGGGGACACGCGACACCTCCTCGACGAAGAACGGCGCTAGCCGCCACCCTCCCCAGCCCTCCACCCCACAGCCACTTCACCCACCCCACCAGATGAGGACCGATGCCCCGCTGCACTCCCGACGGATCACACCCCCTGCGCCGGCCCCGCCACCGTCACCGTGCTCGACGCGGACAACGCCGGCGCCGACGCATGCGAACACCACGCCGCACGCCTCCTCGCCGTCCTCGACCGCGGCCGCGTCTTCGCACTGCCCCACGCCCCCGCCGGAGCCGCGCACCGCGTCTTCAAGACCGCAGCTCCGCAGGACGAACGCCTTCACCGCCTGACCGACGCCATCCTGCCCTCGCCTGCAACGCCCTGCTGAAGCGTGGGCCGACGAGGCCCAGCACACCCGCCAGAATCACCCTGAAGGGAATCCTCGTGCCCCTTGGCTACCACCCCGAACACGCCGTAAAGGCGTACCAGGACGAACGACCGTCCGTCACCCGACTCATCCTTGAAGCGCGGTGGGCGCACTACCGCCTCACCGACACTCTCGAACACGACCCCGACAGCAACACCGTCCCTGCCCTGCGCCGCCTCAAGCTCCTGCACGCCGGCGCTCTCATCGACGTCCTAGCCCTGCGCACCCGAGACCCCGACCTCTACGAAGCCGCCCGCGACCACGGCGCCGCCCTCCGCGAGGTCGACGGCCTGGCCCTCCATGACCACCCCAACGACGGTCTCGACCACCTGCGAGCCCAGTACGCCCGGCTCCATCACCACACCCACGGCGACGCATGCCGAGCACCCCATCCCGCTGACGAGTCTCGGCCGATCAAGCGCCCCTTCCGCCGATCCGGCCCGCGGATGGTGCGCCACATGCTCGACGCCTACGCCTGGGCCCACCTCGGCCTCACTTCCCGCTTCCACGCCGTCGACGTGGCCAGCGAGCAACGGCGACACGTCATGACCCGCGGACTCCTTCTCGACTGGGCCGCCTCCGCGGCACCGGCCGACAGCGCCGCAGCGGCGGCCGCCGCCAACGCCGGCCACGTCCTGCGGACCTTCGACCGCCGGGCCGCCCTGACTGACCTCCCTCCCCGCGCCTACCTCCGCGACGCCTTCCGCGACCTCGACGACCAGGAGGAGGACGACGACCCGCACCCCCGTGACTGCGCAGGAGACTGCTACGGCACCGGTGAAGTCCTCACCGTGCTCACCTGGGAGCACCACGGCGACGACATCTACACCCCGGTCCACCAGGAACCGGTCCTTTGCTTTGGCACTCCCACCGCTCACGCCCCGGACTGCGCCACTTGCGAGGGCCACGGCTTCACCTACCCGCCCGGCTACCGCGAACTCTGCCTCGACGGGCGCTCCCCCGACAGCGCGCCAGCCACCGCCCTGACGCCGCAGGAAGCATGACCCTACCGCGTCCAAGACCGCACAACTGCCGGCGCTGAGTGGCACGCCCGACCTGCGCCGGCGCCCCGCCCCGGGCACGCACCAAGGGACTGTGATTTCTCCCCCCAAGGCCAAGTGGGGGGAGAAATCTCCCCCCACGGCAACAGAGAAATCTCCCCCCCCCTGACGGAGGGAGATTTCTCCCCCCTCCTGTAGAACTCACTAGCCAGAGGGGGGTGATTTCTCTCCCCCACGTAGATGCCACAGGGGGGAGAAATCACCCCCCCAACGGTGCGACTCAACCCCACTAAGGGCTCCAAAAGGCAACCTGCCCTACAACTTGCCCTACAACATGCGCCACAACTTGCTCTACAGCTTGCCCTTCGACTTGCCCCACAACTTGCCCCCACGCTGCGCACTCGACAGGGAAAACTGCACTTCAGCGGGACGGTCAAGGGGGCCGGTGCGCGCCGACTACTTCTCTATAAGACCCATAAGGGAACTGAGGACACCAGCGAAGTGCTACAGACGAACGACAGGAAGGAGGAAGCCGGCAGAGGAGTGAGGAGGAAGCGAGACGGACGAGAGAGCAGCAGGACGGAAGGAGCGAGGGAAGGAGGAGTAGCGAACAACGGGAGCAACCAGAACCACAACAGCAAGCGAGAGGAAGAAGCCGAGGAGCACAAGAGCCGAAGAGGTAGAGGAACAGCCGAAGCAGACAACGACAGACGAGACACAGATAGACCACGAAGCACTGAGACAGACAGGGAGAACGGAGAACGGAAGCGGGAAGCCCCAGGGACCGTGAGTACGAGGTAGAGAGCCGAGACGGGTTCGAGAGGGCCGGTGAGTTGAGCAGATTGCCGAGGGCTGCGGAACGCAAGCGACCCCGCCCAGCGAAACGCTGAGCGGGGGCGCGCAAGGGCCGGGGGCGCGCCGGGTGAGGCGCGGCACGCGAGACTACGAAGCTCGCCGCAGCATCCGCCGTGCAGCCGCCCGGCCGCTGGCGCTGACGTGTCCCGCCGCGTAGAGGCGGAGTGCTCGCGCTCGCACGAACGCGGCGGCGGCCTCAGCGTCGCCACTCGCTGCGCGGGCAAGCAACTCCGTGATCTTGCTGTCAGTCATCAGGGGTCCTCTCGGTGGGTAACGGGTGTAAGCCGTTACCGGCAACGGGGCACGGCGTGAGCTTCGGCGGCGGGGTTCGAGAGCGCGCGGGAAGCATCCATGGAGATCTTGAAGCTGAACACAGTGAGGACGATTGCGGAGACACCCAGCAGGGCACCCAGGAAGATCCCGGCTCGGCGGTTGATCCTGCGGTTCATCATCGGTCCCACTTTCCTAGCTTGTGAGGGCGGCGCGGAGATGCGCGGTGGGGGCGGCCCGGCCCCAGTGGGGTGAGGGGGGCTGGGGCCGGGCCTGTGGCGGGCGCGGGCGGCCCTTGGAGGGCAGGGCCGCCCGGCCCTGGTCTGGTGTCTCCCAGGGCCGCGGGCGGGCCCTTGGGGGCCCTTGGAGGGGGTGTGGGGGGTGGGGCGGCCCTTGGTGGGGGTCTGTGCCCCCGTGGGTTGTTGGGGGGTTAGGCGGCGTTGTAGCCGTTCAGCTTCTCGACCAGTTCGGCGCGCATGAAGGCGAGTGCCTGTGCCTTGTCGTCGAGCTTGTTGATCTGGGCCTGGGTGGCTTCGGCGCGCTGCTTGTTGAGGAACTTGGTGTAGGTGGCCTGGCGGGCGGGGGTGGCCTTGTCGGTCTGGTAGGTGGTGATCAGGCCGGTGACGAGGTCGCGGACCTTCTCGAAGGTCTCCGGGCTGGCGTTCTCGGCCGGGGCGCTGGTCTCGAAGGCGGCCCCCAGCATCCGCTTGCGGAACTTGAGCAGCGGCGCGTTCCCGTTGTCCGTCTCGGCGGTCAGGTCGGCCGGGTTGACCAGGTGGCTGCCGACCACGTACGGCAGCTCCATGTCGCCCAGCTTCGGGGCGTCGGTCCGCTCGTGGCGGTCGGTGGCGCTGCCCTTGCCGAACTGGACGTTCAGCAGACCCTCGGTCTTCGGGAACAGTTCCCAGTTCGGGTGGACCACGATCGTGCCGATGGGGAACACCCCGTCCTGGAGGACGCGGGACAGGTCGTAGATCGCCTCGCCGTTCTCGCCCGTCTCGACGGCGTACGAGTAGGTGTTACCGGCCGGGGTGGTAGGGAAATCGTGGGCTTCGATGGCGGCTTTGGCCCCGAGGTAGTCCTGGAAGGTGCGGTGGACGAAGTCGATGGTGTCCGCCGTGGGCTGGCGCAGGAGCCCGCTGCGGCCGACCAGGTGTGTTAGAACCTGGTCGCGGGTGCCCTGTTCGGCCACGGCCTGCATGGCTGGCAGCGCGTCGCCGATCAGGGCCAGCGCAGTGGCTCGTTCCATCTCGGTCTGGCGGTTGCGGATGAGCCAGTAAGCCAGACGCTGCAGTAGCTGGACGCTCTGGTGTTCGGTGAGCTGGATGCCTTCCGGGTCATCGATGCTGCGCTCGAGGTCGCGGCGCACGAGCAGCATAGACAGCGCTGCCTCGTACAACTCCATGCGGCTGTGAGGCAGATGACCGCGGCGGTCCCTGTGCAGCGCGCAAATCAAGGCACACATCAAGGGTGTGCTGGACAGCTGCGCCAGATCGCGCTGCGCACGCACGGTGACCTGGAGCGCTGTCTCGAGATCATGTAGCTGTGCCCGCTCGGTCTCGGTCGTAGAACTGTGCTGGGCTGCGGTATGCCACCGGTGAACGAAGACTCCGGTGTCGGCCGCACTCATGGGCCGCACTGACAGTTCGGTGAAGTGCGACGAGGCCAGCCAGCCTTCCGGGACAGCGGACGGACGTGTGGTGACCACGACGCGTGCGTCCTTGTAGGCCGCAAGAAGCTGCTCGAGCCAGTCCCGCGTGGCGCCGCGGTGCTCTTGAGGAACCTCGTCGATGCCATCGACCAGGACGAGTGCCTCCCCCCTGTCGAGCACAGCATCGGCCCAGCCCTCAGGCTGTGATGCGGCCAAGGGGGTGCCGACCGCAGACAGGAAATCGTGCGGCTCAGGAAGCGGGCCACGCCTCACCAGCGTCCGCAGTGGCAGGACGAAAGGTACGCGCCCCCGCCAGTCCGCCAGTTCCTCCGGCAGCTCATTGCGTGCCGTCGCGACAGCCAGCCACTGCAGCAGTGTTGTCTTTCCGCTGCCCGCGAGTCCTCGCAGAAGAACTCGGCGGCAGTTGGCCAACGCGTGCTCCGCACGCTTCACGACGACGGACGGCCGGTTGGCTTCCTCATTGCCCGCAAGCCAGTCTTCCGGCCGCTCCGCCAGTTCCAAGCTCAAGTAAGCCGCGTCCAGTGGCCAACGCGCACGTTCCGGCCGACTCAGATCCAGCCCCACGACCGTCAGCTGGGAATGCCGCTCCGCCACGTAACGGAGGTACCGCTCCTCGAACGAAGGCTGTGCCTTCAGCCGCGTTGCCCTAACCAGCTGCGGATAGTTCCTGCGTGCCTGCGGCACGGGGGAGGCGGCGTTACGTAAGGCCAGCAGAGGCTCCACATCTGCACCCAACGCCTTGGCCAGGGCCACCAGCGTGGCCTCGGAAGGCAACGCCTGACCATTCAGTGCCTGGCTGACCGTTGTCCGCCCCAGCCCGGTCCTCTGCTGCAACCCACCCATCTGCAAACCACGCTGCACCCTGAGGGTACGCAGCCGAGACGCGAGCTCCGCCAACGGATCCTCGTCCACGTCCCCCATGTCCCGCTTCTCCGTCCTGCAGGGCGACCGCCTTCGTTCATCTTTGTTCACCCCGAACCCCGGCGAACACCGAAACCGAGAAATTCCTCGGTGTCACCTCGTCAAGCGTCCCGGGAAGAAGCCATGAACACCTCATCCAGCCACCTGATGCTCCTGGTCCTGTTGCTCGCAGTCGTTGCGATCTTCTGCACCCTTGTAGGAGCAGCGGCCGGCAAGCTTGCCCGCATCGAGGGAGCCACCTACGCCGGCGCCCTGCTACGGGGTGCCCTGGCTTTCGCAGGCAGCGCCACCCTCTCCCTGGCACTGCTGACCTTCCTCCTCGCAGCACTATGAAGACGGATGCAGTGCTGCACTGCGACAGATGCACACACACGGCGCCGGGCACGACGGCGGACTCGGTCGCGAGGGACGGGGAGGCCTTAGCCAGTTTCCCCGGCGTTACCTGTTGCGGGTGCTGTTCCTGAGGTTGGCGAAAGGCAGTGCACCGTGGTAGATGATCTTGAACTCGTCGAGAAGGGCCTGCTCCGCCTTACTCGCGTGCGGCGTCGGCCGCCAAGCCACGACCAGCGTGTCCGAATCGGCCAGTTGCCAGATGTAGCGGCCGCCCCAGTGCCCGGCTCGCTGACCGGTTCCGTGCCGGCGATACGCGGTCAGCCGCTGGCGCAACCCGTTGCGGCCTCCAGCCTTGCCCACATAGACGACCGTCGCCCCGTCCACCCAGGCATCGGCGAGCTTGCAGGGGGCCACGGACGGGTTGCGACCCTTCAGATGTCCGGCCGAGCTGGAGGAGAGGAACGCCGGGGGAGCGACGGCCATGCGGATCACTACATAGACCCCGTGCCCGGCGGGCACATCGCTGACGGGCAGGTCACGGAAAGGCACGAAGCCACGAAAGCCGCGGGCGGCCAAAGCCTGACGGCTCAGCTCCGGCATGAGGTTCATGCTGCGCATCGTGCCAGGCGGACGGGCGGCGCTCCTGGAACGGCTGCAGACAGGCGCACAGCACGATGCCTGGCTCCGTCTCCGCCGCTTTCACCCGGTCCTGCGCCAGGGCCGCGATGCTCCGCTCCAAGGTCCCTCTAGGCTGGCGCAGTGAGTGACAAGGACACGTACACCAGCTACGTACGGCTCCCAGGATGCACCTGCGGATGCCATGAGGTGCCGGACGATCCCAACGAATACTACGCCGATCCGCGTGCATATGACGACCCGTCCTTCGTCCCGGCGTTCATCTGCGGCTGCTGCGCTCATGAGGTCCTTCCGCGACGACCCCGTCAGACAACGCGAATAGCTGTGCTCAGGCGCGACGGCTTCCGGTGTCTTGCCTGCGGTTCCGAGGACGATCTCAGCATCGATCACATACAGCACCAGTCGGCAGGCGGCCGACACGGTATGGAGAACCTGCGCACGCTCTGCCGCTCGTGCAACAGCCGCCGCGGGACTGGCCACCTCCCAGGAATCGACGGAGAGACGGGGCATGAGCCGGGAAATTCCGCTTCCAAGGTCAGTGGTCCGCCATATCGTCTGAACATGTCGTCGTACCGCAGAGACCTGGTCAGCCGCGCTACCCGAAACGAGTTCCGGTCGCTGGCGACCGACATGACGGTGCGCCTCGTGGCCGAGGCTTGGCAGAACCACAATTTCGCCCCCGTTCCCGAGGACGAACTGAACTACGACGACACCAGCGTGCGCCGCATCACCTTCGAGACGTACGCCGCTGCAGTCGACTGGACGGACTACGCCCAGGTCTCCCGTGCTCTTCTCGTCTTCGAGGACTTCATCCGCTACTACCGACAGAGCGGCTGGGAGAGCAACTGGCTAGAGGAAGTCACCGTCAAACTGGAACGCGACAGCCTGAGCGTCGACGAACGTGGACGGATCTCATGGCTACGCCGACCAGTCTCCACGGGGCACCTGGAGAAGCTGACCGACCCGTCGGGCATCCTCGCGGAGCTTGAACGGGTCAGCCGCACCATCGCAGACGATCCAGCCGCCGCGATCGGAAGCGCCAAGCAGCTGATCGAGGCAACCGCGAAGACCGTACTCCGAGAACGGGGAATTGCCTTCGATGAGTACACGAAGGTGCCTGCCCTCGTCAAGCAGGCCCAGAAGGCCCTCCATCTTGACGCCTCGTCCGTGACTCCCGGCCCAGATGGCACCGACGCGGTCAAGAAGATCCTCGGTGGCGTGGCCTCGATTGCCGTCGGTGTAGCGGAACTCCGTAACCGCGGATACGGCACTGGGCACGGCCAGGCCAGTGCACCCCCCCAACCTTGGAATCCGTCACGCCCAACTGGCTGCCAATGCGGCCATCACCTGGTGCCAACTCATGCTCGACACCCTGGGAGACCTCGCAGCGCCCTGGAGGAAGGCCGCGGTTCCAGCCCAGCAGTAGACGCCGCTCAGCTCTCGCGGCCCTCCTTGCCTCCGGCGGCCAGGCGTTCGCGGCGCTTTGCGTGTGTACCGTTCGCGGGCCAACCCGCGCCTTCCTTGTCCGGCTCCGGTCCCGGGTCCTTCGTGGGGATCTTGGTGACTTTCAAGCCGGCGGCCCGGCCGCGGGTGTGCTGACCGGTGTCACAGGTCAGCAGGTGTACCTCCCGGTTCGCCAACGCCTGAATGTGCACAGCCCGGTCGATGATTTCGTCGTCCGCGATCGGGAGCCGCACGTGCCCGGGCGGGTCAAGGACGATCTCGACGTGCACGTCACCTCGGACGTTCGAAAGCCCGCTCTCATCCTGGAACGTCGCCGCTCTGTGCCAGACCCCAGACGTTGAACCGTTCAGTAGCCCGTCCAGAAGGCCGAGCGTGTGAGTGGCCCGCCAGCGGCCATGTTGCTTGCTCGTCTCCTTGAGCCCATCGAGTTCGTCTACGACTGTGATGGGGAAAAGCAGCCGGACGCTGGTGTCGGGACGCAGGTCGAGGATGGTGTGGAGGTCGATGCCCTCGAGCTTTTCTGGGTTGTGGCAGTAGAAGCTGGAGTCGGCGACCACGAAGACCTCTTGGCCGAACCAGTGGCGCAACCGGTCGTCCAAGGCCTGTACGGCGGCGCCGAGATCGGCGACGCGCTCAGCGAGCTCGAGGTTCACTAGGCCGTTCACGAGGCGCTCTTGGTCGCTCCCAGCGAGGGTGCCGCAGCTGCCGAGGAGCACCTCGTACCGCCGGGTCAGGATCAGACGGCTGATGTCCCCGTCGCTTATCTGGTGCCGCAGGGTGCCCGAGGCGTCCGTGGCCCACTCTAGGTACTGCAGGAGCCGGTGGTAGGTACTGGTGTTGTGCGCACTGCGGAGGTTGTCAGCTGCGAGGTGAGCGCTGCTGAGCGCGTCGCGGATGTTCTGGGAGTGAGCGCCGGGCCTCGGGGTGATGAGCATGCTCACGATCCTGTCAGCAGGCCGGTTGGGGTTCACCAGGTTTCCCAAGGCCAACGGCTGATGATCAGGATTCCGTTCGCTCTGTCGAGGCCCGAAGATCGCCCTGTCACTGGTGGAGGTGGTCTTCTGCCGATTCTTGGCCGACCGCCAGCTCCGGGAGTTAAGGCCGGCAGCCGACCACTCCACCCCGAAGCAGGGAGTCGACCATGGCCCAGAACCGTGCCCGCCGTATCACCGACCGGACGAGGGCCGCCAAGCCTCGCGCCTCGAAGTGGAGTGTCGTGCGCGGTCTGCTCGAGAGTGGGGCCCAGTTCGGCGACAAGGCCACGAAAAGGGTTCGGGGAACGCTCAGGACTACCCAGGATGCCGAGGCCGCCTACCACTATGCGCGCGACATCATTGCCGGTCAGGGGCCTGTGGAGGTACTGCTTCGGGCCGGCCGAGGCGCCCGGGCGCGCCTGATTTACTGCCGTTCTGCACCAGCTTGTCGGTGCCCGCCGCCACACTGGGCGGATGGGAATGCCGGACCGGCGAGGAGTGATCGCCGGTCCGACCACACGGATGTTCTCAGGTGCTGTTACCTATGGTGTGTGAGGGTGCCGCCTGCACCAGGGCGGCATGCGCCAGGTCCAGGAGGACTTGTATTCGGCTGGCCTTCCCTGGTTGGCACGCCCCGCGACCGCGGCTACGCCCGCTTCCTCGTACCCCACCACCCTCGCCGCCCCCGACGACGGCGACCAGGACGACGCGGCGAGACAGTGATGACACCCCACACCGAGTTCCACGACCCTCACGGCCAGGTCTACGCCGGCCTCCCTCTGGACCGCGCACCGTACGAAGCGCTCGTCACCGCCGTCCTCGCGTGGAAGAACCCAGACCTCCCCATGCGACTACGAACAGATCGTGCTCCAACTGACCGGCCACGCCAGCGCTCTCACCGCCGACGTCCGACGCCACGCCGCCGCCCTGCCCAAGAGCGACGGCCACGGCGCCCTCGCCGAAGTCGTCCTCCGCGAAGCCGACGGCCGCCTCTCCACCCCGATCGAAGAAACGGCCCGCTGTGCCCAGAACCGCGCCCGCCTTGTGCGGGCCCTCTACGCGCGGCTGACCGCCTCACCGAGCCCGTCCCGGCCGCCACACAACCCGACGGCCCGATGGGTCGGGCACCCCTTGAGAACGTTGCGTCCGCGCCCGGAGACTCAAAGCAGCTACGCCTCGTCTTCTTCTTCGTCGGGGCGATCGAGGTCCTGGTCCAACGCACGCAGCAAGGCGTGGGCGAGGAGGATTGCCGGCAGAACGAACTCCGGACGGTAGGCGTCGGGCGAAGCCTGGTGTGCTCCAAGGTGGCGGTTGAAGGTGTCCTGGGTGGCACCGGGCCCGAAGGCGTTTCGCATGCCCGCGAGCACCAGGTAGTGCTTGAACTGCCGCAGAGTGAGATCGCCCCAATCGTCCGCGTCGCCCAGGGCACTGCCGATGGTGCCGTGGTGTCCGGCCTTCGGCGGGTAGGTCACCTGAGGGAAGGAACGCCGGGTCCAGGCGTTGCCGTGCTTCTTCATCGCGGTCTCGAGCACATTGCCCGCCAGGGCTTGGGCGCCCTCATCGAAGCCGGCCCGCGCGGTGCGGGTGGCAGTGCTCAGGATGGCGACCATGCCGGTCAGCTCAGGATGGGTGACGCTCTGGAGGCTGGCGTCGACGTCGTCGAGAACGTCGTCGCGGCGTTCGCCCAGGAGGGCATAACGCTCTTGGCGCTCCTTGAGAGGGAACAGGGCTTTGACGATCTCGGCCCGGGGTGCCCATGCGAGGGACAGCCCGTCGTCCTCACCCATCTCCAGAATCGTGTAGAGGTCCTTAGCTTCCAGGCCGACGAGATTGGCAGGCAGGAAAAGGGCTGCTGTCGCTGCGAGTTGGTCCAGCAGCGTGCGGGGAAGCGACACGCTGCGTACGACGTCATTGATGCGGCCGTGCCAGTCGTAGATGTCCCTCAGATCGCTCTGCAGTGCCAGTATGGGCTCAGCGATCGCCCGGTAATGGCGCTGGGCGTTCAGTGCAGCCTGGTAGGCCGTATTGCCCGGTCCCATGACACTTTCGATGGTCCGGCGGGTGGACTCCATCTGTCGGATGTGGCGGCGGGCGGGCTCCAACATCTTGTCTTGCCAGGCCGAGATCTGCCTGATCGACTCCATGAAGCCGGACAGGTCGTAGTTGGCGCCACGGCCCTGGTGAGGCTCCGCTTCCTGGCCGAATTCTTCATCGCCGTCTTCTGCGTCCGGGGCGTCCTCGCTATTCATGCCCCCATGATCCTGAATCCGTCACGGGTGAGCACTCATATTTGCGGCAGCTGTGCTCTGTGCGAGGAGCCCGTTGTGGCCGGAACCGCGCCCGCCTTGTGCGGGCCCTCTACACGCGGCTGGACCACCGCACCGAGCCCGTCCCGGCCACCACGTAGCCAGCAGAGGCCGCCCAAGGTCCCAGGGGCTACACGCACACCAGTGCGATGCCGCCGCTTCCAGACCCTCGGCATCGCACTTGAGCGCGTGTAGCCTCTGGGGCGCGATGCCGCTGGCACCGGGGGCGAAGTCGGCGCTGGTGGGTGACACCTGCGCCCTGCCGTTCGTTGATCCCGCATGCCTGTACTGCCATCCCCTGAGGAGATCCACGCCGCCCGCACAGAAAAGCCCGCACAGAAAAGGGTGCCTGGACGCGTGCCACGCTCGCCGAATGGGGCATCCCCTGGCCTCCAGTGAAGGGCTGGAAGGAAAAGCTGATCACGCGCTGGGAGGCCGCCCAGCGGGGCCACACGCCCCCGACGCCGCCTCCGTCGGCGCCGCCCCCGGACACGCTCGACTTCGGCTGACCACACAGCAGCGGGGCCGAACCGGATCACCCTGCTCGGCCCCGCTGCTCGTTCCCGGCTGCTCACCTGCTGAGGTGGACCTGCGGGCCCCACACAACTCGAGGTCGTCCAGCAGGGTGACAAGTGGCGCGGTGTCGGAGCTGAGCTAGGGGCGAACCATTAACTCCATCCCGTCAACGGAGCTGGCACTTACAGCTTCCCGCTGCCCCACGGACTCGCGCGCGACAGCATGCTGAGGTTCCGCGGCGGGGACGGCCTCATCGAAATGCTCCAGACCGTCATGCAGCCGGCAGGGGCACGCCCTCCTCAGCATGCCCGCTTGAGTGAACGCGGATCGGGTGTCGGAGTGCTCCGGCATGATGATTCAGACAGAGCGGTCGAAGATGGCGAGGCGCGTGCTCATGAGATTGAAACTGGCCCGTGAATGGGTCGTTGGCGAGCCCATCGGGGAGCGAGGCGGCTTCGGCGCCGTCTACGCAGCGCAGGATGTCAACGGCTTGCCCGCCGCAGTGAAGATGGTCCCGAAGCGGCCTGGCGCAGAACGGGAAATGCTGTTCACCGAACTCGATGGCGTACGCAACATCGTGCCGATCCTTGACAACGGTGAGCACGAAGACCACTGGGTACTCGTCATGCCCCGGGCGGAGAAGTCCCTGCGGGCACACCTGCAGCAGCACGGGCCTCTCGCCCTGGCCGAGGCCGTGCGCGTGCTTACGGACATCGCCGAGACCCTGACCGACCTTGACGGCCAGGTCGTCCACCGCGACCTCAAGCCTGAGAACGTCCTGCTTCTCAACGGCCGCTGGTGCCTGGCCGACTTCGGCATCGCCCGCTACGCCGAAGCGACCACTGCCCAGCAGACCTATAAGTTCGCCGGCACCCTTGCCTACATGGCCCCGGAGCGCTGGAAGAACCTACGGGCCACGAGCGCCAGCGACATCTACGCCTTGGGCGTCCTCGCCTACGAGCTCCTGGAGGGCATCACGCCCTTCACCGGGCCGTACGAGCACGACTACCAGGACCAGCACCTCCACGGCACTCCACCGCCGCTCACCACCGCACCCGCCCTGCTGGCTGCGCTGATCACCGAATGCCTTTTCCGCGCTCCCCAGGGCCGCCCCGCGGCTGGCAACGTACTAGAGCGACTGAGCCGCATCCCCACTGCATCTCTGGCAGGCGGGCTGGCCGCACTGGCAGAGGCGAACCGGGCCGAAGCCGCACGCCGCTCCGAAGCCGACCGCCAGGCGTCAGCAGAAGCCACCGAAGCCGAGCGGCGCCGGGACCTCCTGGACGCCGCCCGCACATCACTCAGCCTAATCTCCGACCAGCTCCTGACAATGATCACGAACATCGTCTCCACGGCCGAGGTGCGCAGGGCCCCGGCAGGCTGGACGCTCCGCGTGGCCGAAGCCGATCTGACCTTCAGCAGCGCCCAGGAGACCAACCCCAGTGCCTGGCACGGTAAATCGATGGCGCCGTTCGACGTGATCGCCCACGCGACCATCAGACTCACGATCCCGCAAAACCGGCTGGGCTATGGGGGGCGGAGCCACTCCCTCTGGTACGCGGACGCCCAGGCGGCCGAGCGTTACCAGTGGTTCGAGACGGCCTTCATGCACATGCCGCTGCGCAACGTGACGTCGAAGATCGACCCGTTCTCCCTCAATCCCAACCATGAGGCTCGCGCGGCGGTCGGCCCGAGCATGGCCATGCACCAGGTGGCCTGGCCCTTCACGCCCCTCTCGGTCGGGGATCTGGACGAGTTCATCGACCGGTGGACCAGTTGGCTCGCCAAGGCGGCCAGCGGGGAGCTGGGACACCCCCGCCGTATGCCTGAGCGGGAGCCGCAAGGGTCGTGGAGGAAGTGACGAGCTGAGTACCCAGGAGCCCGCCCCACTCGCTGAGGGCGGGCTCCTGAGGTTCTCGTGGCTAGGCAGCCCAGTCGAGTCCGAGGTCGGCCAGCGCGGCGAGCTTGTCGGCGGTCAGCTTGGCCCGGCGGCTCTTGCTGTTGCTGAGGAACACTCCGAGCTTGACCTCCGACCCATCCGGCAACGTCTCTACGTGGGCCCTGGGGACCTTCACAGAGCCTTCCCGGGCCTTGTACTGCTCCAGGGCCGCTACGCCCTTCTCGAAGGCGCTCATGGCCGCCTTGGGGGCCTTAGTGGGCTTCGTCTGCTCCGGGGGCAGCGGCACGATGCCGACCGCTTCCAGGAGGTCGCGCTGCCCGTCTATCAGTCCCTCCCAGACCGTGTGCTGACGCTGCTTCGCCAGCCACTTGCCCACGTCCATGCCGTGGACGGTGAAGCCGGGCAAGACCTCGGAGCGGTCGTCCTCGTCCGTCAGCAGCTCCCGCAGCGCGGCGTAGTGCCGCTGCCACTCCGGCGGCCACGCGGGATTCCAGTGCGTGTCCACGGCCTCCAGCGCGGTCTTCCACTCAGGGTGGCCCTCCAGCGCACCGGGGCGCCGCAGATTGCTCAGCCACTGCCCTACCGGCCTGTCCAGAGCAGCGGCGGACCTCGGAGCGCAGAGGGTCCAATGGTCCGCGTAGTACGCCTTGGCGGCCTCAAGGTTCTCCTGGAACCGCTCATCGGCCGGGTTCCAGACCATGCCCAGCTTCTCCAGCCGCTGCGCGCGCCTGCCGGTCATCTGCCCCGCCCCGTAGGCCCTTCGCTGTTCTGCGACAAAGGTCCCCAGGGGAAACGCGCCCTCTTTGTACCCATAGGGAACTCGGGCGTGAAGCTCACGCTCCGTGAACGTCTTGAGCGCCGACCAGCCGCGCGCCCAGTCCTGGCGCTCGGTGTCGATGACGTTGAAGGAAATCCAGTCCGCGACCATCACCGGGTCACGCGGAGCCGCAAAACGCAGCAAGAGACGGGATTCGTCCTCACCTTCCTCGGGCGGCGAACCGATGTACTCGGACGGCTGCACGACGTCCTTCTGAGGCTCCTGCGGAATCGCAAGCAATTCGATTGCCTCTTCGTCGTGAGCGCGCAGACCCTCCAATACCTTCACCAAAGGCCGATACGATCCGGAGGTGAACATGTCTTCCGGCTCCTCTCCGGGCTGGAGGAATACCGGCACGATCAAAGAGGCGACTTTCCCTTGTCCGGGCTTTTGACGCAGCGCCCGGCCGATCGCCTGGACGATGTCGTGCGGAGCGCCCTTGGGGTCCAGGAAGGCCACCGAGTCCACAGCCCGGATGTCGACGCCCTCACCCAGCACCCGGCAGTTGCACAGGACAGCCCGCAGCGCCGTGGACCCGAACTCGCCCAGAACCCCCCGCCGACGCTCGGGGACGTGCTCACCGCACAGCCAGTCCGCCCAGATGCGCGCCGGGTACTTCTCGGGCCGGTCAGCGTGCAGCCGCTTGGCGACACGCTCCAGGCCCTCCGCGAACGCCTGCGCCTCTATCGTCCGATGGTGGAAGGTGATGCACGTCTGGAGGTGGTGCTCCGCCATCGTGTGCAGCAACGCCGCCTGCAGCGCCCCCAGGCGCTCACCGCGCACCCTCTCGCTGTGCCGCTCCTCGCTCATCAGCCGCTCCGGGGTGACGACCGGGTCCTGGAGCTCCAGGACGATGATCTGGTACCGCGCAAGCAGCTTCCGCGACACGGCCGATGCCAGCGAGAGCTTGTAGAGGACCGGCCCGAAGACCTTCTCGTCGTCCATGGAGGCCGCCATCTCGCGCGGCAGCGGGTCACGCACCCCCTCCGCGACCTCACGGTTCGGCCGCTCCTCCCAGATCCGCGGCGTGGCCGTCAGATACAGCCGCCGGTAGGAGGGGATGACGTCCTGGTCGTGGACGTCGGCCCAGGCCTTGCCCATCGAGCCACTTGTCCTGTGGGCCTCATCGACCACCGTCAGGTCCATCGGGGCCAGCTGCTGCCCGTAGGCACCCTCGAACGCCTTCGCCAGGACACCCAGGGACGCGTAGGTGGCGTAGACGGTCACAGGCCCCGTGCTGTGCCACAGCGCCAGCTGCACGGGGTTCGTGGTGGAGCGCACCTTGAGGTTCCACAGCTCCGGGTCATCGGTGAGGCTGCACACCGCAACCGCCGGCCCCGTGTGCCCAGCCTCATGCCATTCACGGACCGTCTGAGTCAGAAGGTCCAGCGTCGGCACCAGGACCAGAATGCGCCCCTTGGGCACAATCCGCTTTGCCGACACCGCGGCAATGGTGGTCTTTCCCGTCCCGCACGCGGCATGCACCTGTCCGCGCAGGCCATTGACAGGAATGCCATCCAGTGGAACATCGAGACCGCGCACAATGTTCGCAACAGCCTCGATCTGGTGAGGAAACAGTTTCCTAGCCATTCCCGTGGTCTCCTTTTCGCGGAATGCCGCGCGCAATAAGAATGGAAGGTCCCGGGCGCAATGGTTGGTCCGGGGTTGTGGTGTGTAGACCCAAACACTACACAGGCGTGGTCCGTGATGCATCACCCGCACGCCAACTTTCACCCCCAGGGTGATACATGACCGAATCTCGACCCGATGCGGCCGGTTGTCCTGTATGCTGATGGGGCATTGATGAGCGTCACCGGGCGGGTCTGAGAGTGAGGGAGGGGTCAGGGTGGAGCGCAGCGAAACCCGTCACTGCAGCAAGGCCGGCACCCGTACAACCCGACGGCCCGTCACATCCGTTGCAGGGGTGGTGGCCAGGAACCCCAAGCCCTACACAGGCCCGAGCGTGATGCACCTCCCCTTGCTGCCAGCCCAGGCGACCGCGCTTGCGCGGATGCCCGCAATGAGCGCTTGCGCGAATTGCATTCCCTCCCGGAATTCCGTTCACGGAATTCCATTCCCGCGTTTACGCGGGAATATGAATTGCGCTTGCGCAATTCATTCACTATGACCCGGCTTGCCGGGTCATATCCCGCTCCGCGGG